>JALYVS010000116.1 GCA_030853115.1 Actinomycetota bacterium
GCCCAGGGCAGCGGTGAGCCCGGCCCATGCCCCGCGGTCCCGCCGAAGCCGGTCGAGGCCGCACCTAGCGGCGGCTTGCCGGCGCCGGCCGCGTCCTCCAGGCTGACCATCTCAAGTCCGCTGGCCGCGTCCAGGACCACCAGAGTGTGGACCGTCCCCGCGGCGAGCGTGATGCGCCGTCCCGCCGTCCCGCTGCCGCCGACCGCGGCCATGGTCCAGGTCCCGGCCGGGATGGCCTGGTAGGAGCTCACGGTGGCGAACGGCGCCTTGGGCACGATGGTCTTCCCGCCGCAGGTCACCTTGACCGTCTGCTGCTTCAGGGAAGCCTGGATCACCCGCACCAGGGACATGCCAGAGGGCGTCGTCAGGGCGTCGTCCAGGACCTGGAGCCGCAGTCCGGACTCCGGTCCCATGCCGGCCACCGTGTAGGCGTGGTCGGCTTTGATCGTCACGCTGGTGGACAGCACCGGCTGGCTGGTGGCGGAGGCACCCGAGGCCCGCATGGCCACGCTGTAGTCACCGGCGGTGACCGCCTCGTAGGGCGACACCGTGCCGTAGGCGACATGATGGAGCACGATCTGCGCGTTGGAATTACCGAACGAGTACAGGTAGACATCGACCGCGGGCGTGTTCGGGGACAGGTGAGCAAGCCTGATCCAGCCGGTACCTGTGGTCGCCGAGGATGCGTAAGCGGCAACCGGAATCCCGAGCAGGAGAGCCGTAGCGGCCAGCAGCATGGTTATTCGTCTGATTAGTGCGGAAAACCTCATTGTGATCCCTCCCCAAGCTATGAATCTTTAATTGCCTCCTAGACCCATAGGGCTGGGGGCGCCGTACCGTACCGTGAACACTGAATCACCGTTTGCGAGCTTGGCCGTGCGCATCACGGCAGGCGTGAAGATGCCTTGCTGCACAGCCCAGAACGAACGTATCGCCGACAGGCCCCCCGGTGCGGCCGTGCCGATTTCGACACCGCGCCACGGGACGGCAGAGACCTCACCTGGCGACGAGGCATCGAACGCTACCAGCTGGATTGCCATTCCGTGCGCAAGTTGCGCAAGCGTTACTAGCAGCCGCGGATCGACCTGACCAGCACGAAGTTCGGCCGTAGCGGCGGCGCTGGCGTGGACATGCTTATTGGTCAGCAGCTGGTCACCCCCCTGGACGCGGTCAGTACGGTCTCTGGCGAGCTGAGCCAGGTAGGCCGCGGACCCGCCGGGAACGAGATAGCGGATCTCTATCTCTTGCGGGCCGGAGCCGAACCTCGCGATGACCTGCGGCGCGTAGACGCTGACCAGCCGGGTGCCGAACTGATCGCGGATGGCCCGGGTCGCGATAATCAGCTCGGCGCCCTGCGGGTCGGGCGCCGTCGTCGATAGCACCATCAGCTGATCTGAGGGGAAACCCTGCTGCTGAACCGCCTGGCACATGATGGGGTCGCAGGACACGTCCGCGCTAGCGGTCACCTCAGACTTGATCCACTTCGCCGCGGCCAGCCGGTAAGCCGTGGCTTGCTGCGGCGGAGAGATGCTCTGCGCCGCATCGCTCGGCCGCACCCCGGGCGACGCCTGCGTGCCCGCTCCGGTGAAGGCCAGCGTGATCCCGGCGCCGAAGGCCATAGCGACGAGCGCGCTCAGCACGACGACGAGCCGCCGCCGGCCATGTGCCGGACGCTGGCTGACGATGTGGTGGCGTTCTAGCCACAGATGCATCGTGGTGCCGGCCACAGTCGACCAGGATGGTTCCGACTGCTGACTCAGCGTTCCCGGCGTGCGCCGTCGAATCTCCTGACCCATCTCCGCTCCCCCACAGTCCCGTAGTTGGAAAGGACTGTCTACCAAAGCGATCTGATCATACGCTCTCCGCCGATTTCCACCAATACAATCACTTATCTGTCGCTAACGTCTTGAAGTTCGTGATCATTATCAGGCACGGCCATGGCAAGATTTTTCGTCTTATATACGGAACATCGAAGCCGGCGCGCGGACGACGACGCGCGGACGACGACGCGCGGACGACGACGAGCGGGCGACCGATCACGCTGAGCGACAGAACCGGCCCGCTGGCGGGGTGGCGAAGCGGTTACTCCGGTGCGCCGGACAGGACCGCGTCGCGGATCGCGGCCCACTGGAGGGAATGGCGGATGCCGGCGGAGACGTCATACTGCGGGCGCCAGCCCAGCAGGCGCTGCGCCCGGTCGATGCGCGTGTAGGCACCGACCGTGTCACCTGGCCGGCGCTGCGCCGCTTGCGCCTCGACCGGGTGATCGGCGACCCGGTTGAACGCATCGAGAAGTTCCAGCACGGTCGTACCCGCGCCGGTGCCGACGTTGATGACCGTGGCCGGCCCGGGCAGGGCGTCGAACCGGGTAAGCGCGGCCACGTGCGCCGCGGCCAGGTCCCAGACATGGATATAGTCCCGCAGGCCTGAACCGTCCCTGGTGGGCCAGTCGGTTCCGGTGATCAGGAACGGGGCGCCGTCTTCGCAGGCCTGGATTATCTTGCCCAGGGCGTGGGTGGGCCGCCGGCCCGGCAGGCCGGTGCGCATCTTGGGATCCGCGCCGATCGGGTTGAAGTAGCGCAGCGACAGCACCCGCAGGAGCCCGGCGGCGGCGATGTCGGCGAACATCGCCTCGCACACCGCCTTGGTCCGCGCGTACGGGCTCTGCGGGCCGAGCAGCGAGTCCTCGTCGACGGTGAGGTCCGGGGCCGCCTGGTAGATGGACGCCGAGGAACTGAAGATCAGCCGGCTGCAGCCGTTCCGCAGCAGGTGCGTGACGAAGTCCAGGCTCTTGGCCACGTTCGCGCGGTAATACCCGACCGGGTCGGCGACCGAGTCCGGGACGACGATCAGGGCCGCGCAGTGAATAACGGCGAAGATGTCCGGGTGCTCGGTGAAGATGCGGTCGACCAACGGGCCGTCCGCGATATCACCCGGGTAGAACGCGCGGCCGGCGGTGAACTCACGCCGCCCGGTGACCAGGCTGTCCAGGATCACCGGGCTGATCCCCGCGTCGGCGCACGCCGACGCGATCGTGCTGCCGATATAGCCGGCACCCCCCGCGATCAGGACCTTCACCGGGCGCTGTCCAGGGCGAGGATGGCGACCGAGCGCTCCCGCATCTCCACCTTGCGCACCTTGCCGGTTACCGTCATCGGGAAGTCGTCGACGATATGCACATACCGCGGGATCTTGTAGTGCGCCAGCTTCCCACGGCAGAACTCCCGCAACGACTCGGCGGTCACTGTCGCGACGCCGGGCCGCAGCCGCACCCAGGCCATCAGCTCTTCACCGTACTTAGCGTCCGGAACACCGATGACCTGGGCGTCCAGGATGTCAGGGTGGGTGTAGAGGAATTCCTCGATCTCCCGCGGGTAGACGTTCTCGCCGCCGCGGATCACCATGTCCTTGATGCGCCCGGTGATGGCGAGATACCCCTCGTCATCCATCACCGCCAAGTCGCCGGTGTGCATCCAGTGCGCCGGGTCGACCGCTTCGGCCGTCTTATCCGGCTGCTCCCAGTAGCCGAGCATGACCGAATACCCTCGGGTGCATAGCTCGCCCGGCGTGCCCCGCGGCACGGTGGCGCCGGTCGCCGGGTCGATGACCTTGACCTCCAGGTGCGGCCCGACCCGGCCCACCGTGGACACCCGGCGATCGAGGGAGTCATCGGCACGGGTCTGGGTGGATACCGGCGAGGTCTCGGTCATGCCGTAGCAGATCCCCACCTCGGTCATCGACATCCGCTCGATAACCTGCTTCATCACCTCGACCGGGCAGGGCGAGCCGGCCATGATGCCGGTCCGCAGGCTGGACAGGTCGTAGCTAGCCACATCGGGCACGGAAAGCTCGGCGATGAACATCGTGGGCACCCCGTACAGCGAGGTGCACCGTTCGTCCTGAACGGCTTGCAGGGTTGCAGCCGGATCGAAGGTCGGCGAGGGGATGACCATGCAGGCCCCGTGGCTGGTCGCCGCGAGGTTGCCCATGACCATCCCGAAGCAGTGGTAAAACGGCACCGGGATGCAGATCCGGTCGGCTTCGGTGTAGTGGCACAGCTCGCCGACGAAAAATCCGTTGTTGAGGATGTTGTGGTGCGAAAGCGTCGCGCCCTTCGGGAAGCCTGTGGTGCCCGAGGTGTACTGGATGTTGATGGGATCGTCGATGTCCAGCTCGATGCGCTCCAGCGCCGCGCGATCAGCCTGGCGCCCGTGCTCCAGAAGCTCCTGCCACCGGGGGCTGCCGAGCAGGACGACGTCCGACAGGCTCCGGCAGCGCGGCCGCACCTCGGCGATCATCTGGGCGTAGTCAGAGGTTTTCAGTTTCTCGGCCGCGACCAGCAGCGTGGCCCCCGACTGGTTGAGCACGAACTCAAGCTCGCTCGTGCGGTAGGCAGGATTGATGTTCACCAAGATCGCGCCGATCTTGGCCGTGGCGTACTGGGTCAGCGTCCATTCCGCGCAGTTCGGGGCCCAGATGCCGACCCGGTCCCGCGGGCTGACGCCCATCTCGAGCAGGCCAAGCGCGAGCGCGTCGACGTCGGCCGCTAGTTCCGCATAGGTCCACCGCCGCCCCGCGGCCCGGTCCACGAGCGCCTCACGGTCACCGAACGCACGCACCGTGGCGTCGAAGTTACTGCCGATCGTGTCGCCAAGTAGCCCCGTCTCGGATTGCCCCGACGAGTAACTAAGGGCCGAAGACATAGCCCGCTCACCTCCGTACCTTGGTTCACCTGGCAATAGTGTCAACGTCCAGCATGGCATGGTTGGCCGGCCCGGCTTTATCTGCGACCTGGCCTCACGCACTGAGCCGCACAGCGGATAATAGGCTTTATATACGGGCGGCTCCGGCCATAACCGCCGGGTCCGTGGAGGCTAAACATGCAACTCCAGCTGGTTAACGTTCCGGTGGACGGCGGGGATCTGCGCGTGCTCCTGTGGGGCAAGGGCAAGCGCATCGCGGTCGCCGTTCACGGGATAACCGCGTCCGGCATGTCTTGGCAGGCGGTCGCTCGCCATATGCCTCCTGACTGGACCCTGGCCGCTCCTGACCTGCGCGGTCGCGGCCATAGCTGCGACCTGCGCGGGCCTTACGGACTGGACACGCACGCCCGGGATGTAACGGCGGTGCTCAGGCATTTCGGTGGCCGTCCGGTGCTCGCCGGGCATTCGATGGGCGCCTACGTCGCGCTGCTCACCCGGGACGCTCATCCGGAGCTGGTGCAGCGGCTCGTCCTGGTGGACGGCGGGCTGCCGCTGCCGCTTCCGGTGCCGGAAGGAGCTGACCTCGACGCTGTGCTCGACGCGACCCTGGGCCCGGCGATCACCCGGTTGCGGCAGACCTACCCCGACGCTGAGGCTTACCTGGATTTCTGGCGGGCGCACCCGGCGCTGGCCGGGCACTGGACCGCCGACGTGGCGGCCTACGCTCGCTACGACCTCGTCGGCGAGAACGGTCACCTGCGATCACGTGCCGCCGAGGAGGCGGTGCGTGCCGATGGCCGTGACGTGCTGGCGGACAAGCCGTTCGCGGACGCGCTGAGCCGCCTGACCAAGCCGACTCCGCTGCTGACGGCCCCGGCGGGCATGTTCGGTGCGCCTCCTGGCCTGCTGCCGCCCGAGGTCGTGACGAGCTGGCATGAACGCGTCCCGCAGCTCAGGCCGCAGACGGTACCCGGGACGAACCACTACACGATCTTGTTCGAGCGCGAGGCCGCCGCCGTCGTGTCGCAGGCGATCAGGGCGGCCGCCCTGTGACAGCGGCCCGGTAACAGCGGCCCGGTCACAACAGCCGTGGGGCATAAGGCACCATGGAATGGTGACGCAGCTGAGCGAGGCGAGAACAGCGGGATCGTTCGGCATGCTGATTGATCTGGTCGCCTCAGGCGGGGTACTCATCTTGAGCGGAGCCGGGCTGTCCACCGAGTCAGGCATCCCGGATTACCGCGGGCCGACCGGCCTGGCCAGGAAGGCATCGCCGATGACCTACCAGACCTTTACCGGGAGTGCCGCCGCCCGGCGCAGGTACTGGGCCCGGAGCTACCTCGGCTGGCGGCATATCGCCGCGGCGGTGCCGAACCAGGGTCATCGTGCCGTCGCTGAGCTCAGCCGGCGCGGGCTGCTGACCGGGATCATCACCCAGAACGTGGACGGCCTGCACCAGGCGGCAGGCGCGACCGAAGTGACCGAGCTGCACGGCAGCTTGCACCGGGTGCTCTGCCTGTCGTGCGGGCAGCGGACCTCCCGCACCGAACTCGACCGGCGGCTCGCGGCCGCCAATCCGGGCTGGGACGCGGAGGCGGCTGTGATCAACCCGGACGGGGACGCCGTGCTCGCGGCCGAGGCCACCGAGTCCTTCCAGGTCGTCGACTGTTCCGGATGCCAGGGCGTGCTCAAGCCGGACGTGGTTTTCTTCGGCGAGAACGTCCCGAAGCCACGGACCGAAGCCTGCTACGCGCTGGTGGCCCAAGCCAGCGCCCTGGTCGTTCTCGGTTCCTCGCTCACCGTGATGTCCGGGTTCCGTTATGTCCGGCACGCGGCGACGCTGAACCGGCCCGTCGTGATCGTGAACCAGGGGACCACCCGCGGCGACCCGTATGCCACCGCGACCCTCGACGCTCCCCTCGGGCCGACCCTGACCGAGCTGGCCGGCCGGCTCGGCCCCTGACCACTGGGCTCACTTCTGAGTCAACGAACTCACCCGTCACTTCGGTAAGCCCTTGAGGGCGGGGTTTCGGCTGGTCGGCACCCTGGAGTTGGCTGGAGCGGGATGGATGGGTCCCTGAGGCTGAGGGGATGCTGGGGCCGGCCGACGGGCGGCCCCGGGGCAGCGGCGGCCCCGGGGGCCGGAGACCCGGGGCCGGGACGCATCAGGCGGGACGCGTCTGGCGGGCTGCGTCAGGTCTGGGGGATGATCTGCACGTACAGGAACGCGGTGTAGCGGTTCGGGTAGCCGTCGCCAGGTCCGTTCTGCTGGTCATCGCCGGCCGCGGCAATCTTCTGCAGGACGTTCAGGCCGCCGATAACCGTGCCGAACGGCGTGTAGGCGGGCGCCAGCGTGGTGTCTTTCCAGGTGAAGAAGAACTGACTGCCGTTGGTGTTAGGCCCGGCGTTGGCCATGGCGACCGTGCCCGCGGGATAGGTGGCGCCGGCCAGGTTCTCGTCATTGAACTGGTAACCAGGGCCGCCGGAACCGGTCCCGGTGGGATCGCCGCACTGCAGGACGTAGATGCCTTGGGTGGTGAGCCGGTGGCAGTGGGTCTGGTTGTAGTAGCCCTTGCTGGCCAGGAAGCGGAACGAGAACGTGGTGCATGGCGCCTTACTGGTCAGCATGCGCACGGTGATCACGCCCTGGGTGGTGAAGAACCTGACGATGTAGGGCTGGGCTGCCTTCGCCGCGTTGAACACGGGGATGCCCTTGAAGCGGTCGGCGGGGATGGCCGCCTGGTAGCCACAGGCATCCGCCGTGGTCGCGGGAGCCGCCTCCGCGTGCAGGCCGGGGGCGTTAAGCCGGGGCAGCGCCGGCGTGCTGGCGGTAGTGGCCCCGGACGTGGCGACGCCGACGGCCGCGACTCCGGTGGCTGCTGATACCAAAGTGGCTGTTGCTAGCAGAAGACGGATGACAGGCTTCTTGCGCATCGTAAGCAATACCTTCCTTGTGGGCGTGGCAGAGTGAAGTGTGTACCCGGATCGGCGGCGGGTCAAGGGTCAGCCGAGGGCGCGGGGATGGGATGAGGCGTAGACCTCACGGAGCCGGTCGACCGTGATCAGGGTGTAGATCTGAGTCGTGGTCACCGAGGCGTGGCCCAGGAGTTCCTGGACCACCCTGATGTCGGCGCCGCCGTCCAGCATGTGGGTGGCGAACGAATGCCGCAGCGTGTGCGGGGATACCTCGGCCAGGCCCGCGCGTCCGGCCGCGGCGCGCAGCACGCCCCAGGCACCCTGCCGGGTCAGGCGGCCGCCGCGCGCGTTGAGGAATACCGCTGGACCCCCGCGGGCCAGCGCGGGCCTGGCCCGTACCAGGTAGGTCTCGAGCGCGTGCGCGGCGTAGCTCCCCACTGGCACCACCCGGTGCTTGCCGCCCTTGCCGATCAGCCGCACCATGGGATCGGCCGGGTCCAGCTGGAGCTCGTCGATATCGAGGCCGGTCGCCTCGGAGATCCGGGCTCCGGTCCCGTAGAGGAACTCCAGCAGCGCCCGGTCCCTGAGCTGCCGGGGATCGACCCCGTCGGGCGGGCCGGATGCGGCGAGCAGGCGTTCCACCTCGCTGAGCGCGATCGCCTTGGGCAGCCGCCCGGGCGGGGACGGGGGTGACACGTCACGGGCCGGGTCCAGCTCGGCCAGCCCCTGGGCGACCGCGAATGCGTGCAGCCCGCGGACCGCGATCACCGCACGAGCAGCCGAGCTGACCGCCAGCGCCGCGTGCTCGTCGTCGCCCTCCCGCAGCGTGGCGAGGAACTCCGCCACGTCGGCGGCGGTAACTTCCGCCAGCCTGGTCGTGCCGCGGCCGGCCAGCACCGCGGCGTAGCGACGCAGGTCCCGCCGGTAGGACTCGACCGTGTTCGGCGCCAGCCCGCGCTCCACGACCAGGTACTGCAGGTAGCCGCGGACTGCGTCCGTGAGGGTCATCCGGCCAGGCTAGTTAAGGACTTCGCTGGACGGGGTGTACGGCAGCGCGTGCGCCTCGGCGACCGGCTCGCAGTTCAGCGAGCCCGCGTGGGTGGAAAGACCCAGTGCCAGGGCGGGATCGGCCCGGAGCGCGTCCCGCCAGCCCAGGTTCGCCATCTCCACCACGTAGGGCAGCGTGACGTTGGTCAGCGCATAGGTGGACGTGTGCGGCACCGCGCCTGGCATGTTCGCCACGCAGTAGAACAGCGTGTCGTGCACCCGGTACGTCGGGTCGGCATGGGTGGTAGGCCGTGATCCCTCGAAGCAGCCGCCCTGATCGATGGAGATGTCGACCAGGACCGCGCCCGGCTTCATCCGGGACACCAGCTCGTCGGTAACCAGCCGGGGCGCCTTCGCACCCGGCACCAGCACCGCGCCGATGACCAGGTCCGCGTCGATGACCGCGCGCTCGATCTCGTAGGCGTTGGACGCGACCGTCTGGCAGTGCCCCTGGTAGATGGCATCCGCTGAGCGGAGCCTGGTGACGTTCCGGTCGACGAGCAGCACCTCGGCCTGCATGCCGAGCGCGATCGCGGCGGCATTCATGCCGGAGACGCCCGCGCCGAGGACGACCACTTTCGCGGCGTAGACGCCCGAGACCCCGCCCATCAGCACTCCGCGGCCGCCGCCGTCACGCTGCAGGTGATGCGCGCCGACCTGCGGCGCCATCCGGCCCGCGACCTCAGACATCGGGGCGAGCAGCGGCAGCGACCCGTCGGGCGCCTGGACGGTCTCGTACGCGATCGAGGTGACGCCCGAGCTGAGCAGCGCGTCCGTGCAGGGTTTGGAGGCGGCTAGGTGCAGGTAGGTGAACAGGACCTGCCCTGAGCGCATGCGGTGGTATTCCTCCGCGATCGGCTCCTTGACCTTGAGGATCATCTCTGCCTCGGCCCACACGTCTTCCGCCGTGGGCAGGATCTTGGCCCCGGCCGCGGTGAAGTCCTCGTCCGGAATGGACGAGCCCTCCCCCGCCCGCGCCTCGATCACCACCTGATGGCCGCCGCGGACCAGCTCGTGCACGCCGGCCGGCGTGATCGCCACCCGGTACTCGTGGTTCTTGATTTCCCGGGGTATTCCAACCTTCATGGCGGTCCTTCCCTTGGGGAGCGTCATTGCTCCTCGGGTGCATCTGCGGGGCGAAGGCGCTCATAGCCCTGCAACTTGGCAGCATACGCCGCCATGATCCCCAGGGCCGCGGGCCCGTTGTGCAGCTCGCCGGCGAACACCTTGCGGACCGCCTCCGCCAGTGGCAGCCAGCCCGTGAGGATGGAAGCCTCCTCGTCTTCGGGGACGAAGTCGCGTTCGGCTTCCGGGATCAGTTCCGGGTCGCGGGCGAGGAAGATACGCAGGCGTTCGGTGCTGTAGCCGGGCGAGGAGTAATAGTCGGCGAGCACCCGCCAGTCCCGCGCCCGGTAGCACGCCTCCTCCGCCAGCTCCCGTTGCGCGGTGACCCAGGGCGCCTCGCCGCCGACGTCGCGCAGGCCGGCCGGGATCTCCCAGAGCAGGTGGCCGACGGGATGACGGTACTGCCGGATCATCAGGATCCGGTCCGCGTCGTCGAGGGTCAGCACGGCCACCGCGCCGGGATGGATCACCACGTCCCGTTCGGCCAATTGGTTGCCGGGCATGCGAACCTTGTCGGTCCGTACGGTGATCAGCCGGCCGCGGACCAGCTCCGCCGAGGAGACCACGGGCCATTGCTCGGCCACGTCCGTCATGTTCATGCGCTGGCCACGGCCCGTGCGGCGGCCGCGGCGCGGACCGCCTTGGCGCGGCCGAGGGCGGCCGCGATCAGTCCGCTGAACAGCGGGTGCGGCCGGGTGGGGCGGGACAGGAACTCCGGATGCGCCTGGGTACCGACGAAGAACGGATGGTCGGCCAGCTCGGCGAACTCCACCAGGTGCCCGTCCGGCGACAGACCGGAGAAGACCAGCCCGGCCTGCTCGAGCACCGCGCGATAGGTGTTGTTGACCTCGTACCTGTGCCGGTGCCGTTCTTCGGCGGTGGTGCTCTGGTACAGCTCCTCGACGCGGGTGCCTGGCCGCAGCGCGGCTGGATACAGGCCCAGCCGCATGGTGCCGCCCATGTCCCGTTCCCCCGCCACCACGTCTTCCTGATCCGCCATCGTGGCGATCACCGGGTGCGGAGTGTCCGGGTTGAACTCGGCGCTGTCCGCCTCCGCCAGCCCGGCCAGGTCGCGGGCCACCTCGATGACCATGCACTGCAGTCCCAGGCAGAGCCCGAGGATCGGGATGCCGTGCTCACGCGCGTACCGGATCGCGCCGATCTTGCCCTCGATGCCGCGGACCCCGAACCCGCCGGGGATCAAGATGCCGTCGACTCCCTCGAGCTCGCTGGCGGCGCTGTCCGGCTCCTCGCACGCGTCGCTGATCACCCAGCGGATGTTGACCTGCGCGTCGTTGGCGAAGCCGCCGGCCTTGAGCGCCTCGGCCGGCGATAGGTACGCGTCGGGCAGGTCGACGTACTTGCCGACCAGGGCGATGGTGATGCTGTGGGCGGGCCGGTGCACCCGGCGCAGCAGATCGTCCCACTTGGTCCAGTCCACGTCGCGGAACGGCAGCCCGAGCCGCCGCACGACGTAAGCGTCCAGGCCCTCGGCGTGCAGGACCTTGGGGATGTCGTAGATGGACGGCGCGTCAGGCGCGGAGACCACCGCCTCCTCGTCCACGTCGCACATCAGGCTGATCTTGCGTTTCAGGCTCGCGTTGATCGGCCGGTCGGAGCGGGCCACGATCGCGTCCGGCTGGATACCGATGCTGCGCAGCGCGGCGACCGAATGCTGGGTCGGCTTGGTCTTCAGCTCACCGGAAGGACCGATGTAAGGCAGCAGGCTGACGTGCAGGAAGAAACAGCGGTCACGGCCGATCTCGTGCCTGATCTGCCGGATGGCCTCCAGGAACGGCTGCGACTCGATGTCGCCGACCGTCCCCCCCACCTCAGTGATCACTACGTCGACATCGTCGCCCGCCATCTGCAGGATGCGCGACTTGATCTCGTTGGTGATGTGCGGGATCACCTGGACGGTGTCGCCGAGGTAAGCGCCGCGCCGCTCGTTGGCGATGACCGTGGAGTAGATCTGGCCGGTCGTCACGTTCGCCTCGCCCGCCAGGTTGGTGTCGAGAAAGCGCTCGTAGTGCCCGACGTCCAGATCGGTTTCGGTGCCGTCGTCGGTCACGAACACCTCGCCGTGCTGAAACGGGTTCATGGTGCCCGGGTCGACGTTGAGGTAGGGGTCGAGCTTCTGCATCGTGACCCGTAGGCCCCTGAGCTTAAGCAGGCGGCCCAGGCTGGATGCGGTCAGTCCCTTGCCGAGGCTGGAGGCGACGCCTCCGGTGACAAAGAGATGCCTGGTTTGGGCAGGCCGGGACTGAAGTGATGATGCGGCCACTATGAGGCTCCCGTGGTGTCCGGTAGGGCGAGGAAAAACTGCAGGTCCACGGGCCACCAGAATAACAGGCCGCAGGCGGCCGGCCCGGCATTCGCGCCTCGATGTGCCACCGCGTCGGTCCTGGCCACATCTTCTTCGTGGTGAGCCTCCCCGAATCTGGCCAGCATGACGGCGGAGGCCACAGCGAGGAAGAAACCCGCCCAGGCCACGACGCCGAGACCAGGGCGGGTCTGGTCACCGAGGAAGACAACCCCGATGACAGCGGGCGGAATGGTCTCGCTCAGCACCACGGCGGCGGTGGCAACCGTCACGCTGCCACTTTCCAGGGCGGTGGCGTAGAACATGAACGAGATGATGCCGGCTGCGGCGACCGCGTAGGCGGCCGGGTCGCGGGCGAGTTCGGCCGGCGAGAAACCGTTGAGGACCCGGGCAGCGATGCTCAGCACCCCGTAGCCGAAACCGGCCGTCATGCCGAGCGCGGTGGTCCGGAACGGCTCGTTGAGCCTGGCCGCAGCCAGGCCGACCAGGGCCAGCCCCGCGATCGCCACGATCAGCGCGAGCTTGAATATCGCGCCCACCTGAGCGGCGCCCTCGACGCCGGCCGAGGAGCCGAGCACGCCCACGCCCGCCACCACGCCCAGGACCGCCAGCCACTCCCGCCAGGACAGGGTCACGCCGATCACCCACGAAGCCAGCACCGCGGTGACCGCGAGGTTCGCGGCGACAAAAGCCTGTACTGCGAACAGCGGCAGCCGGTGCAACGCGACGAGCTGGGCGACGAAACCAAGCGAATCGAGGCAGATACTGGCCACGAACCGCCACTGGTGCAGCATCCGCACCATCAGGCCGGGGTCGATGCCCCCGGCGCCATCGGTCGCCGATTTGTGGCTGGCCGTACGTACCGCGATCGCCTGCATCACCGCGGCGATGCCGTACAGCAACGCCGCCACGACCGCGGCGATCAGGCTGACTAGCACTTCACACCTCTCCCGGCATCTTGGCTAGCCGGCTACCCGAGCCCGTTAGTCACGTTCCCCGCTGACAAGTAGCCGTAACGCCGCTGGGCCCATTTCTGGGAGAAACCATGAGAGTAACCTCAGCATTCCGGCCACGCCATGAACTATCATGCCGGGCCGCGGCCGGCGGCATCCGCTTCGTCCGCCCTCAGCGCAGCGCCGAGGCCGGGCGGGTCTCCCAGCCGGTCCACAGCGGCCGGTATCCCATCCGGTTCCAGAACGGCGCGGACAGCGGGTTCAGCTGGGCGTAGTGCAACAGAATGGTCGAGATGCCCCGCGCGTCGAGCTGGGCATGGGCGTGCTCGACGAGCGCCGCGCCCAGTCCGCCGCCTCGTACATCGGGCCCCACGAACATCGTCTGCAGGTACGCCGTCGTGCCAGGGCGGGTCATGCAGGAGATCCAGGCCGACTCCGGCGGCGGCTGGACGTGGACCAGCCCGACGAGCCTGCCGTCCCGCTCGGCCACCCAAGCCCAGCCTGGCCACCTGGTCAGCGCCTGAAGCGTGTCCACCCGGACCAGCGCCTCGGTAGCCGGGCGCATGATGGCCGCGCCGAAGTGCGCGTCGAACCGGATCACGCCCATCTCCAGCTCGGTCACGGAATCGAGATCATCCGCATCCGCCGGGCGGATGAGCACGCCCGGGGGCAGGTCGCGGTCCGCGACGGTGCGGCCCGCGGACCGGACGCCAATCACGACGATCGGCTGCATTCCGTGCTTCAGCAGGGCCCTGACTCCGCTGATGTCCCGCGAGGGCCAGTTGATTATCGCCGATGAGTCTTCCCCGCTCGCCTCCGGCAGCGCGGCCAGGTGGTCGCGCCATTGCCCGAGCAGCTCGTCGAGGGCGGCGAAGGTGTCCGGCTCCCTCAGCCTCGGGGTCAGCTCCAGCCTGGTCGCCGTACCCCAGACCTGCTCCAGGGCGTCGTCAGGCACCTGCCAGTGACGGCAGAAGCCCACCCCGGCCGGACGGCCGTTGGCCCCGCTGACCACGAGCCGGCACCCGTCAGGCCGGGCGCGGGGGGCGGGCAGCATCGGGTCGAGATCACGCCAGCGGCTGGCCACCGCCTCGTTGAGGTCGTCGACCGCGTAAGGCTCCGTCACTTCGTGATCGCCGGGTCAGACGCCGGCCGCGTGCATGCCGCGGAGCTCGTGCTTGAGCTCGCGGATCTCGTCGCGGAAACGGGCCGCGACCTCGAACTGGAGCTCGGCGGCGGCGGTGTGCATCTGCTCGGTCAGCTCGGTGATCAAGCCGACGAGCTCGCTGCGGGCCACGCTGGCAT
>JALYVS010000117.1 GCA_030853115.1 Actinomycetota bacterium
GTCCCCGGCGGCGGTGACCTGCCGGTGGGCGCGAGCGAACCGCTCCAGCTGATTCCCCGTCATCGGCCCCGCGATCTCGGCCAGGCCCTGCTCGGTGGCCGGGGCCGCGATCCGGGTCAGCGCCCGCACCTTGGCGTACGACAGCCGCCCCGCACCGAACTCCGCGCGGATGACCGGCAGGTCCCGCAGCGCCCGCGCCACCCGGACATGCTCCCGCGCCGTCCCGGCCGACATCTGGCACTTCCACGACAGCCACGCCGCGCAGCTGCTCATCTCCCACGACGCCCACCCCCGCCGGGCATCGAAATCGCCCAGCAGGACCAGGAACCGGCACGTCGCCGCGGTTAGGTGCCCGGCCAGCTCACAGATCCGCGCCTCCAGCCGCTCCAACGGCACCTCCCCCGGTGGATCAAAGTCACGGTCCGTGCCGGGCCCGGCCGCGGCGGGAGTCTCGGGGTGGCCGACGGCTGGGTTATGGTCTCGGGCTGGACGTGGGGTGGTGGTGCCGGGATCGGCTCCCGGCTGCTGTAGATCGAACATGCATTTGATAATATGCCTTGGGTGCGACATTTCTACGGCATTAGGAACTAGTCTGGCATCGGCATAGATCCGGTGAGATGGCCTCAAACCGAGGAGCAGGACTCCTTATGACTTGAGGGCATACTCTGGCTGGTAGCTGATTACGTCTCGGAACCAGTGCGGGGTAACAGCCACGGCCCCGAGGTATTGCGGCTCATAATCAGAGGCGCGAAGATTACCCATCAGAAAACGCGCTGACGTACAGCGATGAATTGGCGCCAGGGGATGCTGGAAGCCCGCCTGGGCGCTGTGAGGTACCGCTGCTGCCCGGAGTGCCCCTCCAGGAGCACGAGGTACCCCGTCCTCTAGGGAGAGTGTGACATGCGGGTTCCGCAGGTCAGTGAACGTATAAAGGAAGCCCCCGCTCAGGCCCTACGCGGTGTCTTCGCCGGGATCGGCCAGTTGCTGCTCATCAGTGACAAGCTCAGGAACAAGACGCCCGCCGATGCGTCACGCGCCAGGACGCCGGGGGCGCCGCAAATGTCAGCGGATGCCACGGCCCGCGGACTAGCGGACCAGCGAGAAGAGGCGGCTGAGTCAGCCCCTGTCGCTTCAGCGCCAACGGTAACCGCGCCAGTGGCAACCGGATCAGCGGTAACCGGATCAGATCCAGTTGAATCAGAACCAGCTAGACCAACTGCCGCCGGATCCGCGCTAGCCGCGTCCGTCTCAGTGGAATCGACAGCCGCGTCAGCATCGGCGGTTTCAGCACCGGCCGAAACGGATCGGACAGAGCCTGCTGCCCCGAAGTCAGCCGACGTGAAGTCCGCGGGCGTGAAGTCCGCGGGCGTGAAGTCCGCTCCGACGAGCCCGACTTCAGCGAGCCCGTCTCCCGCTCGGGCCGCCCGGTCGCAGGCGCCGAAATCTCCGAAGCCGGCGAGGGACTTCGATAAGACCGGCAACGTGCGGCTCATTAGCGACGACGGGGCCGCCGCGGCTGCGCAGGACGGTACCGCTCCGGCTCCGGCTCCGGCGAGCATCGCGGCTGAGGGGACGACCGGCAGGGCCGCGCCGCCGCTGCCGAATTATGACGAGCTATCCGTCGCCTCACTGCGGGCACGGCTGCGGAGCCTTGACGTTACGCAGGTCAGGCAACTAGCCGACTACGAAAAGGCGCACTCCGCCCGGGCCGACGTGGTCAGCATGTTCGAGCGCCGGATCGCCAAGCTGGAAGCTGACGCCGAGCTGGAGGCCGGAGCTTAGTGTCGCTCGAGACGTCGGCGGAGGCGCCCGTCCCGGTCCGGACCATACTTCAGCTGGTCGGGGGGTGGATCGGCCGGCTGGGGCGGGTCTGGGTGGAAGGGCAGATCGCCGAGTGCGCGGTGCGCGGCAGTGCGGTGTTCCTCACCCTGCGGGACCCGATCGCGGCGGTATCGGTCCGGGTCATCTGCTCCCGGCAGGTGTTCGATGCCGCCGAGCCGCCGCCCGCCGAGGGGGCCCGGGTGGTGATCTGGGCGCGGCCGGATTTCAACGCCAACCGGGGATCGTTCGCGCTGACCGCGCTCGAGATTCGCGCGGTAGGCGTGGGCGAGCTGCTCGCCCGGCTGGAACGACTACGCCGCGAGCTGGCCTCAGAAGGTCTTTTTTCGGCCGAACGCAAACGGGTGCTTCCTTTCCTGCCCGGTGTCATCGGCCTGATCTGCGGACGCGACTCAGCGGCTCAGCGGGACGTCATGCAGAACGCCGGGCGGCGCTGGCCGGCCGTCCGGTTCCGGGTCGAGCAGACCGCGGTGCAGGGCCAGTACGCGGTGTCGGAGGTGATCGACGCACTGCAGCGGCTCGACGGGGACCCGGAGGTGGACGTGATCGTGATCGCCCGGGGCGGTGGCTCGCTGGAGGACCTGCTCCCGTTCTCCGACGAGACCCTGATCAGGGCGGTCGCCGCCTGCCGGACGCCGGTCGTGAGCGCGATCGGGCACGAGCAGGACACGCCGCTGCTCGACTACGTGGCCGACCTGCGCGCCTCTACGCCGACCGACGCGGCCAAACGGATCGTGCCTGATGTCACCGAGCAGCTCGCGCTCATCGCCCAGCTGCGGGACCGGGCGCGCCGGTGCGTGACCGGCTGGCTCGACCGGGAGACCGCATGGCTGGCATCGGTCAGGTCCAGGCCCGCGCTGGCCGATCCGGTCCGCGAGGTCGAGCGCCAAGCCGAACGGGTGGACGCCCTGCTGCAGCGGGCCAGGATGTCCCTGGACGCGAGGCTGGTCCGGGGACGCGATGACGTGGATCACACCCGGGCCCGGCTGCTCGCCTTGTCGCCCGCGTCGACGCTGCGCCGCGGCTACGCGATCGTGCAGCACACCAACGACGGCGTGGTCCGGAGCGCGGCCGAGGTCGGCCCGGGCGAGACGCTGACCGTCAGGTTCGCCGCGGACCAGCTTGCCGTCCGGGCCAGTAATGCAGTCTCAGTCGATGCTGGGGCCAGTAATGACGCCGCCGACGGATAGGGTCATGGTCGTGACAAACGCCGGCACGGACGCGGCCCCCAAGGAGACGCTTTCCTACGAGCAGGCCAGGGACAAGCTGGCCGCGGTGGTCAAGCGCCTGGAGGCGGGCGGCCTGACCCTCGAGCAGTCCCTCGAGCTCTGGGAACGCGGCGAGCGGCTCGCGGCGGTGTGCGGTGAATGGCTGGACGGCGCCCGGGCCAAGCTCGCAGCCGCGATGGCCAGGCGAGAGGACCCCAGCCCGGACCGGGCCGAGGAGGACGCACCGTTCTAAGCCGCTGGCCGACGCGCTGAGGTCGGCTTAGGGCGCTGCCGTCGCGTTTGCCCGTCCCGTTGCTGGGCACCCGCAGACAACAACAGCGAGGTAGGTGCAATGAACCCAGTCGAGCGGGTGCTCAGGAAAGTGGACGCCACGCAGCGGCGGTTTACTCCCACGGCCTTCTTGTTCGGAGTGGTGAAGAAGTACGGCGACGACAACGGTGGCGTGCTGGTTTCTAACCTGGCGTACTCCGCCTTCGTGTCCATCTTCCCGCTGCTGCTCGTGCTGGTGACGATCCTGGATCTGGTTGCCTCGGTCAACGCCTCGTTCCGTACCGATGTCCTCAACGCGGTGGCCAGCCAAGTACCGCTCATCGGGAAGACCTTGACCAGCAGCGTGCACCAACGCCACCGCTCCACCGTCGGCCTGATCGTCGGCGTAATCGGGCTGATCTGGGGCTCGAGCGGGCTGGCTCAGTCCGGCTTGTTCACGATGGAGCAGGTGTGGAACCTGCCAGGACCAGCCCGGCCTGGGTACGTCCAGCGGCTCGGGCGGGCGGGACTATTCCTCGGCCTGCTCGGCGCCGGCGTGATCGTGACCACCTTGCTGGCCAGTCTCAACACGTACGGGCACAAAGCGCCCATCTTCGTGGTCCTGGCCGAGGTCCTGGCGGCAGCCTTCAACATCTGCATGTACATCGGCGCCTTCCGGGTGCTGACCCCTAAGGGGGTGCCCACCCATGAGCTGCTGCGCGGTGCGATCACCGGCGGCATCTTGTGGACGGTCCTGCAGGTCGTCGGCACCTACCTGATCCATCACTACCTGCACAGCGACACCGTCTACGGCCTGTTCGGCATCGTGCTCGGCCTGCTGGCCTGGATCTACCTAGCCGTGGAGATCACGGTGTACAGCGCGGAAATCAATGTGGTGCTGTCCCGGCGGCTGTGGCCGCGGTCCATCCTGCAGCCGCCGCTCACTGAGGCCGACCGGGCCAGCATGGCCATGCAGGCCCTGCAGAATCAGCGGCGGCCCGAGCAGCAGGTCGAGGTGACGTTCGAGGACCGGGAGCCTGGTGACGGGGTGCCGGACCGAGCGCCGCAGACGCCGGATGAGGTCACGCCGCCCGCGGACCCCGGCAACGGCGGGCGTGAGAAGGCGAACGCCAGCGAGAACCCACCCCAGGAGAACCCACCCCAGGAGAAGGCGGCCCGGGACGGCTCAGCCAGTGACCGGGTGCAGTGAGGCGGCGAGTTCACGCAGCTGGGCCCAGGTCGCGTTGCCGGTGACGACGACGGTAGGCCCCCGCGGGCTGGTGTAGTACAGCGAGCGCTGTCCCCGGGCCGGGGTCGAGCTGAGGTGCCAGGTCCGCCCGGCCAGGCGCACCGGCGGGACCGCTGTTCCGGCGTTGGTCATCCGCCTGATGAACCCGGCGGCGCTGGCGTTGGTCTCCTCGACCGAGGCCAGCGAACCATCCGGGGTCGCAAAGCCGAGCAGCCAGGTGACCGTGCCCGCGCCGTTGGCGCCCCCGACGGCCAGGGCGGAGGTCACCGGCTGCCAGGATCCGGGCAGGCCGGCCGGGGCCACCGCCGGGTAGGGCGCCAGCCGGACCAGCTTGGTCAGGTCATCGCGGTAGCTGATCGTGACGGGGACAGCGGCATGCGGCACTGGCACCGTCACCACGACGATCGCCGTGGCCAGCAGGCAACCCAGCGCGGCCACGCCCGCGTGCAGCACCCTGTTCACAACTGCCCAGCATAGGATTTGTACACGCCAGCCGGAAGGACACCAGCCATGACCGCGGAACAGCAGGAACATGAGCCCGAGCGCCATGCCCCCGACCGCAACCTGGCGCTCGAGCTCGCCCGGGTGACCGAGGCGGCGGCGATGGCCGCCGCCCGGTGGGTCGGCCGGGGCGACAAGAACGGGGCCGACGGCGCCGCCGTGAGCGCGATGCGGATGATGATCAACTCGGTGTCGATGCGCGGCGTCGTGGTCATCGGCGAGGGCGAGAAGGACAACGCCCCGATGCTGTTCAACGGCGAGGAAGTGGGCGACGGCACCGGCGCGGCCTGCGACGTCGCGGTGGATCCGATCGACGGCACCCGGCTGTGCGCCAACGGCATGTCGAACGCGATCTCGGTGCTGGCGGTGGCCAAGCGCGGCTCGATGTACGACCCGTCCGCGGTGTTCTACATGGACAAGCTGGCCACCGGGCCGGCCGCGGCCGGCGTGGTGGACATCACCGCGCCGCCGGCCGCCAACATCGCCGCGGTCGCCAAGGCCAAGGGTGAATCGCCGCAGGACGTCACCGTGGTCATCCTGGACCGGCCGCGGCACGCCGAGCTGATCACGCAGGTCCGCGACACCGGGGCCAGGATCCACCTGATCACCGACGGCGACGTGGCCGGAGCGATCATGGCGGCCCGCGACGACACCGGCATTGACCTGCTGCTCGGCATCGGCGGCACGCCCGAGGCGATCATCGCCGCCTGCGCGCTCAAGTGCCTCGGCGGGGTCATCCAGGGCCGGCTCGCCCCGGCCGACGACGCGGAACGGCGCCGCGCCCTGGACGCCGGGCACGACCTGGATCGCGTGCTCGTCACCGATGACCTGGTGACCTCTGACGACGTGTTCTTCGCCGCCACCGGAATCACGGACGGCGAGCTGATGGCCGGGGTCAGGTACCGGGCCGGCGACGCCACCACTCACTCGCTGGTGATGCGGTCCCGATCGGGGACCATCCGCAGCATCAAGAGCGAGCATCAGCTGTGGAAGCTGCGGGCTTACTCTTCCATCAACTTCGGCTGACCCTCAGCTGAACCGTGAACCCCGGTTGAACAGGCGGAACCGGCGGCTCTTAGGCGGCGTGCGGACGTCCAGCTCGCCACCGAGCACCAGCGCCTTAACCTCGATTACCGGGCTGGCGGTGCTGGCCGGCGGCGGGGTGCCGCCGCGCTTGCGGCCCAGCACCATGTGCCCGCTGACGATCACGGACACCCCGTCGGGGACGATCAGCCGGAGCCTGCCGCCGAACACCGTCGCGTACACCTGCACCCGGCTGGCCTGCAGGATCGCCTGGGTGAAGTCCACCTCCACCTCGCCGAACATGGCGGTCACGGTGAGGTTGTCCGGCACCACCCAGCGGCCGTCCCGGCGGGCTGGGCCGAAGATACCCGCGATTACCCGGCCGCCGTCCAGCTTCACCGGCTGCGCGGACGGCGCCGCCAGGTCCGCGGTCAGGTCGGCGAGATCGCCGAGGGTCCGCGCCGAGAAGGCCCGCTGCACTCGCTCGGCGTGCTCATCGGAGGTCAGCCGCCCGTCCGCCATCGCCGCCGACAGCAGCCCGAGGACCTGGTCCCGGTCGGCGTCGGAGGCGCGCAGGTCGCGAGGTGCTGGCCGTGGGCTCATGGCCTGAAAATACCCTGTCTCCCGGTCATGGTGTCCTGGCTCGTGCTACCCATGATGAATGGCAGACGGAGCGATCGAAGCGGTGGTGGCCCGGACCAGCGAGGAAGAGGTCCGCCTGGTCCGTTTCCTCTATGCGGACCACGGCGGAATCATCCGCGGAAAGGCCGCGGGCACGTCACGGCTGGCCGCACGCATGACCAGCGGCATCGGGCATACGGTCGCGATGATGGCGATGTCCATGCTCGACCAGCTGCAGCCGGTGGCCGGGATGGGCCCGGTGGGCGAGGTCAGGATCGTGCCCGACCCGGACACCTTCGTCACGCTTCCGTACGCGCCCGGCGCCGGCGCGATGCTCGCCGACCTGGTCAAGCCGGACGGGTCACCGTGGGAAGCGTGCCCGCGCACGTTCCTCAAGGAGGCCATCGTCGAGCTGGCCGGCCAGGGGTACGGGATCCAGGCCGCGTTCGAGCCCGAGTTCACCATCGGCCGCCGCGAATCCTCGCCGGGCGGTCCCTCGATCCCGGACCGGCTCATCCCGATCGACGACAGCCTGTGCTACTCCGCCACCGGCTTCCATCTCGCGCACAACTTCATCATGGAACTGGTCGAAGCACTCGAGGCCCAGGGCCTGGAGGTGGAGCACTACTACCCCGAGCTCGGCCACGGCCAGCATGAGCTCTCGGTCCGGCACACCGGCGCCTTGCGCGCCGCCGACAATCATGTGCTCTACCGGGAAACCGTCCGCGGCGTGGCGTTCAAGCACGGCCTGTGGGCGAGCCTGGCCCCTAAGCCGATCCCGGACCAGGCCGGCAACGGCACGCACCTGCACGTCTCGCTCACCGACCTGCTGCCCGACGGCGCACCCGGCGGCCGCAACGCGTTCGCTGATCCCGCCGACCGCTACGGGCTGTCCCAGGTCGGCTATCACTTCATCGGCGGCCTGCTCGCCCACCTCCCCGCCCTAGTCGCCCTGACGTGCGGCAGCGTGAACAGCTACCGCAGGCTCGCGCCGCAGATGTGGGCCAGCGCGTACTCCTGCTACGGGATGGACAACCGGGAGGCCGCCATCCGGATCTGCTCACCGCTGCGCGGGGACCCGGGCAGCTCGGTCAACCTGGAGCTCAAGCCGTCCGACTCCAGCGCCAACCCCTACCTCGCGCTCGGCGCCCTGATCTACGCCGGCCTGGACGGTATCCGCGCCAAGATAGACCCGGGCGAGGCGGTCAACGTCGACCCGGCCACCCTGACCGACAGCGAACGAGCCGAAGGCGGCACCCACCGGCTGCCCGCCTCGCTCGCCGCGGCCCTGGACGCGCTGTCCGCGGACGAGCTGCTGATGGACGCCCTCGGCCCGCTGCGCAGCACCGCCTACCTGGCCGTCAAGCACTCAGAGGCCGCTCACTTCGCCCATTCCACCGACCCCTACTACGAATGCTTCCAGCACTTCACCAAGCTCTGACGTCAGCCGCCGTAGGGGCCGGTGACGCCCAGCGGCCTGGCCACGTCCTCCAGGGACTTGCCCTCGGCGTCGACGGCGAAGAAGACGGCCACCAGGCCGCCGACGATCATCGCCCCGGCGCCGATGAGGTAGCCGACGTAAAGCTTGTTCGGGTCGTTGCCGGTGCCGATCAGGTGGCCGTACAGGTGCGAGCCGATCAAGCCGAAGGTCTGGGCGATGGCGAAGAAGACGGCGATGGCCTTGGCCCGCACCTCCAGCGGGAAAATCTCGCTGACGGTCAGGTAGCCGGCGCTCGCGCCGGCCGAGGCGAAGAAGAAGACCACGGTAAAGGCCAGGGTCACCGTGGTGGCGTTCAGGGCATGGGCCTTGAATAGCTGCGCGGTGATGATGAGCAGAACGCCGGACAGAAGGTACGTCCCAGAGATCATCTTCCTCCGGCCGATCGTGTCGAACAGGCGCCCGAGGGTAAGCGGGCCGGCCAGGTTTCCGACCGCGAAGGCAAGAAAGTACCAGCCGGTCTGTGTGGGCTTGACGTGGAAGAAGAACTCGAGCACCAACCCGTAGGTGAAGAAGATCGCGTTGTAGAGGAACGACTGAGTGATCATCAGGGCCGCGCCGAGCACCGAACGTTTCGGGTACTGCGAGAACAGCACCCGGACCAGGGCCAGGTAGCCGATCTGCTTGGTCGGCGTGATCTCGATGGCCATGTTGTCATCTACCGGCGGGAGCGCGCCCTTGGTCGCCGCCACCTCCGCTTCGATCTGGGCGATCGAAGCCTCGGCGGCTTCTTCCCGGCCGTGCATGATCTGCCAGCGGGGGCTTTCTGGCAGGTTCTTGCGGACGTAGATAATGACGAGCGCCAGCACCGGGCCGAGCAGAAAGGCCAGCCGCCAGCCCAGGCCGGGCGAGATGTGGGTCAGGATTTCGAGCGTGGCCAGGGTGCCCAGAATGGCTCCGGCCCAGTACGTGCCGTTGACCGCGATATCGACCCGGCCCCGGAACTTCGCCGGGATCATCTCGTCGATGGCGGAGTTGATGGCCGCGTACTCACCGCCGATGCCCATCCCGGCGAGGACCCGGGTGGCGTAGAGGTAGAGGAACCATTTACCCCCGGCCGGGGTGGCCGCGGTCAGCCCGCTGCCGATCAGGTAGACGGCGAGCGTCACCATGAACAGGTTCTTGCGCCCCAGCTTGTCGGAAAGCCGGCCGAAGAAAAGCGCGCCGATGACCTCGCCGAGCAGGTACCAGGTGGCGATGTCGGCAACCCCGCCCGCCGACATGTTCAGCGTGGCCTTCTGGGTCAGGTCGGGGCCGACGTTACTGGCGATCGTGATCTCCAGGCCGTCCAGGATCCACGCTACCCCCAGCGCCATCACCAGCCGGGTGTGGAACTTCGACCACGGTAGCCTGTCGATCCGGGCCGGAATCAGGCTGCGTATCCTCGGGGCGCTCGCCGTCTCAGCTGCAGACGTCATTGTTCAACCTCCGTCGAGCCGTCCGTACCCGCTGGCACAGAAGTGATCGTCTGTTACCCCGGAGTTGACCAGGAAAACCCGCTTCACGGAAAGCCGGATCAAGCACCGATATAGTTAGCTCTGTGAACGATGTAACCGGGGCGGAGTTGCTGGAGGCGGTCAGCGCGATCCGGCGGATCGCGCGGCGGGCGGCGCGGCGGGCATGGCCGGATGAGCCCCTTCCGGCGGCCCAGTCCGAGCTGCTCAGGTTGGCCGCGGCCCGGCCTGGTCTCAGCGTCGCCGACGCGGCGCGCGAGCTTCGGCTCGCGCCCAACACGGTGAGCACCCTCGTCGGCCGGCTGACCGCCGCGGGGCTACTGGAGCGAACCCGCGCGGCATCGGACGGACGTGCGGTGCGGCTCACCGTGACCCAGGCGGCCAGCCGCCGGATCGCGGGCTGGCGCGACCTGCGCGCGGAACTCGCCGCCCGCGCCCTGGACCGGCTCCCGGCCAGCGACCAGCAGACCCTCGCGGCCGCCCTCCCCGCCCTGCAGCGCTTCGCCGCCCAGCTCGAAGAGCGAGCCGAAGGGGCGCGGGAATGATACGGCGGCGGCGCCGCAGCTCGGCAGAACGCGGACGGGGGCCCCGCGTGCTGAGCATGCATCGCGCGGACGGGGGCACCGCGCGGCGCGACGCCGCCGCATAGCGTCACGATACAAGCTCACCCATTCCCGTACAAGTGGTGATCAGCCAGACAGCCGGGGAGGGCCGGGCCCAGGCCCGCCTAAGCTGGGGCATCGGGGGTCCGGGGCGGACCCGCCTGCGGAAGACGCCCGCGGAAGGGTGCCTGCGGAAGAGAGGCTGAGGCGCGTGCCTGAGTTCGGCTATACCGACCTGTTGCCGCTGGGCCCGGACGGCGCCAGCTACCGGAAGCTGACAGGTGAGGGAGTGAAGCACCACGGTTCGTTCGGCCGGAATTTCCTCGAGGTCGAGCCGCGGCTGCTGACCGACCTGGCCGCCGCCGCCATGGGGGACATCGCCCATCTGCTCCGGCCCGCCCACCTGCGCCAGCTGCGGGCCATCCTGGACGACCCGCAGGCTTCCCCCAACGACCGGTACGTGGCCCGCGACCTGCTGAAAAACGCGTGTATCGCGGCCGGCCGGGTGCTGCCCATGTGCCAGGACACCGGCACCGCCATCGTGATGGGCAAACGCGGCCAGCACGTGCTTACCGACGGGCGCGACGAGGAGCACATCTCCCGCGGCATCTACGACGCGTACACCACGCTGAACTTGCGGTATTCCCAGCTCGCGCCATTGAGCATGTGGGACGAGCGGAACACTGGCAGCAACCTGCCCGCCCAGGTGGAGATCTACGCCGCCGGCGGGAGCGAGTACAAATTCCTGTTCATGGCCAAGGGCGGCGGCTCGGCCAACAAGTCCTTCCTTTACCAGGAGACCAAGGCGGTGCTGAACCCGGCCCGGATGCTCTCCTTCCTCGAGGAGAAAATCCGGGCCCTGGGCACCGCCGCCTGCCCGCCGTACCACCTGGCCATCGTGGTCGGCGGGACCAGCGCCGAGTTCGCGCTGAAGACCGCCAAGTACGCGTCGGCGAAATACCTGGACGCGCTGCCCACCTCCGGGTCGGCGGCCGGGCACGGGTTCCGGGACCGCGAGCTCGAGGAGCAGGTGCTCGGCATTACCCGGCGGATCGGCATCGGCGCGCAGTTCGGCGGCAAGTACTTCTGCCACGACGTGCGGGTCATCCGGCTGCCCCGGCACGGGGCGTCTTGCCCGGTGGCGATCGCGGTGTCGTGCTCGGCGGACCGGCAGGCGCTGGGCAAGATCACCGCGGACGGGGTGTTCCTCGAGCAGCTCGAGACCGACCCGGCGCAGTACCTGCCGGATCCGTCCGGGCTGGAGGACGCAGGCGAGGTCGTCGCGATCGACCTGACCCGGCCGATGGCGGAGATCCGGGCCGAGCTGAGCCGGTACCCGGTCCGCACCCGGGTGTCGCTGACCGGATCGCTGGTGGTGGCGCGGGACATCGCCCACGCCAAGATCGCCGAACGGCTGGACGCGGGCGAGCCGATGCCTTCTTACCTGCGCGACCATCCGGTCTATTACGCCGGGCCGGCCAAGACGCCGGACGGGTACCCGTCCGGGTCGTTCGGGCCCACCACCGCGGGGCGGATGGATTCCTACGTGGACCGGTTCCAGGCGGCGGGCGGATCGCTGGTCATGCTGGCCAAGGGGAACCGTTCGGCCGGGGTCACCGCCGCCTGTAAACAGTACGGCGGGTTCTACCTCGGGTCGATCGGCGGCGCGGCCGCGCGGCTGGCGCAGGACTGCATCACCAAGGTTTCCGTGCTGGAGTACGAAGAGCTCGGGATGGAAGCGGTGTGGCAGATCGAGGTCCGCGACTTCCCGGCCTTCCTCGTGGTCGACGACAAGGGCAACGACTTCTTCACCGACCCGTCCGGTCCGGTGCTGAGCATCGGGGCGCACCCGTGACCGCCGCGGGTATGCGGGTCGAGCACGACTCGATGGGCGAGGTGGAGGTGCCGGCCGACGCGCTGTGGGGAGCGCAGACGCAGCGGGCGGTGCAGAACTTCCCTGTATCGGGCGAGCCGATCAGCCGGGACATGATCGGGGCGCTCGCCGCGATCAAAGGGGCCGCCGCCGCGGTCAACGCCGGGCTCGGGGCGCTCGAGCCCGACATGGCGGAGGCGATCAGTAGCGCGGCCGCGTCGGTGGCGCGGGGGTCGCACGACCAGGAGTTCCCGGTCGACGTCTTCCAGACCGGGTCCGGTACCTCGAGCAACATGAACGCCAACGAGGTCATCGCGACGCTGGCCGCCCGCGGGCTCGGGCGGCCGGTGCATCCGAACGACCACGTCAACGCCTCGCAGTCGTCCAACGACGTGTTCCCGTCGGCGATCGCCCTGGCCGCCACCCGGCTGCTGGCGCGGGAGCTGATCCCGGCGCTGGAGCACCTCGCGGCGGCGTTCGAGGCCAAGGCGGAGGAGTTCGCGACCGTGGTCAAGGTCGGCCGGACCCACCTGATGGATGCCGTGCCGGTGACTCTGGGTCAGGAGTTCGGCGGGTACGCGGCGGCGATCCGCCAAGGCGCCGAACGGACCGTGGCTATCTTGCCCAGGCTCGGTGAGCTGCCGCTCGGCGGGACCGCGGTGGGGACCGGGCTCAACGCGCCCGCCGGCTTCGCCGCGGCGGTCATCGCGCGGCTGGCCGCTGAGCTAGACCTGCCACTGACCGAGGCGCGGAACCACTTCGAGGCGGCCGGGGCGCGGGACGCGCTGGTCGAGGCCAGCGGGGTGCTGCGCGTAACCGCGGTCAGCCTGTACAAGATCTGCAACGACCTGCGCTGGATGGGATCGGGACCGCGGGCCGGGCTGGCCGAGATCTCGATCCCGGACCTGCAGCCGGGCTCCTCGATCATGCCGGGCAAGGTGAATCCGGTCATCTGCGAGGCGGTCTGCCAGGTGTGCACGCAGGTGATCGGGAACGACGCGGCGGTGGCGTTCGGCGGGGCGGCGGGGAACTTCGAGCTGAACGTGATGATGCCGGTGATGGCGCGCAACCTGCTCGCCTCGGGCCGGCTGCTGGCGGCGGTCGTGCCGCTGCTGGCCGACCGGTGCGTGGCCGGGATCGTTCCTCATCCCGGCCGGCTGCGGCGGATGGCCGAATCCTCGCCCGTCATCGTCACCGCGCTGAACCGCTACCTCGGCTACGAAGCGGCGGCACAGGTGGCGCACGAGGCGCTCGAGACCGGTGAGACTATCCGGGCCATCGTGCTGTCGCGCGGCTACGTCTCCCGCGGCGATATCACAGAAGCCCAGCTAGACGCGGCCCTCGACGTACTCGCGATGACTGTCAGTGCACAATCTGGTGACACTTAATCAATGCTTAGCCTGCTGCCAGAGACCTTTGAGCGCTCACCGTGTATGGTCCGCCTATGCACCCTTTGGCGGACGCCGGGCGAGTCATCGCCGGCCGGTACCGTCTGCAGGCGCCCATCGGCCGCGGGGCCATGGGCGTCGTCTGGCGTGCCCGCGACCAGCTTCTGGACCGCGACGTGGCGGTCAAGGAAGTCCAGATAGCGGACACGCTCACCGATTCCGAGCGGGCCAACGCGTTCCAGCGGACGCTACGCGAAGCCAAGACCGCGGCCCGGCTGAACCACCCGGCGGTGGTGACCGTCTACGACGTCGCCGAGGACGAAGGCCGGCCCTGGATCGTCATGCAGCTGATCAGCGCGCAGTCGCTGGACCAGGTGCTGGCGTCGTCGGGTCCGCTGTCGGCCTGGCGGGCGGCCGAGATGGGCCGCCAGCTACTCTCCGCGCTGACCGTCGCGCACGCCGCCGGGGTGATGCACCGGGACGTCAAGCCGAGCAACGTCCTGCTCAGCCACGACGACCGGGCCGTGCTGACCGACTTCGGCATCGCCACCTTCCAGGGTGACCCCAAGCTCACCCAGACCGGCATGGTGATGGGCTCCCCCGGGTTCACCGCTCCCGAGCGGATCCGCGGCGAAGACGCCTCCCCCGCCTCCGACCTGTGGTCGCTGGGCGCCACCTTGTTCGCGGCCGTCGAAGGGCACGGGCCGTTCGAGAAGCGCGGCGGGGCGCTCACCACCATGTCCGCCATCATCAACGAGGACGCACCCGGGGCGCCGGCGGCCGGCGCGCTGGCCCCGGTGATCGCCGCGCTGCTGCGCCGCGAGCCCGGTGACCGGCCGGA
>JALYVS010000532.1 GCA_030853115.1 Actinomycetota bacterium
GGCGGGCCCGGCCGGGCGGGGCGGCGAGGTCGCGCAGGTGCGCGGCCTCCGCCTCGTCAAGGCGCAGCGCCCGCGAGAGTGCCCTGAGCACCGATTCCGAGACCTGCGCCTGCCTGCCCTGCTCGAGCCGGCTGTAATGGTCGGTGCTCAGTGCCGCCAGCATCGCGACTTCTTCCCGGCGCAGGCCAGGCACCCGGCGCGGGCCGGGCAGCGCGCTGATCCCTGCCTGCGCCGGGGTCATCCGGTCCCGGCGCGCCCGCAGGAAGGCGCCGAAGGCCCACCGATCCTGGCTCATGTCTTCATGCTAGGCCCCGCGCCCGGTAACGTGCCTGGTCACGCCGTGCCTAGGTTGCGCCCGCCCTAGCCCAGGACCCAGGCCTCGCGTGTAATTGGCCCATGACCACAACGCAGCAGCAATCCCCGTTTCCCGTCGTGGCGCGCCCGTTTGACGGTCAGGCGGCGATCGTCACGGGATCGACAAGCGGCATCGGCCGCGCTATCGCCCGGGTGCTCGCGGCGCGCGGCGCCCGCGTGATCGTCAGCGGCCGTGACGAGCCGAGGGGCACAGCGGTGGTGAAGGAGATCGAGGCCGAAGGCGGAGAAGCCGGCTTCATCGCCGCCGACCTCGCGCTCGGCGCGTCGGCAATTCGCGACTTCGCTGCGCGCGCGACCGCCGCCGCCGGCGGCCGGGTGGACATCCTGGTAAACAACGCGGGCATCTATCCGGCCACGGCGACGGCCGACCTGCCCGACGGCGATCTGGACGCGATGCTGGCCGTCAATATCCGCGCGCCGCATGTCCTGGTTGCCGAGCTAGCCCCGGCCATGGCAGACCGGGGCGGCGGGGTGATCGTCACGATCGGATCGTGGATGGCCGTCGTGGGAAGCCCGTTCGCCGCCCTCTACACCGCGACGAAAGCGGCCGATGAGCAGCTGACCCGCTCTTGGGCGGCCGAGTTCGGGCCGCGGGGAGTCCGGGTGAACGCCGTCGCCCCCGGGGCCACCCTGACGCCGGGAAACGAGCACGCGCTGACCGTCATTGAGCAGATGACCGCCGCAACCCCGGCCGGGCATCCGGTCAGCCCCGAGGACATCGCCCACGCCGTCGCCTTCCTCGCATCCGCCGAGGCGCACATGATCCACGGCACCACCCTTTACGTTGACGGCGGCATCACCGCCACCCGGCTGCGCTTATGCCATCGAGTCCCGCTGCATCCGCCCGTTCGCCGTGGTTATCGCGGGCACCTGGCGGGCCCTTAGCGCGCGAATACGTCAAGGGCTGCGGCGAGGACAAGCTCACGACGGCCGCCTTCGGCGATGCGCGTATCGGCCATGTCCGGGCTGGCGGCGTCCGTGCCCCGGCCTGAGGTGGGGATCTGAGTGCTGATCCTTGACGCCGGCCGGAAGGTTCGGATTGCGGAAACCTGGCGCTTCTGTTAACAGGCCGCCAGAGGTCTTACGCTTGCCTGCGTTGCAAGAGGTCAGGGGCGCAGCGGAGGCGATGACCATTCCTAGGCAATTCCTGCGTCAGCATGGCTGGCTGCGAGGCCCTGTAGTCAACATGCCGCCGACGGCACGTCAATGGTCCGGGTCAAACCTCATGGCCGTACCATCCCGGGTGCCAAGTCGAACGGTCCAGCCAGGCAGAGCCAGAGCCTGTGAAGAACGATGGCTAGACCGGGCTTGGGAGCCTGATCAACTCGGCTTGCTCCCCACAACCAGGATGACGACTGTACTTAATTCGAGATAATGACTTGATCTGTGGAGCTTAGGGATTCGAACCCGGACGGCGCCGGAGAATGGCCATGCCGAGCGCATCGATGACCAGCTCCGTTTTGTGGCTTGCATCGATTGACCGCAGGCGAGCACCTACATCTCCGGCAAGGAGGACGCTGACAAGCGCCGCGTCTTCGATCATCCCGGGCTGCGCGTCATGGCCGCATCACCACGCCACATCTTCGCGATGAAGGCATTCGCGGCCAGGACACGTGATATCGATGATCTTCGCCGGCATCGCCGGAGTGGAAACAACCAACGCGGCGCTGCGGATATGCGCGGACTTCTACCCTGACGAACCCTTGTCCCCAAGATCCGCCGCCGTGCTCCGCGAGCTATTCGGCTGACCACTCCGGTTTGGGTATCACCAGCCCCCAGAACTTCCTCGGGTAGCTACCGGCGGCTCAGACAGACTCAGCAGCGCTGTTTATCGCAATCGGCAGATCAGCCTTAGGAACGGTAGGTAGTCATCGTGATTACGACGGCCCTAAAATTGGCAGGCCAGACAACTCTAGTTACATAGAGTTACCGCCGCAGTAATACCGCAGAGCCAGAACGCAGCGATGCAATACGGCGGTTCCCGGCGTAGTTCACGGCTGCGGCTGGACGAAGAGGGCGGACCGGGCTGAGGCGGAGCATACTGAGAATGTGCTGAGCGAGGGAACGGTCCGCGAGTGGAGCGATGACCACGGGTGGGGGGTGATCGATTCCGCTGACACCCCGGGAGGGTGCTGGGCTCACTTCTCGGTGATCGTGTCGCCGGGATACCGCAGCCTCGAGCCGGGCGATCGCGTTGCCTTTGCCTATGAGGCTCCCGGCCAGGACGGGTTCAGCTACCGGGCTGTCCAGGTTTGGCCGCCTGACGTTAGCCCGGAATCGCTGCCGCCGGGCGAGCCGTCGGCCGCCTACCGCAGCTCGCTGACCATTCGGTGGCAGGACGGGAGCGTTACCAAGGGCACGTCCGGACGCGGGCCGTACAGTCAGGGCCGCCTGCACTGGGTGCCACCGTGACAGCGATCCTCGCGACGACGGACTGCGCCAGGCAGCTCGCGCAGGTGCCGCGTCCGGCCATGGACACCTCCGGCGACAGCGGAGTCCTGGAAGGCAGGGCCTTCGCAGGTCCCGGCGGTAAATGATGCCGGCACGGCGCCGTACGCCGCTACCGAAGAGCTGACCACAGCCACTGTCCTTGAGCGAGGCACGGCCACAACTACCAGCACGGCGCGCGCCATACCGCCGACTCTGGCGCTGGTCTGCAGGTTGCTAGACTCGCCGGAGAGCGGCACCGATCGGCCAGTTCTGGAGGCGGTCGGGCTGATCGAGGACACCGGGCGGCGCCGGGCTGCTGGTGTTTTCAGGCAGTAGCGCACCGGGGACGCGCCTGCCCGGCGGCGGACAGCTTGCCGGCGGCCGGGTCACGCACGACCTGATCGGGCAGGCCGGCCGAGCGGGCCGTCGCTGAGTGGGCATGAGTTCGTAGGCCGAGGCGCCGCGCGCCACGCGCCAGGATGACGGGTTGCCGTATCTGCGGGGTCAACGAGGTGTTTCGTCTTCGACAGTGTGGAAGTGCAGGAAACTGCCGCAGATGACGGGCTTCGCAGCGCTGGGTTGAAGGGGCCGATGAAGCGGCCGTCACTGGCCTGGCTGACGAATCCGGCCCGCCGTCGACGACCGTGGTAGTCACCCGGAGTCCGAGCTGGGACCGCAGGACACGCTACTGGCCTTCGGGTGGAACGGTCGTATCCGACGATGATCTCGAAGACCGGTGAGGCGCCGGCGGCCCGGTAGCGGTCGATTACTTAGTTTAAGGACCCGGCGTCGGCAGGATACGCTGGAGCAGGTCTGCCCGGTAGATTAGGACCAGCCAGCTTGCCACCCGGTAGGTCGCCGCTGGCTTGCCGAGGAAGTGCTCGAAGTCGGCCGCCGGGTACCTGCCGCGGGAGTCGGCGACCGCGAAGGTGGCGTCGTACCGGGATGCGTTATACCACAGCGCGTTCGTCTCCCAGCTGGGCGCGTAGATGTTCAGGCCGGGGTGTCCGTCGATGTTCCGGTACAGGTCAACCGCGCGGATCTGGACTCGGTTGCCCGACTGCAGCGTGACGATCGAGGCATCCCAGTACCCGGCGATGCCGTACGTGAGCCCGCGCGCCTCCAGCCACGCGGCCAGCGGCGCCGGGGCCGGGTCCATGGG
>JALYVS010000533.1 GCA_030853115.1 Actinomycetota bacterium
TCCCCCGGGACCGCGCCGCCCGCGGCCGCCGCGGGGCTAGCCGCCCAGCTCACTGGAGATCGCTGAGGGAACTGAGCTTGCCGACCCGGTTACCGCCGGGGGAATCAGGGTGAACCCGCCCGCCTTGTACTGGGCCAGGCCCGCCGGCGACAGCGTGTACTTGACGAACGCGATCGCGGCTGGGGTCGGCGTGCCGATGATGGTGATGTCGATGACCTGCGGCGAGCCGGACTTGGTCTTGCCGTTGTTAAGCTTGATCGTCGCCTTGGCGTCCGCCGTGGCGCTTCCCCCGCTGCTGAGGTTGATGGCGGCCGGAAGCGGGATGTAGTCCAGGTGCAGCTCGATCGCCTGGGTGACAAAGGCGCTTGACGCGTCCAGCTGGCCGGACTGCAGCGTGGCGGGCAGCGTCGCCTCGTCGTAGATCTCCGAGGACTTGGCCGAAGCGAGCGGGCCGCCGAGGATCTTGGTGACGGTGTCGGACGGCAGGTGGTAGTAAGCCTGCGCGAGCTCCAGCGTGTAGATGAAGTCCCGGCCCTGCGGGTCGATGTTGGGGTCGGTGCGGCCGAGCTTCAGGCCGGGGGTCTCCAGTAGGCTGAACAGGCCCGATAGCGGCTTGCTGCCGTCGGCGAAGGCCTTGAACTGGCTGGCGTACTTACTCTTGGGGTTGTAAGCGAGGACCATCGAGGTCCCCGCGTACGGGATGTACCAGCTGGTGTACTTAGGCTCCAGCGGCGTGATGTTGTCACCGCCGACGCTCTCGAAGACATTCGGGGTGATCTCGCCAGAGGCGATGTCCGTTTCGAGGGTGCCGGAGGCTCCGGCGCGCCCGGTGAAGGAGTAACCTGCGGCCGTCTTGAAGGCAGGGTCGGTGACGTGAGCGTTGAGGTACGCCAGCGAGGACGCATAGGCAATGCTGACTGAGCCGGAGGCCGCGGGAGCGCTCGAACCCGAGCTAGTCGCCGGTGTGCTCGAGGTCGAGGCCGAACTTGACGAGGAGCTACTGCACCCCGCGGCCAAGCCGGTGCAAGCTAGGGCCAGCAGAGCGATGACCGGCGCTCTCTTGTTGGCAAACACAGATATCATTCCCTGAACCTTGCCACTGATGGTTGCGTTGCGCAAGGAATCGAGACATGACCGCGTTGAGGGAGCACCAGCTGTTACCGAGCGGCTTCCTGCGTGCGGTAACCCCCTTGGCACCCTCACCTGGTCTCGGGCATTGTTGACCCAGTGAGCACTCCCGAAATTCCGGCCGCCCCCGATCATCAGGATCTCCGGGGACTGGCTCGCGGCCTCCGCCAGCTGTTCGAGGTTACGGCCAGGACGCTGGCCGATGACGCCGGCCCTTCTGAGTTCGCGCGCCAGGTCACCGAGCACCTCGGCTGCGACCTGACGGCCGTGGTCCCGGTAACCGAGCGGTTCGCCTCCTGGGAGCACGTGAACATCCAGCGCGGACTCGACGCCTACCTGGCCTCGCGCCCGAGCGGCACCTGGTTCGGCGCGTCAGGTCTGGGTCACCGCCCGCGTGAGGACATGCTGTCCCTGCTCAATATGCCGTCGTCGTTCGGCGGCCTCAGGCCCGGGGCCGCCAACTACGGTACCGCGGCGGTGGGCCCGCAGCAGAACGCTGAAGTGGTGATGTTCGGCCTGGTGAGGTCGACAGCACCGGACGGGGCACCGGTGGTGATAGGCATCCGCAAACGAAAGCCAGTTCGGGTCGCCTTTCTGCAATCTCGAGGTGCTCGCGGCGGACCAGCCGACAGCCACCGCGACCCGTGACGAGATCGGCCGGCTGATGCGAGCCCACGACGTGTTCCGCGGTCAGGTGCTCAGCTTCACCGTCAGCGAGCACCACGGTAATGAGCTGGTTACCTTCTTGCCACGGCCGGCCGTGGCGGCCGGCGATGTGGTGCTGCCGGACGGCGTGCTCGAGCACATCGAGCAGCACATCATCGGCGTCGCGGACTGGTCGCAGGAACTGCTCAGCGCGGGCCAGCACCTCAAACGCGGCCTGCTTCTGCACGGCCCGCCAGGGACGGGAAAGACCCATACCGTCCGCTACCTGACCGGACGCCTGGCCAGTTGCACTGTCATCTTGCTCACCGGCCTGTCCGTCAGGTTCATCGACCAGGCCGCGGCGCTCGCCCGCCGCCTGCAACCGTCCGTGGTGGTGCTCGAAGACGTCGATCTCGTCGCGCTGGACAGAGACTTCGCGCCGGGGGGACAACCACTGCTGTTCTCCCTGCTCGAAGCGATGGACGGCATCGGCACCGACGCCGACGTCACCTTTGTGCTGACCACCAACCGGGCCGACGTGCTCGAGGTCGCGCTGGCTGACCGGCCCGGCCGGATTGACCTGGCGGTGGAGGTTCCCCGGCCCGATGACCGGTGCCGGGAGCGTCTGCTCCGCGTCTACGCCCGTGACCTGACCCTGGACGCGGACCTGGATCCGGTGGTGGCCGGCACCGAGGGCGTCACCGCGTCTTTCATCAAGGAAATGATCAGGCGGACCGTCCTGGTGTCGTTGCGAGCCGGGGAGCGTCCGCCGGTGCTGCGAGCCGCCTATTTCGCCGAGGTCCTGACCGAGATGAACGGGGAACGCCACGAGCTGACCCGGTCGCTTCTCGGCTCCGGAACCGGCGCTGGACGAACCAGAGCAAATTCACCGATCCGGGGGCGGCCGGGGCGGTGATCGACGAGTTGCCCGCCGACCTCGCCGTGCTCCGGGAGGTGAGCTCTCAGCTGGTGTTCCACTACCGGGCCGACGGCGACTGGGCGGAGAACGGCGTGCCAGCCGAGCGGGCTGCGGAGATCGACACCCGTTACGCCGACGCGATGTTCGCACTGCTGCTGAGCCGCGGCGAGCCGACGCTAGCCAGGAAACGCCTGCCGCCGGACCGGGTCGTCGGCTGCTGCCGCGACGCGACGCTGCTGTTCGTCTCCCTGGCCAGGCACAAGGGCATTCCCGCCCGGATGCGGGTCGGGTTCGCCGCCTATTTCCACCCCGGCTTGCTCATTGATCACGTGGTGGCGGAGGCATGGGACGAGGCCGCGGGCCGCTGGCGGCTCATCGACGGGGAGATGAGCAGCGACTGGACCCCGGAGATGGACGGACGCCCCGTCGACTGGATGGACCTCGCCGACGACCAGTTCGTGACCGGGCCCCGCGCCTGGCAGGCAGCCCGCGCGCGTACGTCCGACCCGGAGCGTCACCTGACCGACCCAAACCTGGACGCGCCGGAGCTGCGCGGCTGGCCCCTCCTCGCGCGCCACGTCATCCACGACCTGGTCGCGCTGAACAAGACCGAGATGCTGGTGTGGGACGCGTGGGGCATGCAGCTCGGCATCGATCCCGGCCCGGTCGCCGAGCAAGACGCAGTGCTGCTCGACGAGATCTGCGCGCACCCGGCCGGCCCCGGAGTCTCCCCCGACGTCATCGCCGCACTCGCCGACCGGGACGAGCTGCGCGTCCCGGCCACCGTCACCAGCTTCGACCCCTACGGCGGCCCCCCGCGCGAGGTCACCCTCCGCCCATGACACGACAGCGAAGACGCGTGGAGGAGGTGATCGCGGCTAGTACTACCGGGGGCATCGGCTGGGCCATCTGTAGCGCAACCCGCGGGTGGCGCGGGCGTCTAAGAGGATGTACCGGGTAAACGGCCACCTCAGCGCCGTCGATCGGGCGCCCGCGGCGCAAGCGCGGGCTCGAAGGAAGGGCATGGCAGTGGGACTGGTACGTGCGCGGCTGCGGGCCGCGGCCAGGTCCGCCGTGCTGTGCGGGATCGCGGCGGTGACGGTAGCGGGCGGCGTCGCTGGGTGCGCCAGCCCGGACGGCCGCCCATCCGGGCCCGCCGTGGTGGCCGTGACGCAGCAGGCTGGCTTCCCGGTGGTGATCGACTGCCTCGGCCGCGCCGAGGTCCGGCCGTCTGGGTTCGTCTTGACTTGCGCCGATGATGGGGACTTCCTGGAC
>JALYVS010000534.1 GCA_030853115.1 Actinomycetota bacterium
GCCCTGGCCGCCGGCGCCGCCCAGCGACCAGCGCGACACCGGCACCGGTTCGAGCCGGGCTCCTTTCCAACCACTGACCTCGGAGGTCGACGAACTGTGACGCACGGCTTCAGCGGCGCGGTAAGCGCCGCATCCTTCCTGACCCTGCTGGCCCTCACGCTGGCGGGCTGCTCTCAGAGCAGCCCCCGGACGGCGACGTCGACGAGCCCAGCCGCGGCGGGGTCCTCCCGCTCGGCATCCGGGGGGGCCTCGGCCGGCCCGGCGGGATCCAACCCGGCGGGATCCAACGCGACCGCGGCCGCCGTCTCGTGCCACCCGTCAGGGTCATCGGTCAAGGTGTCGGTGGCGTCGGGCAGCGCCCTGAAAAACGCGCTTTCCCACGCGCAGCCCGGTGAGGAGATCGCGCTCGCCCCGGGCACCTACGTGGGCAACTTCACCGCCAGCCACTCGGGCACCGCGACGGCGCCCATCACGTTGTGCGGGTCGCGCGGTGCGGTGCTCAACGGCGGTGATATCTCCCATGGCTACACCCTCTACCTCGATCACGTCTCCTGGTGGCGGGTCGAGGGCTTCACCGTCGAGGGCGGCCAGAAGGGAGTGGTCGCGGACGGCTCGGACAACGATCTCATCGACGGCCTGTACGTGCACTCCACCGGCGACGAGGGAATTCACCTGCGCGCGTTCAGCAGTCATGACACGGTCAGCCACTGCCTGGTCAGGGACACCGGACGCAAGTCCCAGTTCTTCGGCGAGGGCATCTACGTGGGCTCGGCCCACAAGAACTGGTGCCGCTACAGCCACTGCCAGCCCGACGCCAGCAACGATGACATTATCGCGGATAATAATATTGCCGGTTCCACGGCCGAGAACGTCGACATCAAGGAGGGCACGACCGGCGGCCAGATTACCGGCAATACTTTCAACGGCGCCGGTATGGTCGACTCGGCCGCCACGGCCTGGGTCAACGTCAAGGGAAACGACTGGACCATCACCGGCAACACCGGCATCGACAGCAGCAAGGACGGCTTCCAGGTACACCAGGTCTATCCCGGCTGGGGCACCGGTAACACCTTCCGCGGCAACACCGCCCAGGTGAACGGGCCCGGGGACGGCTTCTACGTACAGAACAAGAGGTTGCAGACCGTCGTGTCCTGCGACAACGAGGTGAGGAACGCCGGACGCGGTTTCTCCACTATCGCCTGCAGGCCCGCGTAACGAGCTAGCATCCTCAAGGAGAAATAATGAACGTGACGAATTCCTCACTTCGGGTCACCGTCATCGGAACTGGCTACCTTGGCCTCACCCACGCCGTGTGCATGGCCGACCTCGGGCACCAGGTACTCGCGATCGACGTGGACCAGGAAAAAATCGCGAAGGCGGCGGCCGGCGAGGCCCCGTTCTTCGAGCCTGGCCTGGAACCGCTGCTGCAGAAAAACCTGGATTCCGGCCGTCTGCGGTTCACCACCTCGTTCGCCGACATCGGGGAATTCGGGGATGTCCATTTCCTCTGCGTGGGGACGCCCAGCGACGAATCAGGCCAGGCCGACCTCAGCTTTGTCCACGCCGCGGCCGACGCGCTGGCCCCGCACCTGACCAGGGCCTGCGTGATCGCCGGGAAGTCGACGGTCCCCGTCGGGACGGCCCGGCAGGTGATGAACCGCATCCGCGCGGCGGCCCCGGCCGCGGACCTGGTGGAACTGGCCTGGAATCCGGAGTTCTTGCGCGAGGGGTTCGCCGTCCAGGACAGCCTGACGCCGGACCGGATCGTGCTCGGGGTGACGTCCGAGCGGGCTGAGGACATGCTGCGTCAGGTCTACGCGAGGCCGCTGGCGGCGGACACCCCGGTGCTGGTGATGGACCTGGAGACGGCGGAACTGGTCAAGGTGGCGGCGAACGCGTTCCTGGCGACCAAGATTTCCTTCATCAACGTCATGGCCGAGGTGTGCGAGCAGGTGGGCGCCGACGTCCTGCCGCTGGCTGAGGCACTAGGACACGACGTGCGGATCGGCCGACGGTTCCTGTCTCCCGGGCTCGGTTTCGGCGGCGGCTGCCTGCCCAAGGACATCCGCGCGTTCCGCTCGACTGCCGCCCAGCTCGGCAACAAGTCGCTGACTCAGCTGCTGGCCACCGTGGACACGATCAACCTGGACCGGCGGGCACGGGTCACCGCGCTGGCTCACGAAGCCGTCGGCGGCACCGTAGCGGGCAAGCGGGTGACCGTGCTCGGCGCCGCGTTCAAGCCCGGCAGTGACGACATCCGGGACTCCCCCAGCCTCGACATCTGCGCCCGGCTGACCGCCGCGGGCGCCATCGTGACCGTGCACGACCCGGTGGCGCTGCCCAACGTGGCCAGGAAGCACCCGGAGATGCGGCTGGCCCGTTCGGTCTCGGAGGCGGCCGAAGACGCCGACCTGCTCCTGCATCTCACCGAGTGGTCCGACTACCGGGCCATCGACCCGGCCGCGCTGGCCGGCGTCGTCGCCCGCCAGGTCATCATCGACGCCCGCTGCTGCCTGGACACCGGACTGTGGAACGACGCGGGCTGGACGGTCCACGTCCTGGGACGTCCGCAACCCCGCTACCAGCTATGACCCGGGCGCCGGCCGCGGTCCGGGGGCTGGCCCCGGTGGTCTTGCTACTGGCCGGCTTCCTCGGCATCAGCGGATGCGGGGGCGCCCGGCCCGCCGCCGCGGCGGCCCAGCCGCCGGTGGTCCCCGGCGAGGCCACGCAGGGTCCGGATCTGTCCGGCGTGCGGCTGCCTGACTTCGTGATGCCGCTGATCCACGGGGGCCTGTCGCTGCCCAACCCCAAGCTCACGCCCGGGGCGATCCGCACCACGGACGTCATTAGCGTCTGCACGAGGGAGGCGCACGCCCCGATGATGGGCGGCGTAGTCGGGACGGCCGTCCTGAGCGCGTACGGCTACACCAGCGCGAGCGCGATCCACAAGCACATTCTCGACCTGCTCGTCCCCTACAATCTCGGCGGCGCCGCGGTGAAGTCCAACCTCTGGCCCGCGGCGACCTCGGGCACGGGCTTCTACCAGAAGGTGGAGACCGACAAGATCCTGCGGCAGATGGTGTGCCGCGGGCAAGTCACGCTCAGCCAGGCGCAGCAGGCGCTGAAGACGAACTGGTACTCAGCCTGGCTGCGGTACGTGGTGGCTACCGGTCACGTCTGAGCAAGCTGGCCTCGGCGGCTTCGGTGACGTTGGCCAGCAGCATGGCGCGGGTCATCGGGCCGACACCACCGGGCATCGGGGCGAGCCAGCCGGCCACCCCGGCCACGTCCGGGGCGGCGTCGCCGACCAGGCCGGCCTCGGTGCGGGTGATGCCCACGTCGACCACCGCCGCGCCGGGCTTGACCATGTCGGCGGTCAGCAGGCCGGGGCGCCCGGCGGCCAGCACGACGATGTCCGCCGTCCTGGTGTGCGCGGCCAGGTCCTTAGTGCCGGTGTGACAGAGCGTCACGGTGGCGTTCTCGGTGCGCCTGGTCAGCAGCAGGCCCAGCGCGCGGCCGACGGTGATCCCGCGGCCGATGACGGTGACATCGGCGCCGGCTAGGGCCACGCCGTAGTGCCGCAGCAGTTCGACGATGCCGCGGGGCGTGCACGGCAGCGGGCCCGGCTCGCCGAGGACCAGCTTGCCCAGGTTGACCGGGTGCAGTCCGTCCGCGTCCTTGGCCGGATCCATCCGGTTCAGCACCGCGTGGGCGTCCAGGCCGCCGGGCAGCGGCAGCTGGACGATGTACCCGGTGCAGGACGGGTCGGCGTTCAGCTCGTCGACCACCGCTTCGACCTGCGCCTGGGTCGCGTCCGCGGGCAGGTCCCGCCGGATGGACGCGATCCCCACCTGGGCGCAGTCCCGGTGCTTGCCGTTTACGTAGGCGCGGCTGCCCGGATCATCGCCGACCAGCACGGTGCCCAGCCCGGGCACGATGCCGCCCGGGCCACCGGCGCCGGCG
>JALYVS010000118.1:0-12805 GCA_030853115.1 Actinomycetota bacterium
GCTGCGGCCGCCACCGCGGCGCCGGCCCAGGCCGGTGCCAGTACCGCTGCCGCTGCCGGTACCGGTGCGTCTGAGGCCGGATGCTCGGCCGGGGCACGCACGCTGTCGCCGGCCGGAGCGCACGTCTACCCGGAGACCGGCAACGGCGGCTACACCAGCGTGCACACTGACGTCCGCCTGGTCTACGACGCGACCACGAACATGTTCCTGCCCGGCAACCGGGTAGCACTGACGGACATCGCCACCCAGTGCCTGAGCAGCTTCAGCCTGGACTTCGAGCGCACTTCAGCGAACACGTCGGCAGGCCCGGACATGTCGGTGTCCTCGGTCCTAGTGAATGGCCGGCCCGCCGCCTTCACCTTCGCCCAGCCGACGTACCCCGGCGACCCGCGGGGGCCGGACGATCCCAGCCCGCTCGCCCACGAAGCGTCGCAGGACAACCCGGTCGGCGGCCCGGCCCACAACCCGCTGCCGCCGGCCTGCACGCCCGAGCTGCCGGACACCAGCGCCGGCGCCCACTCGATGGACGGAACGCAGTGCCCCGCCAACAAGCTCCTCGTCACGCCCGCCACGCCGGTCAGGACGGGTGCGACGTTCACCGTCACGGTGGCCTACACCGGCCGGCCCGGCGTGCACAACGACGGCGACGGCACGACCGAGGGCTGGTTCCGCTCTGACGTGCCCTCGGGTGACGGTGGTTTCGTCACCACCGAGCCGGTCGGCACGCAGGACTGGATGCCGCTGAACGACTACCCGGCCGCCAAGCCCAGCTACGACTTCTACGACACCGTCACCCAGGGGCGCACGGTGCTGGCCAACGGCGAGCTGAAGTCGCGGACTGACAACCCGCCCAGCGCCGAATTCCCCGGCGGGTCCGCGAGCTTCCACTGGCACAGCCCGGAGGGCGTCTCGAGTTACCTGGTCGAGGACAGCGTCGGCGGTTTCGACCTGAGCACGAAGGTCGTCAACGGGATCCGGTTCTACCAGGCCCAGGCCAGCTCACTGACGGCCGCTCAGCAGGCAGCGAACCGGAAGGTGATGAACCTCCAGCCGGACATCACGGCCTTCGAGGCGCAATTCAACGGCCCGTACCCGTTCCCGTCCGCCGGGATCGTGGTCGGCCGCCCCGCTGCCTCCTTCGAAGAGGAGATGCAGACGATGATCACCTTCGCCGGCGGCACGATCGACACCGACACGCTGTACCACGAGAACATGCACCAGTGGTGGGGCGACCACGTGACCGAGGGCGGCTACCCGATGACCTTCTACAAAGAGGGCCTCGCCACGCTGGCCGAGTATCTTTACCACGCCAGGATTGCGGAGAGCAAGGCGGGCGGCCCGGGCACCCCGGCCGGCCAGGCGGCCTTCCAGGCCAGCCTGGTCGCCCAGTTCAACCAGCTGTACGGGCGAGCGGCGAGCTTCTGGACGCTGGCGCCGTCCAACCCGACGCCCTACAGCCTCTTCGACACCGCGGAAACCTACTCTCGCCCCGGCGCCGCCTACCTGGCGCTGCGCCAGATCCTGGGCGCGCAGAACTTCGACGGCGCCCTGCAGTCCATCCAGCGGCGCTACGGTGGCGGATCGATCACCGAGCCGCGTCTGGAGGACGGGTTCGCCGCCTGGCTGCCGGACCGCAGCGCCGCTTGCCAGACCCGGCTCGGGCAGTTCTTCCGGCAGTGGTTCGACACCGCCTACCTGGCGGGCGGCGGCACGAACCGGCCCCGGATCACCGGCCCCGGGCTGGCCGGCCCCGGCTTCTACGGCGGCGCATGCCAGCGATGAAGCTGGCCATGCTCGCGCCGGTCGCCTGGCGCACGCCGCCCAGGCACTACGGGCCGTGGGAGTCGATCGCCAGCCTGCTCACCGAGGGGCTGGTCGCGCGAGGAGTCGATGTCACTCTTTTCGCCACCCTGGACTCGGTGACCACGGCCACGCTGGACGGCGTCTGCCCGCACGGCTACGAAGAGGACGCCCAGTTGGACGGCCGGGTCTGGGAGGCGCTGCACGTCTCGCACGCCCTGGCTCGATCGGGTGAGTTCGATATCGTGCATAACCATCTCGACTGGCTGCCGCTCGCCTTCGGCGAGCACGCGCGGGCCCCGATGGTCACGACCATTCACGGCTTCTCCGGCGCGGGCATCCTCCCGGCCTACACGCGATCACCCTCGGCGTTCGTCGCGATCTCAGATTCCGACCGGTACGCCGGGCTCGACTATGCCGCGACCATCCATCACGGCATCGACCTCGGGATGCTTCCGTATCGGGCCGCTAGCTCCGATGACCTGGTCTCGTTCGGCCGCATCCATCCGGACAAGGGCACCGCCGACGCCATCGAGATCGCTCGTCGTTCGGGACGACGGCTCGTGATCTGCGGCATCGTGCAGGACGAGCGGTATTTCGCCGAGGCCGTGCAGCCGCACGTCGACGGGGATCAGGTCATCTTCCTCGGCTCGGTCGGCCCGCGGCGCCGCGCGGAGATCCTCGGCGGTGCGGCGGCGCTGCTGCACCCGATCTACTTCGACGAGCCGTTCGGCCTGTCCGTGGTGGAGGCGATGGCGTGCGGCACCCCGGTCGTCGCCTACCGGCGTGGCTCGATGCCCGAGGTGGTTGACGAGGGCGTGACCGGGTACCTGACCCACGACGTCGAGTCCTCGGTCGACGCGGTCCGCGCGGCCGTTCGGCTGGACCGCTCGGTCGTGCACGCCCGCGCCGTCGCGCGGTTCGGCGTCGACCGCATGGTCGATGACTACTTCCGCACTTATGAAGCGCTGCTCATGTCGGCCAGCACCTCGCCGAGCGGCGCGTAAGCAACCCCGATACGGCTGTCATCTATGCCGTAGGGGATCCAGATCAGTCCGTCATGCAGGAACGCTCCGCACGAGTACACGACGTTGGGGACGTAACCGTCGTGCTCATCTGGGCCGGGGGCCAGCAGCGGAGTCCTGGTATAGCCCACGACGCGGGCCGGGTCGTCGAGGTCGAGCAGGAGCGCTCCGATGGCGTAGACCCGCATCGGGCCGACGCCATGGGTGAGCACCAGCCAGCCATGGCCGGTCTCGATCGGTGGCCCGCAGTTGCCGACCTGCAGCACCTCCCATGGCGCCGACGGTTCCCGCAGGGTCACTGGCTCGTCCCACCCGTAACCGTCCGCCGAGCCGGCCAGGCTCGTACTCTCGCCGTCCGAGCGGCACAGGGCGAGGTACTGTCCGTTTACCTTCCGGGGGAACAGCGCCATGCCCTTGTTCCGGGCGGCCGGCCCGGCCAGCCGATGAGCGCGGAAGAACCGCAGGTCTGGGCTGAGGAGCAGGCGCGGAGCGATCCGCTGCCCGTCATAGGCCGTATACGTGGCGCGGTATTCGGCGGTCCCGTCATCGTCGACGAACCGCGTGAACCGCGCGTCTTCCATGCCGTTGCTCTCCTCCTCGGCGGACGGCGTCAAGATCCGCTGCCCGAGGTCGGTGTCGCGGGCGAAGGAGGCGTTGTAGGCCGAGGCGACCACCTTGCGCAGCAGGTCGACGGTAGCGGCGGAACCCGCCCGGGTCAGCAGGTCGCGGTGCGTCTCCGCCAGCACCCGCTCGAGCTCACTGCCCTCGAACTCGGCGGGCAGGGCGCGCAGGATGGCTTCCGCTAGTTCATCGAGATGGCCCTGCTCGGCGAGCACGGCGTGCAGGTGCGCCCGGCGCCAGCGGGCCGGCGTGGTGTCCGCTACCGAGACCGGCAAGAGCCGCGGTGCGAAGGACCAGTGTGCGCCCGGGCCGACGACAGCCGAGCAGAAGCCGATCGAGGAGATGTGCCCTTCACCGATGCCTCGCACACTGATCGCCACCCGAGCCTGCCCCGCACCCAGACCGCCCTGGTCAGGACTGAGCACCGCGCTCGGGTTGCACAGGGCCGCGGCCTCCGTCGCGTACTCCGCCGTGAAGGTCGCTCCCAGCAGCAGCGTGCGCGCCGCCGTCAGCTCACGCGTCTCCTTGATATGCGCGGAGACGATCGACGCGTTCCGGCGCAGGAGCGCCTGGAAATTGTGATGGCGACCGCTGAAGTCGCGGAGCAGGTCCGCCGCCAGCCGCTCCACCTCGTCTTCGCCCAGGCTCATCACCCGGCCGACAACCTGGCTGGCCCGCGAGTTAGCCCGGTGCAGTTCCTCGCCGGGCAGGAAAAGCTGCGCGACGACGCGGGCCGGATCGGGACGCAGCCCAGTCGCAATGCGGCGCGCGATCACTCCAGCTCGCTGATCCGGCGGACCTGCTGCGCGGTCGCGAGCATCGCCAGGGTGGACTCGGCGCCCTGGTTGACGTTGCGGCCGCCACGTTCCAGGCTGTCGTAGCCACCACCGGTACGAGGGTCGAACATCGGCGTGGCGCTGTCGTTATCACCGAGGAACCAGCCCCAGGCCAGGCTGATGTCCGTCAGCCAGGACGACTGGTGCGTGATCCGGAACGCGCTCCCGCAGGCATCGGCGAGCGCGGACACCTCAATGGGCTGCTGGTCATAGCCGGGGCCTACATCGTCGCGGCCGCGGCCGCCCACCGGGGTCACCGACAGATGACCGTCCCGAGTCTCGGTGCGCAGCAGGAATTCCAGCAGGCTCAGGCCACGGCTCAGGGCCGGCGCATCGGGAAGGGCGTGACCTGCGACGATCAGCGCCTCGGCAATCGAGGCGTTTCCGTAGCTCAGGCGCTCCTCCGGCCAGGGCCACCAGGAGTCATGGCCCTCCGCGCCGGCGATCACGGCCAGCGTGTCCGTGAGCAGCCGCCTGGCCGCTATTTCGTCCGGTCGTTTTCTGAGCAGCTCCGCGGCACCCAGCGCCGCGAACGCCATCGGCCGGATGTGCGGGGAACGACACTGCGCCGCTATCCGGAACCCGCCGAGCGCCCGGGCCCGCATGCCCGGCGTCTGCGCACCCGCGGCGGCAACACCCAGACCCCACAGCGCCCGTCCCCACCAGTCACCCACCGCGGCCTCGTCGCGCCATTTCCCGCTGGTGGCCATCTTGTTGTGACAGGCCCCGGTGGGGTCGAGCGCGTCGAGGACGAAGGCGAGGTAGCAGCGGGCCAGGCGGCTGGTGACCGGGCCGGGCTCCGGCTCGCGGCACACGACGACCAGCCCGCGGGCGGCGTCGCCGAGGCAGTAGCCGTGCTCGCGCAGGGGAACCGCGTGCCGAGCGTGCTCGAACAGCCCGCGGTCGTCGGTGAGCCGTTCGAGATGATCGAACACCGGCTGGTGAACGTCGCTCACGGGCGTCACCCGTCCGCCGGTCATCCGGCTACCTTCGCCGTGCTCAGCCGGCCGGCCAGCTCGCGGTCCTGGTCCGCGATGACCCGGCCGCACTGAGTGGGCGGGAACGCAGGGACGAAACCGGATCGCGTGCTCATAGTCAGGTGCCTTCCGCCACGGGCCTGCGATTCTGGCATCGGCCAGGAAGGCCCAGTACCCGCTGTGAAGCAGCTCCGGCTAACCAGGCCCATCACGAGCACCAGTCTATTCGAAGCGGAGACGGCCGGTGACGACATGCCATGTCATGATGTCGTGTGCGGCCGGTGTTCGCCAGGACCGGGCAGAACGGCGTCGTGATCCGCTGAATCACGGGGCCGGGGCTGGCGCCAGTTGCCGCCCCAGCTGCATCACCGAGATCATCGCCAGGGTCGACTCGGCCCCCTGGTTGCGGTTGCGGGTGGTGCGGCCGAGGCCATCGCAGCCCCCGCCGGTCCGGTCATCCAGCAGCGGGATCTTGGTGTCGTTGTCGCCGAGGAACCACGCCACGGCCATCTCAACGCCGGTCAGCCAGCTGCTGTCACCGGTGACCGCCGCCGCCCGCATGCAGGCATCGGCTAGGGCGGCCACCTCGATCGGCTGCTGGTCGAAGGCGGGACGAGTCTCCCCGCGGCTCCAGCCTCCGGTCGGCACGACCGACAGGTGGCCGTGCCGGGTCTCGACCGTGAGCAGCCAGCCGAGCATCCGCAGGCCGTCGCGCCGGACCTGGTCACGGCCGAGTAGCTGGCCGGACACGATGAGGGCCTCGGCGAGGGACGCGTTCGCGTAGCTGAGCCGGGGTTCCGGCCATGGCCACTGCGCGTCGGCGGGCGGCTCCCCGATGGCGGCCACGGCTCCCTCCAGAAGCTCGAGCGCACCCGGGTGCTCCGGCCACTTCCGTAGGATCTCGGCGGCCCCGAGCGCCGCGAACGCCATGGCGTGCGGCCAGGGAGAGGAGACCTGCGCGCTCAGGCCGAAGAGCGCGAAGGACTCCTCCCGGATCCCGGCGGTCGGCCCCCGGGCAGCGGCGGTGCCGAGCCCCCACAGGTAACGGCCCCAGCAGTCTTCGGTTCCTGGCTGACCATGCCACCGCCGGTCGTAACCGAGGCGGTTACGGACCTTGCCGTCTGGGGCCTGCGCCTGGGCCAGGAAGTGCAGATACCGGCGCCCCAAAGTGATCAGCTCCTGAGCTGGCGACGGCTCCCGGCACACCACCATCAGGCCGCGGGCCACGTCATCGACGCAGTAGCCGTGCTCGTGCCGGGGGACGATGCCCTCCGCGTGCTCGAGTAGCCCGATGTGATCGGTCATCCGCAGCAGATGCCGGAACGGCGCGGCCGGAGTTCTCATCGCGAGGTTCCTGCCCGGGTCATGGTGACCGCCGATGCGAGGTCCCGGTAAGAGCGCGCCACCGCCGGCCACCGCAGCTGCGGGGCCAGGTCCGCCGAGTAGCTGCTCATCCGCGCAGCCAGGCCGGGTTCGGTCAGCACCCGCCGCAGCGCGTGCGCGATGCCTCCCGGGTCTTGCCGTTCGACCAGCAGTCCCGCCCCGAGAAGTTCGACGGCATGCGGGAAGCAGGTCGAGATCACCGGTTTGCCCGCGGTGACCGCTTCGATCAGGACCCCCGAGGTAACCTGCTCCAGCGAGTCGTAGGGCAGCAGCACGACGTCGGCGGCGCCGATCAGCTGGCCCAGGGCGGCCACCGGGAGGTACCGGCCGTCGAAGTGCACGAGGTCCTGCACCCCGCGGGCCCGGGCCCGGGCCTGCAGGGCCAGCCGGTAGGCCTCGCCGTCGCGGGCGAGCACGCGCGGGTGGGTCTGACCGGTCACCTGATAGTCGACCTGAATCCCGCGCTCGCTGAGCAGCGCGACCGCGTCGATCGCGTGTTCAATGCCCTTGCCTGGCCCGAGCAGCCCCCAGGTCAGGACCTGGGATCGTCGTCCCGCGGTCCCGGCCGGCCCGGCGGCCATCCGGTGGTCCGCGGCACCGTGCGGTATCACGGAGACCTTCTCCGGAGCGGTGCCGTAAAGGTCCAGGAGCCGTGATCGGGCCGTCTGCGTCATCGTGACGACCACGCTGGCGGCGCCGATAACCTCCTCCAGGATCGCCCGCTGCCGGGACGTGGGATGGGCCAGCACGGTGTGCAGCACCACGATGATCGGTACGTACAGCGCTTCCAGCAGCGGAATGATGTCCTGGCCGTCCGGGCCGCCGTAGATGCCGTACTCGTGCTGCACGATCACGACATCGAAGCTGTTGAGGACCCTGGCCGCGGCCGACGCGTGGGCGGCGGAGCCGGCCACCAGGTCATGGACCACCTCGCCGGCCGCCGGCGGCGCGGGCTCGTCGAGGACGCGCACCACGGCGACCTCATCTCCGGGCTGGGGCAGATGCCTGAGCAGCGCCGCGGTGAAGGTCGCTAGCCCGCACTGGGTGGGCGGATAGGTGCTGAGCAGTGCGTACGTGGTCGGCATAAGGCTCCTTGTCGTCGCTGGCCGCGGCACGAAGTGCGCGGTCAGCGGATCTGTGAGTCGCGTGCGTCGGCTCTGCCGCACAGAAGCAGGGCTGGCCAGGTCTCGCCAGCAGGCTGAGGGCGATGACCGGTTCGCGGACCGATAACAGGATTTCGCCGGACCGGGGCACGAGTCCAGCTGCGTTGACATCCCGAGCAGTGGCTGAGCGTTCTCCGCGGCCCCGCGTAGCGAACGCGTCATCAGGATAGCCGAGACACCGGAGAACATCGCCCGTCGCGGCCCGGCACGCGGATTGCCGGGTTGGCCAGGCTCCAAGACAGCAGGACTAGGGGCCCAGAAATCGAGCCGGGAATCGCGAGGATGGCGCATACTAGTAGTGATGAAGCCTGCCCGCGCCGCGAACCGACGCTTCCTGCCCGATAGTCCCTTCAACTCCAGGCCCCCGGATCCGCCGGTCGAGGTTTTTGCCGTGCAGGATCAGGTAAGCCACGACAAGTACGGGCTTGGCCGAGTCATCCTCATCGAGGATGACTCCGCGCTGGTCGTCGACTTCGGTTCACGCCAGGTGCGGATCATGTGGCCGTTTTCCAAGCTGACCAAGCTCTGACGCTACCGCGCCTTGGCGGCCATGACGGCACGCCTCCTCGCCTAGGGGTATCTGGGTAGTTACCTGGCGGGCAGGAGACGGCGGCCCGGTGACCGCTATGGACCCTGTGGACTCGGCGGCTGTGCACACCGCGGCCCCGCGATAGCCCGGTTCACCCCTGAATCGGGCTATCGCCGTCACAGGACGGCGCCGCGCGGAGCTACCTCCAGGGTGGCCACACCCCGGGCGTACAGCACCAGGACCCGGTCCCCGTGCCGGCAGCGCAGCATCCCGCTCTCCCCGGCCAGGGCCGAGATGGCGTGCTCGAGCACCTCGTCCGCCGCTGCGTCACCGGACTCGTCGTAGGTAACGTCCAGGTGATCGCCGGTAATAAGCCGGATGCGCAGCACAATTTTCGCCATGGTCATGACCCTAGACGTTTGTGCTCAGCCGGGAGAACGCGTTCGTGCGGCCGTCGCGCCGGGGCTCAGGTCACCGAGGCGCCAGTGCCGTGGATGGAGGATTGCGCCCTATAACTGTCCGCGACGTAGGATTTCTAGCCAGGATGTTTATCGCGCTGACGAGGACGCACTACTGGCGCGGGTGCTCATGACCAGCTGGAGCCTGGCCACCGGACGCACGCTGCGGGCGGGCGTGCCACCGCAGTCGTTCACCGAAGAGGAGCTGATCAGCTTCTGGGCCGACGATCAGATCGGGATCGCGGGCGGTTGCTGACCTCCGGTCAGCGCGACTGGCTCCGGGTCCGGTCGTACCTGCAGGAGCACCGGCACGAGCTGACGCTGGACGCCGCGGCGGACTTCCCGGCCGATCGCAGGATCGCCGGCACCCCCCTGCTCGGCGCCCCCGGCTGGCTGCCCCCGGAGCCGGTCCCTCTCCAGGACATTGCCCTGGACTTCACCCCGCCGCCAGACCTCGCCAGCCCGAGCCCGGCCCGCCCGAGCCCGGCCCGCCCGAGCCCGGCCCGCCCGAGCCCGTCCAGCCCGGGCCCGTCCAGCCCGGCAGAGTCCAGCGCGGTCTTGCCTGACCGGTCCGACGGCGGGCGGTACCTTCGCTACTCGGACGCGATCCGGGACCTGGCCGCCCCGGCGGTATTCGAGAACCGGTCCACCTACCGGCTGACCCGGGTCGAGCTCACCGGCCGCGTGCCCCGGCTGGGGTTCAGCCGCGGCCGTTACTTCGATGGGATCGATACCGGCGAGGCGGCGGCGCACGAGTACGCCGCCGGACGGCTGGCACACCCGGACGGACGCCCGGACCCGGCCGGACGCCGAGCCGGGCTGCGGGGTGCCATCGGTGATCCGTGCGACCTGCGGCGCCGTCCGGCGAACCTGGCCATCAGCACCCTGACGCTGCGGCTGGACCGGCCGGCCGGCCGGACGTCGTTCCTGCTGCACTGGCGGGACCCGGCCAAGGTGGGCCATGCGGGCGGCTTGTACCAGGTGATCCCGGTTGGCGTGTTCCAGCCGTCGGGGGAGGCCGCCTGGAATGAGCAGCCCGACTTCTCGCTGTGGCGGAGCATGATCCGTGAGTTCGCCGAGGAACTTCGCGGCCGTTCGGAGGATTACGACAGCGAGACCCGGCCCGTCGATTACGATTCCTGGCCGTTCGCGCGCCGGATGACCGAGGCGCTCGACCGGGGCCAGATCCGGGTATGGTGCCTGGGACTTGGCGTGGACCCGCTCACCTACGCGGCCGACCTGCTGACGGTAGCGGTCGTCGACAGCGCGGTGTTCGACGAGCTGTTCAGCCGGCGGCCGCGGCGCAACGAGGAAGGCCGGGTGCTGGCGCCCCGGGACTTCGCCGCCCCCGTCATCGACCGGCTGGTGACCCGTGACCCGGTGCAGGCGGCCGGCGCCGCCGTCCTCCGGCTGGCCTGGGCGCACCGCGACACGCTGACCGGCTGACCCCGCCCAACTTTCTGGCCGAACGAACCGTGCTGCTCCCGCTCAGGTCAGGCCGCTCGTCGCGGGGCCGTGATCGCGGCCGTGCCCAGCGGCTCACGCATGTCTCGCCATTTGGTGGGCAGGTCAGAGAAGAAACCTAAACGTCGTGCTTCGCCAGCAGGTGTCGTGCCCGGCCAGATGGAGAAATGGTGATCAGGCAGGAAGCGTTGTCCTTGTTCTGCGGCTGCCGGCGCGCGTTCCGGCTTCACGGTCATTCTTTCCTCCCGCCGCCACGTGCTGCGGATCGCGGTCCGCGATGCGAGCCCAGCCGACCGGGCCGGCCGGGCGCTGACGCCCGCGCCCCTGCACGGACTGGGGTCGTGGACGCGATGGCGATCCGCTGGGGCGTGGAGTCCCTGCGGTCCTCGGGCAAGACCGTATGGGCCGAGCTAAGCCAGTAACCACGGCCCGCTTCCCGCACGCGGCTCGGGCCTTGACCGATATCCGGGTGCGCTCGCCTTATACGAAGGCGCCCAGGCCGGTGATCGCGCGACCCACGATCAGCGTGTTGATCTCGCGGGTGCCCTCGTAGGAGTAGATCGCTTCCGCGTCGGCCACGAACCGGCCTACGTGGTTCTCCAGCAAGATGCCGTTCCCGCCGAGCAGTTCCCGGGCCCAGCCGGTCGTCTCCCGCATCCGGACGGTACAGAAGGCCTTGGCCAGCGCGGAATGGTGGTCCTGGGCCAGGCCTTCTTGCTGCAGCGCGGACAGCCGCGCACACAGGCACGCCGACGACGTGACGTTGGCGAGCATCTTCACCAGCAGGTCCTGCACCAGCTGGAAGCCGGCGATCGGCCGGCCAAACTGCTGGCGCTGGCCGGCGTAAGCCAGCGCGTGCTCGTACGCGCCGCGGCCGCACCCGGTGGCCTGCCAGGCTACCCCGGCCCGGGTCAGCCGCAGGACCGCCGCGGTGTCCCGGAAGCTATCCGCCCGCTGCAGCCGGTTCTCCTCAGGCACCCGGACTCCGGCCATGGTGATGTGCGCGTTCTGGACCACCCGCAGCGCGATCTTGTCGTGCATCTTGGAGGTCTCGAAGCCGGGGGTATCCTTCTCCACCACGAATCCCTTGACCTCACCATCCTCCAGCGACCGGGCCCAGATGATCACGTAGTCCGCGAAGGTGGCGTTGCCGATCCACTTCTTCTGCCCGTCCAGTACCCATTCGGTGCCGTCGCGGCGGGCCGTGGTGGTCAGCCCGCCCGCGGCGCCCGAGCCCACGTCAGGCTCGGTGAGCCCGAACGCGCCGATCTTCTCCATCCGCGCCATCTCCGGCAGCCACCGTTGTTTTTGCTCCTCCGACCCGCACAGGTAGATGGATCCCATGGCCAGGCCGCTGTGCACGCCGAAGTAGGTCCCGATCGAGGGGTCCACCCGGGCCAGCTCCATCGCGATCATGCCGTCGAGCAGGCAGCCGCCGCCCGGGCAGCCATATCCGGTGTACCCCTGGCCCGCGATGCCCAGCTCATGCAGCCCGGCGACCAGGTCGTGCGGGAATTCTTCCCGGGTCCAGTAGTGGTTGATGACCGGCTGGACCGACTTCTCCATGAAGTCCCTGATCCGCATCAGGAGCTGGCGGCCCTCGGGTTCGAGGGCGGACTCCAGCAGGTAGAAGTCGGCGTCCGTGACGGCGGTCCTGGGCATGGGAGTTCTCCTTGCTCTGGGTTGACCCTCCCGGGGTGGGCCCGGCCTGGGGTGGCCTTCCCTGGGATGGCCTGCGCTAAGGCGCGGCGAGAAAATTGTCGATGATCGGCGCCAGCCCGGCCGCCTCGGTCACCAGGGCGAGATGGCCGCCGTGGTAGACGTGCAACCGCGAATGGGGGATGAGCCGGTCCATCAGCCGGGCGTTGACCAGCGGGATGATCGGGTCGTCGTCGCCGGCCAGGATGAGCACCGGCTGGCGCAGCCGCGGCAGCAGCGGCAGGCTGGTCCAGGCCGCCGCGGCGGCGAGCTGGTACAGGTAGCCGCGGGACGGCCCGAACCCGTTAGCCCCGTTCCCGCCGTGCATCACCGCCGCGACCCGCGCCGGATTGTCCCGCGCCGACCCGCCGTAGATGTCACCCGCCACCCGCTGCAGGTAGCCGCGGTTCAGGTAGCGCCGCGGCGTGACCAGGTGCGCCAGCACCGACGGGCGGGCCGGCACCGACAGCGCGCCGGGCAGCGTGGCGGCGAGCACCAGCCGCCGGCACCTGGCCCGCTGGACCGAGGCGAAGTGCTGGGCAACGGCTCCGCCCCAGGAGATGCCGAGCACGTCGGCCTGGTCGTGGCCCAGCTCGGTCAGCAGGCCCGCGATCAGCCGGCACAGCCCGCTGAAGCGATACGGACCAGCTGATTCCGAGCCGCCGACACCCGGCGGGTCGAACCTGATCACCTCGACGGCCGGGTCGAGCTGGTCGACGAACGGCTGGAGTAGTTCGAGGCGGGCGCCGATGCCGTTGATCAGCAGCAGCGGGACCCGCGGGGCCTCGCCCGCCGGGCACAGCGCGGGCCGGACCGCGACCCGCAGCAGCTGGCGCCCGACGGCGACGCTG
>JALYVS010000118.1:12815-14351 GCA_030853115.1 Actinomycetota bacterium
CTGCGCACCTCAGTGGTCGTGAACATAGGTTCCGGGGGCCGCGCACTGGACCGGGTAAGCCTTGCGGCCGAGCTGACGAGGGCTCTTTTTCTGCTTGCCGCTCCGCGCGGCCAGCCAGGACGAGTAATCGGTCCACCAGCTGCCAGGCACCGTATGCGCCGCGGCGAGGAAGTCGGCCGGGTCGGGCGGATGGGCGGCCGCGGTCCGGAAGGAGGCCTTGGCGTTGTCCGGCGGGTTGACCATGGACGCTATGTGCCCGCTGGTGGACAGCACGAACGTAACCGGGCCGCCGAGCAGCTGCGTGGTCCGGTAGCACGACTGCCACGGGCAGAGGTGGTCGGCCTTGCCGCCGATGACGTAGGTATCCACCTCGACCTTGGCCAGGTCGACCGGTGAGCCGAGCATGGTGGCGGCGTCCGGCACGGTGAGCGCGTTGGCCAGGGCCAGGTCGATGAAGTCGTGGTGCAGCGCGGCGGGCAGCCGGGTGGTGTCGGCATTCCAGTACAAGATGTCGAAGGCCGCCGGCGGACGCCCTTGCAGGTAGTTGTTGACCCAGTAGCTCCAGATCAGGTCGTCCGGCCGCAGCCAGGCGAACACCTCGGCCAGTGATCGTCCGTCCAGGTAGCCTCGTGCGGCGGAGGTAGCCTTGGCGGCGGTCGCGGTCGCCTCGTCGATGATCGCCCCGGTGGTGCCCGCCTGCTCCTGGTCCAGCACGGTCACCCCGAGGCACAGGCTGGCCAGCTGGCCGAGCTGCCCGGACACGCTCAGGTGCGCGGCCACCATCGTGGACACGATGCCGCCCGAGCACAGCGCGCAAATGCTGGCCTTCGCGGCTCCGCTGATGGCCCGCACCGTCGCGAGCGCCTGGGTCACGGCGCCGCCGTACGTGTTCAGGTCCCAGTCGCGGTGCCGGGCGTCGGGGTTGCGCCACGACACCGCGAACACCTGATGCCCCTGCCCGACCAGGAACTCGGCCATGCTGCGCCCGGGCGACAGGTCGGTGATGTAGTACTTGTTGATCATCGGGGGCACGATCAGCAGCGGGTAGCGGTAGACGCTCCCGGTGACCGGCTGGTACTGGATGAGCTCGAATTGCTCGCACGAGTACACCACGCCACCCGGCGTGGCCGCCAGGTCCCGGCCCACCTCGAACGCGTCGGCGGCGACCATCGACGGGACCCGGGGCGGGGCGGACAGGTCCGAGGCCAGGGCCCGCAGGCCGCGTACCACGCTCTGGCCGCCGGTATCGACGAGCGCCTTGGCCGCGGCCGGGGACAGCAGCGGGTTGTTGCTCGGCGCGGCCGCGGCGATCAGGTTGCTGAGCAGGAATCTCAGCCGCGTATCGTCGCGCCAGCCGAGCTCGGCGCCGGCCAGCAGCGCCTCGGCGGACTGGCCCGCCGCCAGGTACGCCTGGACGCTGCGCTTAAGCCACGGATTACCGGTCCAGGCCGGATCGGAGAACCGGCGATCCCGCGGGGCGGGCGTGACCGCGGACCGGCCCGCCGTGATCCGGCCGAGCTCGGCGCCGAGCTGGGC
>JALYVS010000119.1 GCA_030853115.1 Actinomycetota bacterium
GGGTCGCCGGGCTGGGGCGGGGGGCGTCGCCGGGGCGGGGCGCCTCGCCGGGGCGGGACGCGTCGCCGGGGCGGTCACGGCCATACTGCTGGTCGTGGCCCTGATCAGCACGGCGGCGTCGTTCCCTGATTCCATCGCGTGGACCTCCTGGCCGTTCCGGCCTAATTACGCGGTGGCGACGGATTCGGACGTGGACTGGGGACAGGGCCTGTACGCCCTGCGCTCCTGGAGCGCGAGCCGGGATCCGTGGGTGGGCTACTTCGGCCCACGCGGCATTACCACGGCCGACATCCCCGGAGCCCGGCCGCTGCTCGGTACGGCGCCGGGCCGCATCTCAGGGTGGGTCGCGGTGTCGGTCACCACGGTGAACAGCGCTAACCGTTCCGCGGTGAGCTGGCTACGCGGCTGGTGCCCGGTCGCCATCTTGGCCGGGTCGGTCCTCATCTACCACTTCAGCCAGACCCCAGCGGCGTCGCCCGCTCCTGCGGCCCGCCCCGCTCCGCTGTGTCCGGGCCAGTGGAGCTCGGCTCGCTAACGCCGGTCTCAGCGTCGGCAGGCACGGTAGCGGCAGGCACGGGAGCGGCAGGCACGGGAGCAGCACGCACGGTAGCGGCAGGCACGGGAGCAGCACGCACGGTAGCGGCAGGCTGGCGCTGGAGCGAGGGAACCCTCGGCACCAGGATCTTGGTCACGATCAGCCAGGTGCCTAGCGCGAAGATGATGCCGGCGATGACGTCGGTGACATAGTGCTGGCCCAGGTAGACCACGCTGAACCACACCGCCGCACACCAGGCGTAGCCCAGCGCCGAGCCACGCCGGGTCACCGGCCACAGGGCTAGCGCGGCCAGCAGCGGATAAGCAGAGTGCAACGACGGGAACGCGGCCGCCGCGTCCGGGTTCAGCCAGTTGTAGTACGGGCTCACCGCGCTGGGCAGTGAGATCAGCGAATGCACGCCGGGCAGCAGGTGATGCTGGTTGGCTAGCCACGGCGGCGCCACCGGCACGAGCACGAACACGATGAAGGCCGCGAACGACATCGCGAGCAGCGCGACCGTGAAGCGCAGGAACTGCACCCGGTCAACCAGCCACAGCACCATGCCGACGGCGATGGGGATGACGAAGTGGCAGAAGTAGACGGCGGTGCACGCGACCGCCAGCCAGTGCAGCGAGCCCAGGTGCGCCTGAACCCACCGGCTAGGGTCCGTCCCGCCGAACAACAGCTTGTCGGCGCGGATGACAGCGTAGTAGTGCACCCGGATCCCGCTCTTCGGTGCGATGCCACGGACCGCCTCATAGCCGAGGAAGAGCGCGATGAACGGTACCCAGTCCCGCAGGAACCCCAGGAACCGCCCGCTCAGCAGGGCCACCGGGACCAGGATCAGCAGCAGGTAGTCAGGTGACACGGAGATGCCGCGCCAGATCATGACGCCCGACACCAGCAGCAGGTAGACGATAGATACCGCCACCAGCGGACCTGGGCGGCGCAAGTACCCAAGCGGAAGGTGATTCCTGGACATACGCGGGGTCTCCCTCGGCCGACCAACCACTAACTCCGACGATTAACCTTTTAGCCATCTCATGGACAGGAAGTTACGACACCAGAAATGTAGCCGACGGTAGCACCGGAAGGCTGCCTGCTCCGGTGATCCAGCCGGTTCGGCTGGGGACCAGGTCGCTTTCCGACGATCCGCGCCGGGCCCGCCCCAGGCGACGGGTCCGCTAGGCCACGCGGCAATTGGTGTGGATGTGGCAGCTTACCTCAAAGAATATGCCACCACCCCGGCATTGGCAGGGCTGCCTCGGGAGCACCGAGGCAGCCCTGCCACTGGCACTGTACTGGCGGGGCCGCAGTAGCCGGGTTGCACTAACCGGGCTGGCGCCTGGCCTCGGCGCGCTCTTCGGCGACCCGGTGCGGGACGCGAAGCAGCCGGATCGAGGTCACCAGGCCGACGCCGCCGATCACGTTCCCCAGGGCCGACCAGGCCATCGCCTGCGCCCAGTCGCCCCAGGTGTAGCTGGCCTGGCCGCCGAGCAGGCCGGCGAACATCAGGATCGAGTCCAGCACCGAATGGAACAGCTGGCCCGCTACCAGCACGAACGACATGGCGACCGCGGCGACGAGCTTCGGCCCGAGGTCGTCGGTGGCGTGCTGCATCCGGGTCAGCAAGGTGATCACGACGCCGGCCAGGATCGCGAGCATCAGCGAGCGCCAGGAGACGCCGAGGGTCGCATAGTGACGGCCCAGGGCCGCGGCGGTGCCCCGTAGGTCCGGCCGGGCCGTCACGATCAACCCGGCCATGACCAGGCCGCCGAGCAGGTTCGCGGCCAGCGTGGCCAGCCACAGGCGCGCCAGCGCTAGCCACGTGCCGCGTCCGGCCACCCGCGCGGTCACCGGCACCAGGAAGTTCTCGGTGAACAGTTCGCTACGGGCCAGCAGCAGCGCGATGAAGCCGATCGGGAACGCGGCGGCCGCCAGCAGCGGCTGCCCGGTCTCGTGGTCGACGACGAGGTACGCGAACACGCCGATGCCGACATCGATGCCGCCCAGGAAGCCGGTCGCCAGCAGCGGGATCAGCCGCCGGGCCAGCCGGTCGCTGCCCTCAGAAACGAGCCGCTCGAAGGCCTCCTCGACCTCGGGCTCCCGCCCGGCGTCCTCGCTATCCCCCGGCTCCCGCCGAGCGGGCTCGGGCTCGGGCTTGTCGGCGGTTCGGGCGCGAGCGGGACCGGACCCGCCAGGGAGGCGGGTTCCGGACCCGGACCCCGCCTGCCTGGCTTGCGAGTTAGCGGGCAAGGAAACTGACCAGCGCGGCATTGAACTCACCGGCGTGGCTGACGTTGCAGCCATGCGGAGCGCCGTCCAGGACGACCAGCTCGGAGCCCGGGATCGCGGCATGAGTCCGCAGCCCGGAGCCTTCGAACGGAACCGTGTCGTCGCCGTTCCCGTGCAGCACGAGCGCAGGGACGGTGACGTTGCTCAGGTCGCCGCGGAAATCGGTGGTGCCGAAGGACTCCATGCAGGCCAGCGCGGCGTGCTGATCGGACTGCAGGCACATCGCGAGGGCGTCCTGGCGCTGCGCCTCGGCGACCTTCAGCTCCCCGTCCACCGAGAAGAACTGGGTGGTGAACTGGTCGAAGAACCCTTCCCGGTCCGCAGTGAGGTTCTTCGTCCAGTCCTGGGCCTGCTCCTGGGTGAGCGGGCCCTCGGGGTTGTCATCGGTCTGGGCCAGGTACGGCGTTACCGCGGCGGCGAACACCACGCTGTGCAGCCGATCCTGACCGTGCCGGCTGATGTAACGGGCGACCTCGCCGCCGCCCATGGAGAACCCGACCAGGGTGACGTCATGCAGGTCCAGCTCAGTCAGCACCCCGTCCAGGTCGTCGGCCAGGTTGTCGTAGTCGTACCCCTTGCTGGGCTTGTCGCTGCGGCCGAACCCGCGGCGGTCGTAGCGGACGACCCGGTAGCCCGCCTGGCTCAGCGCGGGCACCTGGTCCAGCCAGGACTCCCCGGACAGCGGCCAGCCGTGGATCAGGACCACCGGACGGCCCGGGCCCCCGGTGTCCTCCACGTGCACCTTGGTCTTGGACAGCAGATGAGATTGCGCGGTTACCTCGGTCATAAAATGCCTCCCCTGAGATAGATCGGTTACGGGTGCAGCAGGACCTTGGTCCAGCCGTCCTCGCGGTCATCGAAGTGCTGGTAGCCCTCGGCGGCGTCGTCCAGGCTCAGCTCGTGCGAGACGATCAGGCCGGGGTGCAGCTTGTCCTGGTGGATCAGGTTCCGCAATTGCCGGTTGTACTGCTTGACGTTGGCCTGGCCGGTGCCCATCGCCTGGCCCTTGAAGAAGAACGTGCCGAAGTCGAACGCGAACTTGCCCGACTGGGCCAGCTCGTCCGTGGCGGACGGGTCCTCGGGGACGAACACCCCGACGACACCGATCCGGCCGGTTGGGCGCACCGCCTGGACCAGGCTGTTGATCGTCAGCCCCGGCTTCTCCTGGCCCTGGTGGTCGTGAGCCTGGTAGCCGACGGCCTCGACGCCCTTGTCGGCACCCTCGCCGCGGGTGGCCTCCAGGATCTGCTGCACCGCGTCGCCAGCCGAGTCGTCGATCGGCGTCGCCCCGATGGTCTCGGCTAGCTTCAGCCGGTCGGCCTGGCGGTCGACCACGAAGATCTGGTCCGCGCCGCGCAGGGCAGCCGACATCGCGGCCATCAGCCCGACCGGTCCGGCACCCCAGATCACCACGGACTCACCGATCCCGACCTGGGCCAGCTCGGTGCCGTGGTAGCCGGTGGGCAGGATGTCGGACAGCATCACGTAGTCCTTTTCCTTCTCCCGCGCATCCTCGGGCAGGACCAGGGCGTTCCAGTCCGCGTAAGGGACACGCAGCAGCTCGGCCTGGCCGCCGTTGTAGGGCCCCATGTCGGCATAGCCGTAGGCCGCGCCCGCATTACCGGGATTGGCGGTCAGGCAAAAGCCGGTCCGCCCCGACTCGCAGTTCTTGCAGAACCCGCAGCCGATGTTGAACGGCAGGCACACCATGTCGCCGACCTTGACCCGGTCGACGCCCGCCCCGACTTCGATGACTTCGCCCATGTTCTCGTGACCGAGGACCTTGCCCTCCTCCACTCCGGTGCGACCCTCGTACATGTGCAGGTCGCTGCCGCAGATGTTGGCGGTCGTGATGCGGATCAGCGCGTCGGTCGGCTTCTCGATGATCGCGTCCGGGACATTGTCCACAGAGACCTTTCGGGGGCCGTGGTAAACCAGTGCACGCATGCAAGTTCCTCTCGTGGTTTTCGCTTCGTCCGTGCGCCTGCCCTCGTTTCCAGCCGATCCACTGGCGAACCCGACATGTTTGGTATCGTTTCCGACATGCGCGTGGCAGTCCTCGCGGTCAACGGGATGTTTGACTCCGGCCTGACCGTGATTCTCGACCTCTTGGCCACGGCCAATGTGCTGAGCGGGCAGGCCGATCTGCTCGCTCCCCCGTTCGAGGTGATCCCGGTCGGCTGGGGCACCACCGTGCGTACCGCGCACGGGCTGCAGCTGGCCACCACGCCGTGGTCGCAGATCAGCGACGCGCCGCCCGATCTGGCGGTCATGCCCGCCGTCGGCCTCCGCCCGCCCGCGGAGGTGATCGATATGGTGCGCGACCACAACGTGCTGGCCGCCATCGGGACACTGTGCGAGAACGGCACCGGGATGGCTGCCGCGTGCAGCGGCACGTTCTTCCTGGCCGAGGCCGGGGTGCTGGACGGGCTGACGGCGACCACGAGCTGGTGGCTCAGTCCGGCCTTCCGGGCGCGGTACCCGAAGGTGGACCTCGACCAGTCCAAGACGCTGGCGATCGCCGGCAACATCACCACCGCCGGGGCGGCGTTCGCGCACATGGACCTGGCGTTGTCGCTCGTCCACCGGCAGAGCCCCGCGCTGGCCGAGCTCGTCGCGCGTTACCTAGTCATCGGGGATCGCCCGTCGCAGGCCGCCGTGGCCGTTCCGTCGCTGCTGGCCAGCGGCCACCCATCGGTCGCGGCCTTCGAACGCTACGTCAGGGACAACCTGTCGGATCCGATCGGCGTGGAGGACGCCGCGCGGGCGATCGGGGTCAGCGAGCGGACGCTGCAGCGGGCCACCATGACCACCGTGGGGATGTCCCCGGTGCGCTTCGTGCAAGAGATTCGGCTGGAGCAGGCCACGTACCTGCTGCGTACCACGAACCAGACCGCGGACGCGATCGCCGCGGCGGTCGGCTACCAGGACGGCGGGACGCTGCGGACCCTAGTCCGCCGCCGGCGCCACACCACCTTGGCCGCGCTCCGCCGGAACTAGCCGGCCGGAAACTAACGGGCCGCAACTAGCGGGCCGGAAACCTAGCGGGGCCGGAACTCGCTGGGCAGGGGCAGCTTGAGCAGGGCGTTCTCCACGACCTCCATGAGCGCGGGGTGTATCCAGTACTGGCCTCGGGCCAGGTCGGCTACCCGCTGCCCTAGCGAGGCGCCCTGAATGAGCGGCTGGATGAGCAGGCTGGCCTGATAGCCGAGGATGTGGGCGCCCAGGAGCTTGCCGGTCGCCGGGTCGGCGTACAGCTTGCAGATGCCGGTGCTGTCCTGCCGGGCCCACCCGTAGGCCGTGTCCGCGTAGGCCTGGATGGCCTCCACGTAGGGCCGCTTGCCTGCCAGGTCCTGGCGGCGGGCACCGACGGTGGCGATCTGCGGCTCGGTGAACACCGCCGCGGGCACCCAGTCGTGCGGGTACGGGCGCAGGTCATCCGGGTGGGCGAGATTGTGGGCCAGCGTGCGGGCCTCGGCGTTGGCCACGTGCTTGAGCTCGAACGGCGAGCTGGCGTCACCGAGTGACCAGATGCCCTCGGCTGTCGTCCGTCCGTACTCATCCACCTGGATGCGCCCGTCGTCGCGCCGCTTGACGCCGGCCAGGTCCAGGCTCAGGTCACCGGTGTCCGGCTTGCGGCCGGCCGCCACTAGCAGGAGGTCGCCGGTGACCGTCGTGCCGTCCTCGAGCAGTACGGCCACCCCGTCCCCGCCCCGGCGAACCTCGGTAATCGTGGCCGACAGGTGGACGTCCCAGCGCTTTCGCGCCAGGGCGGTGAACCGCTCGGAGATTTCGGGATCCAGCGCCTCGAGCAACCGGGGAGCCAAGGCGACCACGCTGATGCCGACGCCCAGGCTGGAGAAGACGTGAGCGAACTCGGCCGCGACGTAGCCGCCGCCGACGATGACCATGCGGGCGGGCAGCTCGTCGATGCGCATGATCGTGTCGGAGGTGTGAAACCCCACGCCGGAGTCGGCGATCACCGGCGGGACGACGGGCCTGGCCCCGGTCGCCAGCACGATCCGGTCGGCGCTGATGCGGACGTTGTCGTCCATGACCAGCTCGTGCGGCCCGGCGAAGCGAGCCCGGCGCTCGAACAGCGTCACCTGGTCCGACTCGGCCCGGGCGCGGCGCCCCGCGGCCGAGGTCCGGTCGACCCGGGCGAAGGTGCGGTCCCTGATGGCTGGCCAGTCCACCTCGGTCAGCACGGCGCCGAGGCCGAACTCGGGTGCGTGCCGCACCTGGGCAGCCACCTCGGCCGTGTACACCAGGATCTTGCTAGGGATACAGCCCCGGTTAATGCAGGTCCCGCCGAAGGCACCGGATTCGATGACCGCGACGGGCCCCTGAGCGGGATCGTCAGGCACCACGACATTCCCTGACCCGGAACCGATGATGGCGAGCGAAAAGTTCTGCACCTTAGAATGGTATTATTCGAACTAAGGATCGATCACACCAGGATGGTCGCAGGCAGCTGGGCAGCCCGCCGGATCCGGTGCCCTGGTGCTGGGCGGGATCGGCGGTACATTCGGCAGGACAAGCAGCGAGAGGGCGTGGGACGGCGGTGCCAGCCGATTACGAGAAAATCCGCGAGGAGAACATTGCCAGGTACGGCTGGGACACCGCAGTGCTCGACCTGCTCGGCCAGCTTTACAGCGAGCGCACCCACTTCATCTTCGAGCTGATCCAGAACGCCGAGGACGCGGGCGCGACCGAGCTGGCCTTCGAGCTGTTCGAGGACCGGCTGGAACTGCGGCATGACGGCCGCCCTTTTACCCAAGCCGACGTGCGCGGCGTCTGCGGGGTGGGCCACAGCGGCAAGTCCGCCGACCTCACCAAGATCGGGAAATTCGGCATCGGCTTCAAGTCGGTGTACGCCTACACCAGGACGCCGCACATCTACAGCGCAGCCGAGCAGTTCCGGATCGAGAGCTTCGTCCGGCCGTTCGCGGTGGCGCCGCGGGCCTCGTCAGGGACGCTGTTCGCCTTCCCCTTCGATCATGACACCGTGCCCGCCGCGACCGCGGTCCGGGAGATATCCGCGGCGCTGACCGCGATCAAGCCCCGCATCTTGCTGTTCCTGACCCACATCGGGCGCCTGCGAGTGGCTGGCCCCGGGATGCCCAGCACTGGGATGCACGGTACGGTCATCGACCGGCAGGCGGAGAACCGCCCGGGCGGGTCCCGGCGCGTCATGCTGTCGAAAGGCCGCGGCTACCGGGAGGAATGGCTGCTCTGGCACCGGCCGGTCGAGGGCCACCCGGCGCAGCGGATCGAGATCGCCTTCCGGGCCGAGGCCGGCCAGCTCGCCCGGTGCGAGGATTCCCCGCTGACCGTGTTCTTCCCCACCGAGAAACAGACCTTCCTCGGCTGCCTGATCCAGGGCCCGTACCGGACCACGCCCGCCCGCGACAACATTCCCGAGCAGGATCCGGCGAACCAGGCGCTTGTCCGGCAGACCGCCGGGCTGCTGGCCGACGTGCTCCGCGAACTCCGCGACGACGGCCTGCTCACGGTGGAGGTTCTGCAGGCGTTGCCGCTGGATACCGCGCGCTTCGCGCCCGGCTCGATGTTCCGCCCGCTGTTCGAGGCGGTGCGCGAGGCTCTGGCCACCGAGCCGCTGATCCCGGTGGCCGGGGGCGGTTACGGCGGGGGTGGTCACGGCGGGGGCGGTGACCTAGTGCTGGCCCAGGGCGCGGAGCTGCTCGAGCTGCTCGATCCAGGTCAGCTCGGCGTGCTGTACGGCACGGGCCGTCCGGCTCGTTTCGCCGCTGCGACGATCAGCGAGCACCTCACCCCGGTCCTGTGGCGCTACCTGCGGGACGAGATCGGCCTGGCCGAGGTCACGCCGGAGGACATGGTGTCGCGGCTCACCCGCGAGTTCCTCCAGGCGCAATCCGATGACTGGATCGCCCGCTTGTACGCCTTCTTGTTCCGGCATTCCCGGCTGTGGCGGGAGGAAGGGCTCGCCGGCGAGCCGGCCGGCCCGGCCCGGGCCAAGCCGGTGATCCGGCTCGAAGACGGCCGCCACGTCGCGCCTTTCGACGCCCAGGACCGCCCGGCGGTGTACCTCCCCAGCCCGGTCGCCAGCAGCTTGCCCACCGTGCGGCGCGCCGTCGCCGAGTCCCGCGCGGCCGGGCCGTTCCTGGCCGCGCTGAACCTGGCCGAGCCGGACGTGACGGCGGAGGTCCTGCAGATCATCCTGCCCAGGTACCACGGGCTGGACCTCGCCGGGCTTGACCCGGTCCAGCATGACGCGGACCTCGAGTGCGTGGTGCGCGCGCTGGACGAGGCCGCGGCGGACCAGCGGTCGGAGCTGCTCGCGCAGCTGCGGGAGACGCCCTTCCTGATCGGGGAGAACGCCGCCACCGGCGAGCAGCGCCTGATGCCGCCGCCCCGGCTCTACCAGCGGGCCAAGGATCTGGAAACCTACTTCGACGGCAATCCCGACGCCTGGTTCGCGGCCGATGGCTACGGGCCGTGGCGGCTCCAGCTGCGCGGGATGGGCGTGCGGCCGGACGTCGAGGTCCGGGCCCGGACGACCGATCAGCTCGGCTACGTGATCATCACCGTGGACTTCGGCCGGAACGAGCGCGGCCTGGACGGATTCGACCCCGACGCGCGGATCGACGGGCTGGACTTCGCCCTGCGGCACCCGAGCCACGGCCGTTCGGAATTCCTCTGGAACGTGCTGCTGGCGCCGAACCGCCGCCTGGTGGCCGGGGTGGTGGAGCGATCGGTGCTCCAGTCGTACGCGGATTCCAGCCGGGACCACGTCGAGTCGGCGATCGCGGTGGCCGCGAAGCGCGAGGCCTGGCTGCCGGGCCGGGACGGGACCTTCCGCCGGCCCGCCGAGCTCTCACTCGATGACCTGCCGCCGGCCTACACCAGGGACGAGGGACTGGCCCAGGCCCTGCACATGCTCCAGCCGGTAGTGGCGCAGGCGGCCCGGCAACTCGGCCTCACGCCGGACGTCCTGTGGGGCCTGAGTGCCCATCCGGACCTGGTCGCGCTGATCAAACGCGAGCTGGCGCTGCGCCGGGCCGGGCCGGACGAGCCCGGGCTATCCGCTGAAGGTGCCGGGTAGCAGATGCGTCCGGTGATCCGCAGGTAGCCGATTTCGCCCCGGCGTCCCACGTCGCGCCGGACCGGGTCACAGACGGACGATCATCTTGCCGGTGTTATGCCCGCGGAGCAGGTTGATGAAGGCGGCCGGAGCCTGGTCCAAGCCCTCGACGACGGTTTCTGTGTGGACCAGCTTGCCTTCGGCCAGCCAGCCGCCGACGTCCGCGGCCATGGCCGGCATCCGGTCCTGGTGGTCGGAGACAATGAAGCCGCGCAAGGTGAGCCGCTTGCCGATGACCAGCGCGAGGTTGTGCGGCCCGGCGGGCAGCTCGGTGGCGTTGTAGTGGGCGATCGCACCGCACATGGCGACCCGGCCGTACGGGTTGAGCACCGCCAGGGCGGCCTCCAGGTGGTCACCGCCTACGTTGTCGAAGTACACGTCGATGCCGTCAGGGGCCGCCGCGCGAAGCTGTCCGGACAGGGATCCGGACTTGTAGTTGAACGCGGCGTCGAAGCCGATCTCGGTCAGCCAGCGGACCTTCTCGTCGGTACCCGCGCTGCCGATCACCCGGGCGGCGCCCTTGATCCTGGCGATCTGGCCGGCCATGCTGCCCACCGCGCCGGCCGCGCCGGAAACGAACACCACGTCACCTGGCTTCAGCGCGGCGATGTCGAGCAAGCCGACGTAGGCGGTCAGCGCGGGCATCCCGAGGACCCCCAGGTAGGCCGACGGGGACAAGCCGTCGACGGCGGCCACCTGCTGCGCCTGCCGGGCGGTCAGCACCGCCTCGTCCCGCCAGCCCAGCATGTGCAGGACCAGGTCGCCCTCGGCCAGGTCAGGTGACCGGCTCTCGATGACCGAGCCAATCGCCCCGCCCTGCAGCGGCTCGCCCAGCGCGAAAGGCGGAACGTAGGACTTCACGTCGTTCATCCGGCCGCGCATGTACGGGTCGACCGACATGAACAGGTTGCGGACCCGCACCTGCCCGTCGGCGAGATCGGGCCGGTCCGCCTCGGTCACGGCGAAGTTGTCCTGCGTCGGCCACCCGGAGGGCCGCGAGGCGAGAACGATCTGACGTGGCACGAGTTCCTCCGCAGGCGGGGACAATTGACGTGGGCCGAGGTGCGGTCCTACCGTACCGCCCAGTAAGAATGAGGTCAGTCGAGCAGACCCGGTACGACCAGCTGTCAGCGAGGATGGAACCCGATGATCCGCAGCACCATGCAGGACTACCCGCTCACCATCGCGGCCATCATGCGCCATGGTGCCTCGGTGTACGGCGCCAGCGAATGCCGCACCTGGACCGGGGCGGGGACGCGGCGGTCTTCCTACCTCCAGGTCGCGCAGAACGCCGGGCGGCTGGCCCACGCCCTGACCCGACTCGGCATCGGGCCGAACGACCCGGTGGCCACGTTCTGCTGGAACAACACCGAGCACCTCGAGGCCTACTTCGGGGTGCCGAGCATGGGCGCGGTGCTGCACACGCTCAACATCAGGCTGCCGGGCGCCCAGGTGGCCCAGATCGTCAACCACGCCGCAGACCGGATCATCATCGTGGACGACACCCTGGTCCCGCTGCTGGCCAAGATCGCCGGCCAGCTGTCCACGGTCGAGGCGTTCATCGTCAACGGCACCGGCGGCACGAGCGCGCTTGGCGACGGGGTGCCGGTGCTGCGCTACCACGAGTTGCTGGCAGCCGAAGAACCCGGGTACGACTGGCCCGAGCTGGACGAGCGGGACGCGGCCCTGATGTGCTACACCAGCGGCACCACCGGGGACCCGAAGGGCGTGGTGTACTCGCACCGGTCCACCTACCTGCACGCGATGGCGGTGATGGCCGCCTCGGTGCACGGAATCACCGAAGCCGACCGGGCGCTGGCTATCGTGCCGATGTTTCATGCCAACGCCTGGGGCCTGCCGTACGCGGCGTTCCTGTCCGGCGCCACGCTGCACATGCCCGGCCCGTTCCTGCAGCCCGAGCACCTGACCGAGTTCATCGCCACCGAACGGACCACGGTCACCTCCGGGGTGCCGACCATCTGGAACGCGATCCTGGACTACGGGCAGGACCACGAGATCGACCTGTCCTCGCTGCGGATCGGCAACTCGGGGGGCTCGGCCGCGCCCCGGGTCATGCTAGAGCGGTTCGCCGAGCGCTACGGGCTGCGGATCGTCCAGGGCTGGGGCATGACCGAGATGAGCCCGGTCGGCGGCCTGGCGCTGCCGCCGGCCGGAGTCGAGGAAGGAACGGCGGAAGACCTGGACTGGCGGATGCGCGCGGGCCGGATCCTGCACGGGGTCGAGATGCGGATCATCGGCAAGGACGGCGGAGAGCTGCCCAGGGACGGCGCGAGTGAGGGCGAGATCGAGGTCCGCGGGCCCTGGGTCACCGGGTCCTACCACCACGACCCGGCACCGGAGAAGTTCCATGACGGCTGGCTGCGCACTGGCGATGTCGGGACTCTGGATGACCGCGGCTTCTTCACCATCAGCGACCGAATCAAGGACGTCATCAAGTCCGGCGGTGAATGGATCTCCTCGGTGGACCTGGAGAACCAGCTGATGGGGCACCCGGCTGTCGCCGAAGCCGCGGTGATCGGGATCTCCGATGAGCGCTGGGGCGAGCGCCCGCTGGCCTGCGTGGTGCTGCGGCCAGGGACCGAAGCCGACGCCGGAGACCTCGCCGATTTCCTGCGCACCGCGGGGGTGGCCCGCTGGCAGGTGCCGGAGAACTGGACGTTCGTGGCCGAGATCCCGAAAACGGCGGTCGGCAAGTTCGACAAGAAGGTGCTCCGCAGCCATGAGGCGGCCGGCCAGCTGGTCATCGACCGGGTGACGGGGTAACCAGCCGGGCCACCGCCTAGCATGGCCGTCCGGGGGGCCCGCCGGAGCCAGGTCGGCGGACGTTAGAGTCTGCGCTATGCGATACGGCACCATCCGGATGGACGGCGGGACCACTGCGGCGCGCCTTGACGGGGACGTCCTGATCCCGCTGGACGCGATCGACGTCGGCGAGATGCTCGCCCGGGGCGGGCCCGGCCGGCCGCGGGAGGGGGCGGCGGCGGTTCCGGTCGCCGAGGCGGACTTCGCGCCGGTCCTCACGCAGCCCGGAAAGATCATCTGCGTGGGGCTGAACTACCGGGCCCACATCCTGGAAACCGGGCGGGAGCTGCCCGAGTACCCGACGCTGTTCGCCAAGTTCGCCGACACCTTGCTCGGTCCGCGTGACGAGCTGGTACTCCCGTCGGTGAGCGACCGGGTCGACTGGGAAGTCGAGCTCGGCGTCGTCATCGGGAGCCCGGTGTACCGGGTCACGCCTGAGCAGGCCACGGCGGCGATCGCCGGGTACACGGTGGTCAACGACGTGTCGATGCGGGACTGGCAGCGGCGCACCCTGCAGTGGCTGCAGGGCAAGATGTTCGAGCACTCCACTCCGGCCGGCCCCTATATGGTCACCCCGGACGAGGTCGGGCACGCGGCTGACCTGGAGGTCAGGTGCGAGGTCGACGGCGCCATGATGCAGCAATCCCGCACCTCGGACCTGCTGTTCAGTCCGGCGGAGATCATCTCGTACGCCAGCCAGGCGATCACCTTGAAGCCGGGCGACCTGATCGCTACCGGTACGCCCGGCGGCGTGGGCAACGCCAGGAAACCGCCGATCTACCTGCAGCCCGGCCAGGTGCTGCGCACCTGGATCGAGGGCCTCGGCGAGTGCGTCAACCTCTGCGTGGCGGAAAAAGGCGGCTAGGCGGGCCATCTCGTCGCGGGGCGAGCGGGCGGTACGGGCCGCCCGGTACCTATTATCCCGCCGGCGTGGCCGGCACGTCGAGCCACACGCCGCCGTTCAGGTTGAGCTTGTTGCCGCTGTCCTGGCCGGGGGCGTTGTCGCCGACGTAGGTGTACAGCGGATGCCCGTCGTAGGTGACCTGGGCCGAGCCGTTCGTCCGGCTGATCGTAGCGATGGTGCCGGCGACCCCTGGGGCGGCCGCCGCGTGCCCGGTGACCGGCGCCGGGTCCGGTCGACGCCGACGACGGTGTCCTGGACACCCTCGGTGTAGCGGTGGGCCCGGCGATGCGCGCACCATGGTTCGCCGGGGAGGCCCCCTTTACCTCCCCGGCGAAACACCATTCTCAGCCAGTCACCGGGAAGGTGCTCCCGACAGGTCTAGGAACAGGCGCCGGCCTGGGCTTGGGCGCCGGCGTGGGCTGAGTGGAGCTCGGCGTCGAGCCCGTCGGCGCAGGGTGAGTAGAGCTCGCCGTCGGACTGGCGCCAGTCGGTGACGGCGAGGGCCTGGTCCCAGTGGGCGACGGCGATGGCCTGGTCCCGGTCGGCGTTGGTGTGGGCGAGGGCGGAGGCCTGGTCATAGTCGGCGTTGGTGTCGGCGAGGGCGGAGGCCTGGTCATAGTCGGCGACGGCGACGGGCTGGTCCCGGTCGGCGTTGGTGTGGGCG
>JALYVS010000120.1:0-10551 GCA_030853115.1 Actinomycetota bacterium
GGCTTGCCTGCGGCTCCGCCTTGGCCCTGGCCGGGCGTGGTTCAGCGTCCGCCTGAGCCAGGCGTGGCTCAGCCGGGGCCGGCTCAGCGCCCGGCGCGGCGGCTCGCGGCTCACCGTCAGCCGCGATCACACGCGGCTCAGCGGCAGCGTCAGCCACCGCGCCGATCTCGGTCGCATCAGACTCGGCGTCAGCACCCCTGTTGATGTCCTGTTCGCCTGAGCCTGTGCTCAGGTCCTCGGCGAGTGGCTTCGCGCTCCCGTCATCAGTGGCGGGTAGGGATGGCACGCGATTAAAATACAGGCCCGGGCCAGCCCTTCGCGCAAACACTCGCGTTGTGCGCAAATAACCCCTATCGCCCATTTGCTTCTATCGCCAGATCGCGGTCGGCCGGACCGCGTGGCCGCGGCCCGCGGTGGCCAGGCTGGTACGCGCTGGCATGGTGGGATTTCGATCACGCTCACATCGCCGCCGCCATCGCCGCCGCGGCGGCGAATGCGCCGCGGAGGCCAGCGCCAGGCTGGGCCGAGCCGCAGCGGCCAGGGACATTCTGGTTCCCGTCCGGCCCTCGGGGGCCCATGAAATGTCGTACCCCCCGGTTATATTCGAACAGACATCGAAGACCGCTGGACATCCGAGCGAATTTAGGTTCGAATGGATGTGCCAACGTCGGCCCGGTGAGGTGGGGAGACCGTCTCGCTGGCCGGGCCACAGGAGGAGATGAAGAGCGATGGTGAACGCAGTGGAGATGCGACCCGGCCGAGGTGACCTCAGCTCGCGGTATCCCGGGGCTCCAGGGCTGGCGCCTACGGTGCTTAGCATGCTCCAGTCCGCACGGCGTGGCCTCGCCGAGGCGGCCGATGAGTCGGCGCCCGGCGCCCGGTACGTCACGGCCCACCTGGCGGCACTACGCGCGGCCGCCGCCGTGGTGGCCGCTCGCGGTGAACCCCGGACCCGCCGCCGCAAGCCGCACAGTGTCTGGGAACTGCTGCCTCAGGTCGAGCCGGCGCTCACAGAGTGGGCTGCCTTCTTCGCGGCTGGCGCAGGCAAGCGTGCCGCTGCTGAAGCCGGACTGCCGCGGGCGGCATCGGCACGCGAGGCCGATGACCTGCTGCGGGATGCGGAGACCTTCCTGTCGCTCGCAGAGACGGCGCTCGGCGTCGAGGTTCAGTCTCCGCTCCCGCTTCGGCCAGCAGGCTAGCGGCTCAGAAGCCATCCATGGCGCCACGCGCGTCGGCGTCGAGCACACCCCAGCTGATGAGCTCCTCAGTTAGGTCGGAGGGGGACTTGTCGTAGATGACCGCCAGCGAGCGGAGGTCCTCATGGCGCACGGACAGGACCCGGCCGTTGTAGTCGCCGCGCTGGCTCTGGATGGTCGCAACATAACGAGCCAGCGGGCCGACCTTGTCCTTGGGCAGCTGGCCCATGCGCTCGAGGTCGATGACGAGCTTAGGTGAGGGCACGAGCGGCGATGGGGCGGCGTCGCCCGGCAGCAGCTCGGAGACGGGCACCCCGTAGAACTCGGCGAGCTCGGCGAGCTTCTGGACCGTTACCGACCGGTCGCCGCGCTCATAGGAGCCTACGACGACGGCCTTCCAGCGGCCGCGGGACTTTTCTTCAACTCCGTGCAGCGAGAGGCCCTGCTGTGTGCGGATGGCGCGCAACCGCGCGCCGAGTGTCTTGGCGTACTCAGATGGCATTGTTCCTCGGTTCCCCGGCCAGTCGTCGCTTACGGTAACGGTTACGCTCAGTGACGGTAGGCGGCGGGGGCTATCAGGTCAAGCCGAATGGCAAAAACTGGCTTAACTCATCCGGTAACCGGCTACCCCTCGCACTTCGTTATCTACCCTCCGCCGGCAGGCGAGAACCCAGCTGACAGCAGGTTTCCCGTCGCTATGGGCTTACCGGCGGATCGGGAAGGGCAATCGTCACGTTCTGAGTACATCTACCTTGTGTGAGCTAAATCACATGTGGTGAGGCCTGCCGCAAAGCTGCTAGGGCAGTTGGTAACTCCCCGTATGATCATCCCCGTAGACATCCTTTAAGGACCGTCCCGAGAGGCGGGGAAGGAGGTCCGTTGATGTGCGCAGCCAGCAGTCCGGTCGCGGGGCGTGATGGCCTCGCTGTCCTGAACGCCGAGGAGATCAGGCGCGCGCTTTCCAGGATCGCGCACGAGATCCTGGAGCGGACGCACGGCGGTGATCAAGTCATCCTGCTCGGCATTCCGACCCGCGGGGTTCCGCTCGCGCGCCGCCTCGCGGCTCGCATCGGGGAATTTGAAGGGCTTGAGGTCCCGTGCGGTTCGCTGGACGTCACCATGCACCGGGACGACCTGCGGCTCCACCCGGCCCGGGCCCTGGGACGGACTGAGCTTCCCGCAGACGGGGTCGACGGGAAGACCATCGTGCTGGTCGACGACGTGCTGTATTCCGGCCGGACGGTGCGGGCCGCACTCGATGCGCTGAACGACCTGGGCCGGCCCCGGACCGTGCAGCTGGCGGTCCTGGTCGACCGCGGGCATCGTGAACTCCCGATCCGCGCCGACTACGTAGGCAAGAACCTGCCAACCTCGCAGCGCGAGTTCGTGCACGTCCTACTGACCGAGGTGGACGCCCAGGATGCCGTCATGGTCGGCGAGGACGGGAGGCAGCCGTGAACCGGCACCTGATCTCGGCCGGCGACCTGAGCCGGGCCGATGCGCTGCTCATCCTCGACACCGCCGAGGAACTGGCTCAGCTGGCCGACCGCCCGATCAAGAAGCTGCCCACGCTGCGCGGCCGGACCGTGGTCAACCTGTTCTACGAGGACTCGACCAGGACCAGGATCTCGTTCGAGGCCGCGGCTAAACGGCTGTCCGCCGACGTGATCAACTTTTCCGCGAAGGGGTCGAGCGTCGCCAAGGGCGAGAGCCTCAAGGACACCGCGCTGACGCTGGAAGCGATGGGCGCGGACGCGGTGGTGATCAGGCACCCCGCGTCCGGTGCGGCGCACCGGCTCGCGGGCTGGGTCAAGGGCAGCGTCCTGAACGCCGGGGATGGTACCCACGAGCATCCCACCCAGGCCCTGCTCGACGCGTTTACCATCCGGCGCAGGCTCATGGGGGGCCGAGGGGTCCTGGGGGGAAAGGTTTCCCCCCAGGATCGGGGAGAGCCCGGAGGGTCGCCCCCCCGGGGCCAGCACAGTGTCGGGCTTGACGGCTTGCGGGTGACGATCGTCGGAGACGTGCTGCACAGCCGGGTCGCCCGGTCGAACGTACTGCTCCTGAGCACTCTCGGTGCCGAGGTGACCCTGGCCGCGCCGCCCACGCTGCTACCGCACGCCGTCGGCAGCTGGCCCTGCGCGGTGAGCTACGACTTGGACAGTGAGCTGCCCAAAAGCGATGTCGTGATGTTGCTCCGGGTCCAGCAGGAGCGGATGACGGCGGCCTACTTCCCCAGCGTGCGCGAGTACAGCCGCAGGTACGGGCTCGACGCCGCGCGAATGGCACGGCTGCCCGAGCACGCCATCGTCATGCATCCAGGGCCCATGAACAGGGGAGTTGAGATCGCAGCGGAGGTCGCGGATTCGGTCCGCTCGACGATCGTGGAACAGGTAGCCAACGGGGTCACCACCCGGATGGCCGTGTTGTACCTGATGCTGGGCGGCACTGAGTTCCCGGCGGTGGCCCAGTGACGGGCGGCGGTCCCCCCGAGGCCGGCCGATGGCTGATCAGGGGCGTCACGGTCGCGGGCCACCGCGGTCAGGAAACCGGGATCGCTGACATCCTGCTCGCCGACGGGTCCATCGTGGCTCTGGAACCCGGGCTGAACCGCTCGGGCGCCCGGGTGCTTGACGCCGACGGGCTGATCGCCCTGCCCGGCCTGGTCGACCTGCACACGCACCTGCGTGAGCCGGGCCGCGAGGACGCGGAAACGGTCGAGACCGGCACCGCGGCGGCCGCCCTCGGCGGCTACACCGCCGTGCACGCCATGGCCAATACCGAACCCGTCGCCGATACCGCCGGGGTGGTGGAACAGGTCTGGCGCCTCGGCCGGGCCGCGGGACACTGCGATGTCCAGCCGGTGGGCGCGGTCACCGTCGGGCTGGGCGGCGTCCGGCTGGCCGAGCTGGGCACGATGGCGGATTCGGTCGCGCGGGTGCGCGTGTTCTCTGATGACGGCCAGTGCGTGGCCGACCCGCTGCTGATGCGCCGGGCGCTGGAGTACGTCAAGGCGTTTGACGGCGTGATCGCCCAGCATGCGCAGGACCCGCGGCTCACCGAAGGCGCCCAGCTGAACGAAGGTGAGATGTCCGCGCGCCTCGGCCTGGCCGGCTGGCCCGCCGTGGCCGAAGAGGCGATCATCGCGCGGGACTGCCTGCTCGCGGCTCATGTCCGGTCCGCGCTGCATATCTGCCACGTCTCCACCGCGGGGTCGGTGGACATCATCCGCTGGGCGAAGTCCAAGGGATGGCCGGTCACGGCCGAGGTGACACCGCACCACCTGCTGCTGACCGATGAGCTCGCGGCGGACTACGACCCGGTGTTCAAGGTCAACCCGCCGCTGCGCACCGCGGCCGACGTGGCCGAGCTGAGGCGCGCGCTAGCTGACGGCACCATCGACTGCGTGGCCACCGACCACGCCCCGCATCCGGTGGAAGCCAAGGAAACGGAGTGGTCGGAGGCGGCGTTCGGCATGACCGGGCTCGAGACCGCGCTCCGGGTGGTGCAGCAGGCCATGGTCGATACCGGGCTGCTCAGCTGGCCGCAGGTCGCCGACCGGATGTCGCTGCGCCCGGCCGGGATCGGGCGGCTGGCCGGGCACGGTATCCCGCTCGAGGCTGGCGCCCCCGCCAACCTCACCTTGTACGATCCGGCGGCGCCCGCCGAGGCGGTGGCCTCGGCCGGCGCCTCGAAGAGCCGCAACACGCCGTTCGCCGGCCTGGAGCTGCCCGGGCGGGTGGTGGCCACCTTCCTGCGAGGCACGCCCACCGTGCTCGACGGAAAGCTGGCCTGAGGTGACCGAGATAACGCGCCCGGCCTTGCTGGTCCTGGAGGACGGCACCACGCTGCACGGAACCGCCTTCGGCGCCGACGGCGAGAGGTTCGGCGAGATGGTCTTCAACACCGGCATGACCGGGTACCAGGAGACGCTGACCGATCCTTCGTACTGCCGTCAGATCGTGGCGATGACCGCGCCGCACATCGGGAACACCGGTATCAACGACACTGATCCCGAGTCCCGCCAGGTGTGGGTCAGCGGCTACGTGGTGCGCGAGCTAGGCAGGGCGGCGTCCAGCTGGCGGGCGACCGGCGAGCTTGACGCCTATCTGCGCGCCGAGGGCATCCCTGGCATCGCGGTCCGGGGCACCAGGTCGCTGACCATGCGAGTACGCGAGCAAGGCGCCATGCGGGCGGCGATCAGCACCGTCGAGACCGACTCAGGCCGGCTGCTTGAGCGCGTGCTCGCCAGTCCCCAGATGACCGGAGCCGACCTGGCCCGGGTGGTGAGCACGCCCGAGCCGTACACGATCAGCCCCTCGGGCCCCGCCAGGTACCGCGTGGTCGCCGTCGACCTGGGGATCAAGGCATCCACGCCGCGGCACCTGGCGGCCCGCGGCTGCGAGGTGCTCGTCGTCCCGGCGGGAACGAGCGCCGAGGACATCCTCGCCGCCTCGCCCGACGGAGTGTTCTTCAGCAACGGGCCAGGTGACCCGGCCGCGGCCGGGTACGCGGTGGACGCGATGCGCGGGGTGCTCGACGCCGGCTTGCCCGTCTTGGGCATCTGCCTGGGCAGCCAGATCCTCGCCCTGGCCCTGGGCCTCAGGACCTACAAGCTCCGGTACGGTCACCGGGGCGTGAACCAGCCCGTGATGGACCTGGCCACCGGCCGCGTTTACATCACCAGCCATAACCACGGATTCGCCGCCGCTCTCCCCGACGAGACGCACACCCCCGGCGAGACGCACACCCCCGGCGAACCGCCCCAAGCCGGCCGCGCCGCCTCATCCGGCGCTACCACGTGGTCCCACGTGCCGGTCCAGGCCCAGCGGCCATTCCAGACGCCGTACGGCCCGGCCGTCGTCAGCCACGTCAACCTCAACGACGGCGTGGTGGAAGGCCTGCGACTGCTCGACCGCCCGGTATTCAGCGTGCAGTATCACCCCGAGGCCGCTCCCGGCCCGCATGACGCTGCCGACCACTTCGATCATTTCTGTGCCATGCTCGAGCGCGCCCGATGAGGTGGCCTGCTGAGTTGTCAGCAGTGTCGGGTGTCATAGTCCCCATAAGCCCATACCGAACCTCGGGGGTGAGTCGTGCCGCGGCGTAAGGATCTGAAATCGGTGCTGGTGATTGGGTCCGGGCCGATCGTCATCGGGCAAGGCTGCGAATTCGACTACTCCGGGACCCAGGCGTGCCGGGTCCTGAAGGCCGAGGGAATCAGGGTCAGCCTGGTCAACTCCAACCCGGCGACGATCATGACCGACCCCGAGTTCGCCGATGCGACCTATGTCGAGCCGATCACGACCGAGGTCCTGGAGAAGGTCATCGCGATCCAGCGACCTGATGCCCTACTACCCACGCTAGGCGGCCAGACGGCGTTGAACGCGGCCGTCGCCCTGCACGATTCAGGCGTCCTGCGCCGGTACAACGTCGAGCTGATCGGCGCGAACATCGACGCGATCAGGGCCGGCGAGGACCGTGAGCGATTCAAGGAGATCGTGATCGGCCTCGGCGCCGAGGTCCCCAGCAGCCGCATTTGCCGCAACATCGACGAATGCCTCGCGGTCGTCGCGGGCACCGGCCCGGCGGCCGGCTCCACCGCCAGCCGGGCATCCGGCCCGGCGGCCAGCCCGGACACCGCTGCCGGAGAGGGTCTCGGCTACCCGGTGGTGGTCCGGCCCTCGTTCACTCTCGGCGGGGCCGGGTCCGGCATCGCCAGGGACGAGGACGAGCTACGACGCATCGCCGGGACCGGCCTTGACGCGAGCCCGACCCACGAGGTCCTGCTCGAGCAGAGCATTCTCGGCTGGAAAGAATTCGAGCTCGAGCTGATGCGCGATCGCGCCGACAACGTGGTCGTCGTCTGCTCGATCGAGAACATCGACCCGATGGGCGTGCACACCGGCGACTCGGTCACCGTCGCCCCGGCCATGACCCTGACCGATCGCGAGTACCAGCAGATGCGGGACACCGCTATCGCCATCATGCGCGCGGTGGGCGTCGATACCGGCGGCTGCAATATCCAGTTCGCCGTCGAGCCGGCCACCGGCCGGATGGTCGTGATCGAGATGAACCCCCGGGTGTCGCGCTCGTCCGCGCTCGCCTCCAAGGCCACCGGCTTCCCGATCGCGAAGATAGCCGCGCGGCTCGCCATCGGCTACACCCTCGATGAGATCCCGAACGACATTACCGGCCAGACCCCGGCCTGCTTCGAGCCCGCGCTTGATTACGTCGTGGTCAAGGTGCCGAGGTTCGCCTTCGAGAAGTTCCCCGGTGCCGATCCCGCCCTCACCACCCACATGAAGAGCGTGGGGGAGGCGATGGCCATCGGCCGGAACTTCCCCGAGGCCCTGCAAAAGGCGCTCCGGTCGCTGGAGAGCAACCACGGGCCGTTCGGCTGGAAAAATCCCCCGGGAGATGCCGCGAGCCTGCTGCGAGACTGCGCTACCCCGCACGACGGGCGGCTGAGCACCGTCCACCAGGCCCTGCGGGCGGGCGCCAGCATCGCGGACGTCGTCGGGGTGACCGGCATCGATCCCTGGTTCATCGAGCAGATCCACTACATCCAGCAGGTCGCGGAGGAGGTCGCCGCGGCGCCGGCGCTGGACGCGCGGACGTTGTGGACGGCGAAACAGACCGGGTTCTCCGACGCGCAGATCGGCGAACTGCGCGGCAGCCTGGAGGCCGTGGTCCGTGAGATCCGCTGGGGGCTCGGCGTCCGGCCGGTCTATCACGCGGTCGACACCTGCGCCGCGGAGTTCGCGGCCCGTACCCCGTACCTGTACTCGACCTACGATGACGGGACCGAGGTGCCGGAGGGCACCATGCCGAAGGTGATCATCCTGGGCAGCGGGCCGAACCGTATCGGCCAGGGGATCGAGTTCGACTACGCCTGCGTGCACGCCTCGTTCGCGCTGACCGACGCTGGTTACGAGACCGTGATGGTGAACTGCAATCCCGAGACGGTTTCCACCGACTACGACACCTCAGGCCGGCTGTATTTCGAGCCGCTCACCCTGGAGGACGTGCTCGAGGTCGTCCGCGCGGAGCAGGCCACCGGCCCGGTGGCCGGGGTGATCGTCTCACTCGGCGGGCAGACGCCGCTCGGGCTGGCCCGGGCCCTGGAGGCCGCGCGTGTCCCGGTGGTGGGTACCTCTCCCGAGGCGATCCACCTGGCCGAGGACCGCGCCGCGTTCGCCCGCGTGCTGGAAAAAGCCGGGCTGACCGCGCCGAGGTACGGGACCGCGTTGTCGGCGCAGGAGGCTGTCCAGATCGCCCGCGAGATCGGGTATCCGGTGCTGGTGCGGCCCTCCTACGTGCTGGGCGGCCGCGGCATGGAGATCGTCTACGATGACGCCACCTTGGGGTCGTATGTGTCCCGGGCGGCCGATGCGGGCCCGGGCCAGCCCGTGCTGATCGACAGCTTCCTCGACGACGCGATCGAGATCGACGTGGACGCGCTGTACGACGGGTCCGAGCTCTACCTCGGCGGCGTCATGGAACACATCGAGGAGGCCGGCATCCATTCCGGCGACTCGGCCTGCGCGCTGCCGCCGATCACCATCGGACGCAGTGATATCGAGGAGATCCGCGCGGCCACCGAGGCGATCGCCGCCGGAGTGGGCGTCCGCGGCCTGCTGAACGTCCAGTACGCGCTGGCCGGGGGAGTCCTGTACGTGCTTGAGGCCAACCCGCGAGCCTCGCGCACGGTGCCGTTCGTCTCCAAGGCGACCGCGGTGCCGCTGGCCAAAGCCGCGGCCCGGATCATGCTGGGCGCTACCATCGCCGCGCTGCGCGCGGAGGGGATCCTGCAGGCGGCAGGCGACGGCGGGCGGATGCCGCTGGATGCGCCCGTCGCGGTGAAGGAAGCCGTGCTGCCGTTCGGACGGTTCCGGGATCTGACCGGTCAGGGCGTGGACACCGTGCTCGGCCCGGAGATGCGCTCGACCGGCGAGGTCATGGGGATTGACGCGGTGTTCGGCACGGCCTACGCGAAAGCCCAGGCCGCCGTCTACGGGTCGCTGCCGGTCAAGGGAAGAGCGTTCGTCTCGGTGGCGAACCGCGACAAGCGATCGATGATATTTCCGGTTAAGCGCCTGGCCGACCTGGGCTTCGAGATCTGGGCCACGGAGGGAACGGCGGAGGTGCTGCGGCGCAACGGGGTTCGTGCCAAGATCGTGCGAAAGCACGGTGACGGGCCCGGGCCTACCGGCGAGCCGACCGTGGTGACGCGGATCCTCGCAGGCGAGGTGGACCTGATCGTGAATACGCCGTTCGGCAGCCCGGGGCAGTCGGGCCCGCGCCTTGACGGCTACGAGATCCGCACCGCCGCGGTCCGCCGGGGCATTCCTTGTGTCACCACCGCCGCAGGCCTGGCCGCCGCCGTCCACGGGATCGAGTCCACTATCCGCGGCGAGGTGGGGGTGCGGTCGCTGCAAGAGCACGCCGCGCTGCTCGGCCGCGCCTCTCGTGGGTGAGGCTCGTGGCGCCCGTCCAGATCCGCAGTACCGTGCTGACCCTGCGGCGCGTCGATGCCTATCACGCCATGACGCTGGTCGCGCCCGCCATCGCCACTAAGTTCAGGCCGGGTCAGTTCATCACGATCGCCGTCGGCGGCCCGCAGACCTCCATGCTCGGGAGGCGGGCCTTCGCCGTGCATGATGTCCGCCCCGATCATGGCGGCACGGTGGAGATCGTCTTCGATGCCAGCGGGCCGGGAACGCGCTGGCTGGCCGGGCTGCGGGCCCGCGACGTGCTCGACACGGTGGGGCCGCTGGGCAGGCCGTTCCCGCTGCCCAAGGACCCGTCGAGCTGCCTGCTGCTCGGCGTCGGCTACGGCAGCGCGCCGCTGTTCGCCCTCGCCGCGCGGCTGGCCGAGCGCGGCTGCAGTATTGACTACCTGCTCGGCGGCCAGAGCGCGGACCGCGTTTTCGGCGCGCTGTCCGCCCGGCGGACCGGGCGTTCCGCGGCGGTCGCCACCTCTGATGGCTCGTTCGGGGCCCGCGGCCCCGTCACGGCGCTGCTCGAGCAGATCATCCGCGCGGCGCGCACCGACGTGATCTACGCCTGCGCGCCGGTCTCCGTGCTGCGGGAGGTGACGGCGATCGCGAGCAGGTACGCGATCCCGGCGCAAACCTCGGTGGACGTGCCGATGGCCTGCGGCACCGGCGTCTGCATGGGGTGCGTGCTGCCGGTCACCGGCACCGATGGGATCACCCGGATCGTACGCTCGTGCGTGGACGGCCCGGTGTTCCGCGGTGACCTAGTGCGCTGGGATGACATGGGCACCATCCCCTTCGACGCCCTGGGCGCCCCCGGCTGGGCCGCAGGCCCAACCGGGCCAGGGGGGCAC
>JALYVS010000120.1:10561-14320 GCA_030853115.1 Actinomycetota bacterium
CCCCCCCCCCCCCCCGGGCCAGCACAGCTATGCCGGTTGACATGCGAGCCAGGATCGGCCTGGTCGAGCTGCCCAACCTGGTGCTCACCGCGTCGGGCTGTGCGGGCGCCGGGCGCGAGCTGGCCCAGTTCACCGACGTCGCCCGGGTCGGGGCGTTCATCACCAAGTCGATCATGGCGGAGCCGCGGACCGGCAATCCCGCGCCGCGGCTGGCCGAGACGCCGAGCGGGATGCTCAACTCGGTGGGCTGGCAGGGCCCTGGTATCGACGCATTCCTGCAGCGCGACCTGCCCTGGCTGCTGTCCCGGGGCGCGCGGGTGGTGGTCTCGATCGCGGGCCAGACCATCCGCGAATATGCCGAGCTGGCCGCTAGGCTGTCCGACACGGCCGGGGTGACCGCCGTCGAGGTCAACCTCGCCTGCCCCGATGCCGAGGACGCGGGCCGCCCGTTCGCTTTCGATCCGCAGCGAGCGGGCAGCGTGATCACGGCGGTCCGGGGCACCGCGAGGTACGACATTCCCGTGTTCGCCAAGCTGTCGCCCGACGTCACCGATCTGGTTGCGGTGGCTGGTGCTTGCGTCACGGCCGGCGCGGACGGGCTGTCCCTGATCAACACGCTGCTGGGCATGGCCATCGATCCGGCCACGATGCGCCCGGCGCTGGCCGGCACCTACGGCGGGCTGTCCGGTCCGGCGATCAGGCCGGTCGCGGTCCGGTGTCTGTGGCAGGTGCGAGAGGCGTTCCCCGACGTGCCGATCATCGGCATGGGCGGCGTGCGAACTGGCCGGGACGCCCTTGAGCTCCTGCTGGCGGGCGCCACCATGATCGCGGTGGGTACCGAGATCATCCACGACCCTTCGGCGTGCTCGCGCGTGCTGAGAGAGCTGGAGGAGGAACTGGCGGCACTGAGCGTGGACCGGGCCGCCGATGTCATAGCCCAGGCGCACGGCCGGTTTCCCCAGGGCCTGACCGGACGGGCCTTATCTGGCACACTGTAATCACTACGTGGCAATATGTCACATGTTGAACGATCAATCGAGGGAGTAGCTGTGAGTAAGCCGGCGCCGGTGGCGGTGGCGCTCGATGCGCCTGACCTGGAGACGGCAGCGCGGTGGGCGGCGCTGGTGACCCCGCACGTGAGTACCGTCAAAGTCGGGCTCGAGCTCTACTTGCGGTACGGCCCGCAGGTGGTGGCGACCGTCCGGGGCGCCAGCCGGGTGTCGGTATTCCTGGACCTGAAGCTGCATGACATCCCGGCCACGGTAGCCGGGGCCGCCAGAGCGGTCGCGCGGCTGCGACCTGACGTGCTCACGGTGCACGCGGCCGGCGGCGCCGATGTGGTCCGCGCGGTGGTCGAGTCGGCGCCCGACACGATGGTGGCGGCGGTGACCATCTTGACCTCGCTCAGCGACGCCGATCTAGGCCGGATCGGCATGGCCGGACCGGTGCCTGATGCGGTCTTGCGGCTGGCGGCCCTCTCGGTGGCGGCCGGAGTTCAGGGGCTGGTCTGCTCCCCTCGCGAGGTCTCCGCCGTCCGATCCGAGGTGGGCCCGGATGTGACGCTGATCACTCCCGGCGTGCGGCCAGCCGGCAGCGCGGCCAATGATCAGGCGCGGTTCGCCACCCCCGAGGAAGCCATCCTGGCCGGGGCCGATCTCCTGGTGATCGGCCGGCCGATCACTAGCGCCCCGGATCCTGGGGCCGCCGCGGCGGCTATCGCCGCGTCGCTACGGCGGATAGGTACGCCGGGATGACCAGCCCGAGCCGGCCGGGCGGGCGGCCGGGCGGCCGGGCGGCCGCTCGCCGGATACGGACTCCTGGGGCCGGCCGATTTCAGGTCGGCCATTGTGGTGACCTGGGGTGACTTCGAACTCACCCAGTGAGTATGATGTCAGGAAGCCTAGTGGACGCAAACACGCATCAACGCTGCCGACGCGCCTAGATGCGACTCAGTACCCAAACTATGAGGAATCTAATCAAAGTGCCATAACCCCATACGGTGGCGGCAGCGTGCGCTGGCCTAGCGAGGCAAGGTCAATGACCATCGTCACAGTTGAGACTCACGTTGCCCGATGCCCTCCGAGGGGTCCTGGTGGCGTAGTGAGATAAGTAGGACATGTCTGCCGAAGTTGTGACGCGCCGGACGGGCGTCGGGCTCGCAGGAGGCCGATGGCATACGCTGGTGGCCTGTGGCGATGGCCGCGAGAGAGCACTCGCCCAGGGCCTTGGCCGACATCCGGGAAGCGTAATAATGACTCTAAGTAATATAATGCATACCGTAAGTAATATATTTCAATTTGTAATGACGTAAACGGGGGTTTGCGTTGCCTAAAGGGTACGTGATTGGCTAGTTTCCCCTCCCGACAAACCTTTTTCCGACGAAACCCGAGGTGACCCCGAGTGGCTCTTCCTCCCCTCACTCCCGAAGAGCGTGCCGCAGCACTTGAGAAGGCTGCTAGAGCACGTAAAGAACGCGCCGAGGTGAAGAACCGCCTCAAGCGCGGAGCCACCAGCTTGACCGATGTCATCAAGGAAGGCGGCACTGATGACATCATTGGCAAGATGAAGGTCTCAGCCCTGCTTGAGTCGTTGCCCGGTGTGGGCAAGGTCAGGGCGAAGCAGATCATGGAAAGGCTTGGTATCGCAGAATCGCGCCGAGTCCGCGGACTAGGTACCAACCAGCGCTCCGCGCTTGAGCAAGAGTTCGGTGCCGATATCTGAACCGCGCGACGGGCGGGATCGAAGTCTCTGCAGTGCCGCGGTCGTGACCCCGGTGCATTCGCGGCTGACCGTGCTCTCCGGGCCCTCCGGGGTCGGGAAGAGCACGGTCGCCGCCGAACTCAACAGGTCTTGCCCGCAGATCTGGATTTCCGTATCGGTGACGACACGGAAGCCGCGCACCGGAGAAGTGAACGGGCGCGAATATCACTTTGTCGATGACAAAGAGTTTGACCGGCTGGTGGCCAGCGAAGCGTTGCTTGAGTGGGCTCGGTTCGCTGGCAACCGGTACGGCACACCGAGCGTTCCGCTCAACGAGAAAATCGAAGCGGGCGTTTTGTGTCTGCTGGAGATAGACGTGGCCGGAGCGCGCCAGGTCCGGCGCGCCGCCACCGATGCCCGTTTGGTGTTTTTGGCCCCGCCGTCGTGGGACGAATTGGTCCGCAGGCTGACCGGACGCGGGACCGAGTCGCCCGAGGTTCTGGCCCGCAGGCTGACGGCCGCGCGGGACGAGCTCGCCGCGGCCGCTGAGTTCGACGTCACGCTGGTGAACACATCGGTCAAGGACGTATGCCGCCAGCTGGTAGCCTTGATGGAGCAGTGACCTACGGAAGGTAGAACGTGGCAGGTAGTCAGGTTGCCGACGGTATTATCAACCCGCCGATCGACGAGCTCCTCGAAGTCGTGGACAGTAAGTACCGGCTTGTCATCATGGCCGCGAAGCGCGCTCGGCAGATTAACGCCTACTACTCACAGCTCGGCGAAGGCCTGCTCGAATACGTCGGGCCGCTGGTCGAGACGCGCATTCAGGAGAAGCCGCTGTCTATCTCGCTGCGCGAGGTCAAGGAGCGGCTGCTTAACGTCGAGGTCATCGAGGGCTAAGCCGAGGGCGGACCGGGGGCTGGGTGCATGCTGGCACGCATCGTTCTTGGTGTCGGCGCCGGCATCGCCGCGTATAAGGCCTGCGAGCTGCTCAGGTTGCTGACGGAATCCGGGCACCACGTCCGGGTGGTGCCGACCCCTGATGCGCTCCGGTTTGTC
>JALYVS010000121.1 GCA_030853115.1 Actinomycetota bacterium
CATCTGGCCTTCGCGGGGACACCGGTCGCCCGGCTGCCGGGGCGCGGCGAGACGCCGCCAACCTCGGGCCGGCCCGGTCCGGCATGACTTCGCGCCGAGCGGGCGCGGTCAGGCACGCGGCCCGCCGCAAATGAGCGGTCCGGGAGGGCACGCAGGCCGGTCCGTTCGGAATTTACCAAAACTTTACTCGACTGACTCATTGCCGACAACGCGCTTGGAGTCGTACTTTGAGCCAGGAGGACGACAAATTCGATCATTCCGCCAAGGGCGAGGAGACCGTCTGATGGCAACCCCGACAGAAGTCGCCGAAGGGCAAGGACAGGTACCGTCAGCGCATCCGTGGGAGCCCCGGCTTTCGCACGAGATGATGGCCGAATTCTTCGGCACGATGACGATCCTGCTGTTTGGCATCGGCGTCGTGGCCCAGGTGGTGGCCACGACCGGCCTGGGCGGCCACGACAGCATCGCATGGTCGTGGGGCCTGGGCGTCATGCTCGGCATCTACGTGGCCGGCCGCGTCAGCGGCGCCCACCTGAATCCGGCGGTCACGATCGCCTTCGCGACCTTCCGGGGCTTTCCCTGGCGCAAGGTCGGACCCTACATCGTGGCCCAGACGGCCGGCGCGTTCATCGCCGCGCTGATCGTGCGCTGGGACTACACCGAGGTCATCGGCAAGTTCGACCCCGGTCACACCCTCAAGAGCCAGTTCATCTTTTCCACCCTGCCGGGAAACGGGGCTAACCCGGTCAGTGATCTCGGCGCGTTCCGTGACCAGATCATCGGCACCGCGATCCTGCTCTTCCTCATCTTCGCCATCACCGATGGCCGCAACACGTCCCCGCTGGCCAACCTGGCCCCGCTCATCATCGGCCTGCTCGTGGTGGGGATCGGCATGGCGTTCGGCACCGACGCGGGGTACGCCATCAACCCGGCGCGTGACTTCGGCCCCCGGCTAGCTCAGTACCTGACCGGCTACTCGCACGCGTGGCGAGATCAGTACGGGCACCTGTACTTCTGGGTGCCGATCGCGGGACCGATCATCGGTGCGGTGATCGGGGCGGCGCTGTACCACTACCTGCTGGGGCGGCGCATGCCTCCGGCCGACGAGGTAACCGTCACCTGATCACGAACCACCCATCCGCTATTTCAAGGAGAAGCGCATGCCGGATTTCGTCGGCGCCGTAGACCAGGGCACCACCAGTTCCCGGTTCATGATCTTTGACCACTCGGGAAACGAAGTAGGCAAGCACCAGCTGGAGCACGAGCAGATCCTGCCGCAGGCCGGCTGGGTGGAGCACAATCCGGTGGAGATCTGGGAACGGACCGCCTCCGTCATCCAGACCGCGCTGAACCGGGCGGGCCTGACCGGATCGGACCTGGCCGCGCTGGGCGTCACCAACCAGCGCGAGACCGCGGTCGTCTGGAACCGGAAGACCGGCCGTCCCTACTACAACGCCATCGTCTGGCAGGACACCCGCACCGACCGCATCGCGAGCGCGCTGGACCGGGACGAGCGCGGCGACGTGATCCGGCGCAAGGCCGGCCTGCCGCCCGCGACGTACTTCTCGGGCGGCAAGGTGCAGTGGATCCTGGAGAACGTCGACGGGGTCCGCGAAGCGGCCGAAAATGGCGACGCCATCTTCGGTAACACCGACTCCTGGGTGATCTGGAACCTCACTGGGGGCGTCGACGGCGGCGTCCATGTCACCGATCCGACCAACGCCAGCCGCACGATGCTGATGAACCTGGAGACCCTGGACTGGGACGACGAGCTACTCGGCTTCTTCAACATCCCGCGGGCCATGCTGCCGCAGATCCGGCCGTCCTCCGCGCCGGAGGGCTACGGCGAGATCAGCGGCCTGGCCGCGGTCCGGGGTGTCTCGCTCACCGGCATCCTCGGCGACCAGCAGGCCGCGACCGTCGGCCAGGTGTGCTTCGCGCCCGGCGAAGCCAAGAACACCTACGGCACCGGCAACTTCATGCTCCTCAACACCGGCGAGGAACTGGTGCGCAGCAAGAACGGGCTGCTCACCACGGTGTGCTACCAGTTCGGCAGCGCCAAGCCGATCTACGCCCTGGAAGGCTCGATCGCGGTCACCGGATCGGCGGTGCAGTGGCTGCGCGACCAGCTCGGGATCATCTCGGGTGCGTCCGAGGTGGAAACGCTGGCCCGCGAGGTGAACGACAACGGCGGGATGTACTTCGTCCCGGCGTTCTCCGGGCTGTTCGCGCCGTACTGGCGCAGCGACGCCCGCGGCGTGATCGTCGGGCTGTCGCGCTTCAACACCAACGCCCACCTGGCCCGGGCCACGCTGGAAGCCATCTGCTACCAGAGCCGCGACGTCAGCGAGGCCATGGAGCAGGACTCCGGCGTGCACCTGGAAGTGCTGAAGGTCGACGGCGGGGTCACCGCGAACAACCTGTGCATGCAGCTGCAGGCCGACATCCTCGGCGTTCCGGTCAGCCGTCCCGTGGTCGCCGAGACCACCGCCCTCGGCGCGGCGTACGCGGCTGGCCTGGCCACCGGATTCTGGGCCAACACCGACGAGCTCAAGGTCAACTGGAACGAGTCCCAGCGCTGGCAGCCGGAATGGAATGCCCAGCAGCGGGAAGAGGGCTATGCAGGCTGGAAAAAGGCCGTGCAGCGCACACTGGACTGGGTGGAGGTTGACTGACCCGTGACAGCGGACCTGTCCCCGGCGGCGCGGGACGACGCGATGGCCAAGATGACCGAGCAGGAACTGGACATCCTGGTCGTGGGCGGCGGCGTGGTCGGGGCAGGCAGCGCGCTGGACGCTGTCACTCGCGGGCTGACGACGGCGATCGTGGAGGCCCGGGACTGGGCGAGCGGTACCTCCAGCCGGTCGAGCAAGCTCATTCACGGCGGCCTGCGCTACCTGGAGATGCTCGATTTCGGGCTGGTCAGGGAAGCCCTCACCGAGCGGGGCCTGCTGCTCGACCGGATCGCCCCGCATCTGGTCCGGCCGGTCCCGTTCCTGCTTCCGCTCCAGCACCGGGTCTGGGAACGCGCCTACGTGGGCGCCGGGGTCGCGCTCTACGACACCATGGCCTACACCTCGGGCACCGCCCGCGGCCTGCATCACCATCGGCACCTAACCCGCAAGCACGCCCTGCGGGAGGCTCCCTGCCTGCGCTCGGACGCCCTGACCGGCGCGATCCAGTACTGGGACGCGCAGGTGGACGACGCCCGGCATACGCTCGCCGTGGTGCGAACGGCGGCGTCGTTCGGGGCGCTGGCCGCCAACGGGGCCCAGGTCGTGGGCCTGCTGCGGCAAGGTGAGCGGGTGACCGGCGCGACGGTCAAGGACACCGAGACCGGGCGCACGTTCGAAGTGCGGGCCAAGCAAGTCATCAACGCCACCGGCGTGTGGACTGACGACACCCAGTCGCTCGCCGACGCCCGTGGCCAGTTCCACGTGCGCGCGTCCAAGGGCATCCACCTGGTCGTGCCCCGCGACCGGCTGCAGTCAAGCACCGGGATCATCTTGCGGACCGAGAAGAGCGTGCTGTTCATCATCCCGTGGGGACGGCACTGGATCATCGGCACGACCGACACCGACTGGTCGCTCGAGAAGGCCCACCCGGCCGCCAGCTCTAGCGACATCGACTACCTGCTCGAGCACGTCAACGCGGTTATCCGGTCCCCGCTCACCCGCGAAGACGTCGAAGGCGTCTACGCGGGGCTGCGGCCGCTGCTCAGCGGGGAGTCCGATTCGACCTCGAAGCTGTCGCGCGAGCACGTCGTGGGCCACCCGGTCCCCGGCCTGGTCGTCGTCGCGGGCGGCAAGTACACCACCTACCGGGTGATGGCCGCGGACGCCGTCGACGAGGCGGTCCGCGGCCTGGACGCCCGGGTACCCGACTCCTGCACCGACCAGGTGCCCTTGACCGGGGCCGAGGGATACCGCGCGCTGTGGAATCAGCGGCACGCGCTGGCCGCCTCGGCGGGCGTGCACGTCGCCCGGATCGAGCACCTGCTGAACCGCTACGGCTCCTGCGTGCACGAGCTGCTGTCGATGCTGCGGGACGAACCCGCGCTGGCCGCCCCGCTGCCCGGTGCGGATGACTACCTGCAGGTCGAGGCGCTGTACGCGGTGACCCATGAAGGCGCCCGGCATCTGGACGACGTGCTGGCCCGCCGCACCCGGATCTCGATCGAGGCCTGGGACCGCGGGGTGGCCGCCGCCACGACCGTCGCCGGGCTGATGGCGGGTCCGCTGCACTGGGACGAAGAGCAGAAGCAGCGCGAGATCGAGCACTACCTGGTGCGGGTCCAGGCCGAGCGCGATTCGCAGACCAAGCCCGACGACACGACCGCGGAAGCCGCCCGGCTCGGCGCACCGGATATCGTCCCGCTCCCCTAGCCTCGGGCCTGAGCAGGTAAAACCTTAACCACAACTGAACTTCTTCAGGTGCGGGTCCTAGTAAGTGGCCGGGCATGATGGGTACCAGAGTTCCTTGCTTCCCAGCACGGCCAGCCTCCCTGCGGCGGCCGAGCGGGGTGACACGAAGGGTCCGTATTGCTCAGGCAACCCTGCCGCCTTGGCAATACGGACCCGGCACCCCCTGGAGCACGAGAATCAGGTAGATCTCCAGCTGGCTAACCAGGCGGCGTGACGTCGATCACGACGCGCCCCCGCGCTCCGCTTTCCACCAGCTCATGCGCGCTGGCGACCTGATCGAGAGGGAACCTGGCCGTGATGTCGGTGCGCAGGCTCCCGTCCAGCAGGGCGCCGGTCAGCGTGCCGGCGGCCGCGGCCTTGACCGTGGCCGGAAAATCGTCGCTGCCGAGCAGCCGGAGCGTGGTGTCCTTGAATCCCAGCGCCCAGTAGGGGATCGCGGGCCGGTCCGCCGCGGAATAGTAGGAGCTGATGACCCCGCCCACGGCGAGGATCTCGGCGTCCAGGTCGGCGTGAGCGGCCAGGTCCACCTCGGCGATACGGTGCACCCCGTCCGGGGCAGCCTGACGGATGCGCTCGGCCAGGGCCGGATCGTCGTGCAGGAAGGCGTGCTGGGCGCCGAGCCGGGTGGCTGTCGAGCGCTGGGCTTCGTCGCGGACGACGGCCAGGACAGTGCCGCCATCGCGCCGGGCGAGCTGGGTGGCGATCGAGCCGACCCCGCCCGCGGCCCCGTGCACGAGCACCACGAGCCCGCGGACCGGACCGTCGGCGAAGACGGCCCGGTGGGCGGTGATGCCGGCGATGCCAAGGCAGGCGGCCTGTTCCTCGAGGCCGTCGGCGAATTCCCTGGTGTCTTCGGTGGGGCCGCCGGCCGCGCCCGGCCGGGGCAGGGCGACGGCCAGGGCGCCGGGGACCACGACGTACTCGGCGGCCGTGCCGAAGGGGCGGTAGGACTGGGCCCCGTAGCACCACACCCGCTCGCCGACGCGCCCGCCGCTGACACCAGATCCCACCGCGTCGATAGTCCCGGCGCCGTCGCTGTGCGGGATAACTCGCGGATAGGACATGGGTGAGCCCTGCCAGCCGGCTCGCTTCTTGACGTCTCCCGGGCTCAGGCCGGAGACGGCGATCGCGATGCGAACCTCGCCCGGACCAGGCACCGGGTCGGGCATCTCCCCCACCACCAGGACGTCACGCGGGCGGCCGCGACGCTCGTACCAGGCTGCGCGCACAGGCGGCTCCTTCGCTCGGGTCTTTCTCCGGTGGTGTGTGATGGAAGGTAACATATATATTCCATGGAAGCTAATTACGGAGAAGTATCATCAGCGGAAGCTACTCTGGTGAGCTTGCGGAGGAGGTAGGCCGGTGCCCGACCTGAGGCAGCTGTTCGACGAGATCATCCGGTTCGAGATCGAGCTGTGGGACGGCGTCGACGCACGCCTGAAGGCAGCCTGCCGCCTGCCGCTGACGCACTTCGAGCCGATGTCGGTGATGGACCGGCTCGGTCCCTGCCGGGTGCTCGACATCGCGTCGGAGCTCCGGATCACCACCGGCGGTGCCAGCAAGCTGGTCGACCGGATCGAGGCCAGCGGCCACTGCCGGCGTCGGCCCAACCCGGCGGACCGGCGCTCATCGCTGCTGGAGCTGACGGCGGCGGGCCGGACGCTTCTCGCCGAGGCCCGGGAAGCGTTCGACGACGAGCTCGAGCATCGCCTCGGCGCGCCCCTGACTGAGCGGACGATGCGGGAGTTCACCGCTACCCTTCGTCGCCTCCGGGCGGCGGGGCACCCCGTCGGCAGGGACGGCCAGCCGGCCGCAGGCCCCGCGCCGGTGGCCACGGGCACGGCGACGGGCACGGGCACAGCGACGGGCACGGGCCGCGAAGCACTTTTACCCAGCGCCGATGGGGCGAGGTGAGCCTGGCGGGGTAGGACGTAGATGGGAAATCTACGGGGGTCACGTGGTCCGGTTCGCTTGGAAGGCGCTCCAGGTCGCTGACCTGGAGGTCCAGCTACGCACGTGTGACGAGCCGCCTAGCCCCGGCGCCGTTTACCTGTGCCCTTCGGTGGGTGAATACCCGATCTACGACGACAGCATCTACCAGGTGATGCTCGAAGACGAACGACGCAACACGCTCTTTCGCAGGGCTATCGAGGCAGCGGCGCCCGGAGCGACCGTGCTGGAAATCGGGTGCGGTCCGGACCTGCTCTGGACGCTCGCCGCGATGGACGCCGGCGCGTCCCGCGCTTACGCCATCGAGGTCATCGAGGTCATCGCCCGGCGCGCCGAGCAGACGGCGCGTGGCCACCCGTCGGTCGGCATCCGGGTGGTCGCCGGCGACGCGACCAGCATCGCCTTGCCGGAGCGCGCGGATCTGTGCATCGCGGAGATAATCGGGTGCATCGGGGGCAGCGAAGGTATCGTCGCGGTTCTCGCGGACGCCCGCCGCCGGCATCTGTCCCCGTCGGCGAAGGTCATCCCGTCGGCGGTGCGCACGCTCGCCGGTGCCGTCTGCCTGCTCGACGTGCTCGGTGCGGAGGTGGCAATGCCATCGGCGTTCGCGCCTTATGTCGAGGCGGTGCTCCAGCAGGCCGGGCTGCCCTTCGACCTCCGGCTTTACGTGGGCGGTGTCGACGCGGCGGCCTTGATGTCGACGACCGGTGTCCTGGAGGACCTGAGGTTCAGCGAGCAGTCGTACCTGCAGGGCGGCGACCTTCGGCTGGAAATCACCCGCCGCGGCCGCGTGGACGGCCTGCTGGCCTGGATCGAGCTGGCGGTGGCGCCGGGCGACGCGGTCCTGGACAGCCTCGCGGAAGACACGAACTGGCTGCCGGTCTACGTGCCGTTCACCCTCGGCGAGCCGATCGAGGTCAGCGTCGGCGACGTGCTGTCGCTGCAGGTCACGGTGAGAAGCGCGGACGACGGTATCCATCCCGAGTATTTCTTCCGCGGCCAGTTGACCAGGTCCGGGTCCGACGCCGACGGCGATGCCGGAGGCGGAGCGGGAGTCGCGGTCAGCGCCGAGTCGAGATATTCCGGTGGAGCGTTCCGGGCGACGGTGCTCCACCGCGCCCTCCTGCGCTGGCCCTAGGCCGGCCATCGCCTCGCACGCGCGTTCCGGCCTCGGTGGCTTCCGGCCGCGCGGACCGCGGGTCAATCACCCGCCGCTAGCCAGGAGCACAGCAGCAGCCGGTCGATCGAATCCTCGCGGCCCAGTTGCCCGCCGGACGCGGCATGCTCGGCTAGCTCGGCACGAGTGAACCAGCGGGCCTCCAGCAGTTCCTCACCGTCGACGGCAATGGCCTCGGTGAGCGCGGTCGCCCGGAAGCCCACCATCAGCCCGGCCGGAAACGGCCACGCTTGGGACGCCACGTACGTGACCGGCCCCACCGTGACCCCGGCCTCCTCGGCGACCTCCCGCCGCACGGCGTCCTCGAGGCTCTCACCGACCTCGACAAATCCCGCCAGCGTCGAGTAACCGCCGGCGGCGGCTCCGCGGTGCCGGGCCAGCAAGCAGCGTTTCGGCTCCCGGCCGGTCTCGACCAGCATGATGACTGCGGGCTCGATCCGCGGGAAGTGCAGGCGCGCGCACGCGCGGTTCCCGCACTGCCGCTGGTGGCCACCGCAGCGCAGCGCGGTGGCAGACCCGCATGCTCCGCAGTACCGCTGGTGGCGATGCCAGCTCAGCAGCCCGCGGGCGTAGGCGAGGGTCGCGGCCTCGGCCGCGCCGATATTACCCACGAGCGCCCGGACGTCCAGGGCCTGGCCTGCGCCGGTCAGGTCCGTCACCGTGGACAGGCCGAGCTCGGACATATCGGCCGCGAAAACGGCCGTGCCGTGACGGTCCAGCCCCAGGAATACGGTGCAGCCCGAGGCCTGCAGGACGGCGCCGGCCTCGGCGGCCCGGCGAGCCACCGGCACGGGCGGCTCGCCGGAGGCCAGGCACTTGTCCTGCCAGAGCGGGATCAGCCGCGTGTCCGGAGCCGCCAGGACCGCGTCGACCCACTGCGGGTCAGTGCGACGGTCGCTGGCCCGGTCGAGCCAGCGGCTCGAGTAGGCGAGCTCGACCTCAGGCGTCCGTACGGCGGGGGGAAAATCGGGATTCGTCATGCGAGTTGGCCTCCCTGCGGCTAGCGAAGTGACACATGCCGAGCTCAGGGTTAATCGAGGCTCGCAACATGCTCGTGGAGGCAAGGTCACTCCGGACGTCCATGAGTCGCATTGTGCCATCCGGTCAGAGCGAGGAGGCCTTCGTGCCCTTGACGCTTGTCACGAGACGCTTCGGGATACGGTCTTACATCGCGTGATCGCGTGGTATCGCAGGCACTCATCTAGGGACGACCGGTGCGGCGACAACGGGGTCGTCCGGCCGGGCGAGCGCCCAGCGGTGTCCCTCAATGACGGCGGTCACATCGTTACGATCATCTCGTGCCGGGATGACTCGGCCTGAGACAAGCTCACCCTTTCTGGGAACCGGCAGGCCGAGTGCCGCGGCGACATTCGGGTCGTTATCTTGATGCCCTAGAACCAGAATGCCTTCAGGTCTGAGTGCGGTTCGTGCACCGCCATTACCGCGGGCCCGCTTCATGAAGTCATCTTGCTGGGCGACGGTGGCCAGTTCGGCGCGCCGGATGATACGGCGCTGAACTAGGCGGAATAGTTCATTTACCCTGGCCTGGCCATGCTGATTTCCGTGATTCGCCTTCGCGCGGAAGATCTTATCTCGGCTTTCTGCACTGAGGCTGAGGAAGAGATTTTCAGCGAGCTTCCTGTGGTCTGGCCACAGTTCGCGTATATAGGCATGGCTGCTCGCAGATAGCTGACGCTTGGCATCCCGGTTCGACCTTGCCCGCAGAAGCGGCTCTTTGACGCGGATAAGGCCCGCATGCCAGGAGCTTCGTTGATCATTCGCGGTGACAAGAAGGCAAATATGATCTATGGCTTCCGGCGGTAGTTCCCAGCCGCCGTAGCTCATCGAATATTTGCAGTCAACTTCAACTCCGGCGATGCGGTAATCCGTCACGACGCCATCCGCAAAGTTAAACTTCCGGTGAAGATTGATCTCTACAAGAGTACCGACATGAGTCTTCTCAGTTTTATGCAGTTGATCGTAGCTCCAACGCCCGGTGTGCTGTCCGTCGTAAATCTGGTCGAGCGTGTCACGCAACACTTCAGCGACCCGCGCGCCCACAGGATCCAGAATGTGCAGCTGAGCTTGGACAGAGTCCAGCTCGGGATCATCGTCGAAGGTGTACGGCAATGTGTCTTGCTTCACCCCAGTGAAGATACCTCACCCGGAATAGCGGCAGCGGAAAGACGGCGCAGGATAACCAGGCGGCAGAGGCTCAGTGATAACCAGGCGGCCAAGGTTCAGACCACACGAAGCAGGCGGTCAGGCCGCACTGGCGACTCTTCACGCGCTGCGAAAATCGCAGACCGGATGCTTTCACCGACTGCCCGCGCCACCGGAGGCGGGAAAGCATTGCCAATTTGACGATATGCTGCTGTTTTACGTCCATAGAACCGCCAAGAAGGGGGGAACCCTTGAATGACAGCGGCCATTGGCAGGGTAAGCCGTGGCAAGTGGTCAACGGGGTCGGTAGCTTGAGGCGGCGCATCGGCTAGACCTTTCCCATCGACGTGCAGCTTAAGCCAGTCGTTCCTAGCGCGGGTGGGGCCAAGATCCGGCCCGCCATGCTTTCGTGAGCCGCCTACCAGAGTGGGACCTATGTCATTGGCTTTTTCAGCCCAGGCTTTCGCGCCCGGCCAGCCGTCTGCCGCCATGTATTCATAGAGGGCCTCGCCGACCGTCGGGGGATTCTTGACTTCGTCCGGCCATTTAAAATATTTGAAAACTGATACTTTCATCGCGACCAGAATGAACCGCGGGCGTAGCTGCGGCACGCCAAAATCACATGCGTTGAGCACTCGCCAGTCAGCCTCATAGCCAAGGTCGTCACGCAGTCGTGCGAGAACTTGTTCTCGATAACCTGCGAACCGGGCAGTGGAGAGACCCCGGACGTTTTCTAGCATGACGGCAGCTGGCTCAGACTCCTCGGCAAGGCGAAGCGCACGAGGGAAAAGATCGCGCTCATCGTCCGCGCCGAGTTGCTTACCGGCTATAGAAAATGGCGGACAGGGCACGCCGCCAGCGAGCAGATCAACGCCTTTATAACCGGTGCCGTCAAAATGGTGAATATCTCGTTCGACGACGTTCCATTCCTTGTGATTCAGCCGCAGCGTTTCGCAGGCGTGCAAGTCGATCTCGACGGCCGCCCGGTGGGTAAATCCAGCTTGGTGCAGACCGAGCGACTGGCCGCCTCCGCCCGCGCAAATTTCCAGGCACGTCAGCCCGGTCACCGGCGGAGAGCCTTCGGCGGGACCCCTGAACTCTCGCTGATTCTTCTCGAACCTTGATTCGAGAGAAACCAGGTCACCAGAGGTAACGCTGGTAGCACGAGCCTCTGTACCCTCGCTTAGCATCCCCACGAGGAGACTCTACCGGTAAGGGTGATCAACATCCAGGAAGTCGTCGCACAATCGTTCGACGGCGTCGTCGAACGGGATGCCGACCGCGTGGACACGAACAACCGCAGCCCGCCCCGCCCTCGCGGCAGGCGGCAGCGGGCAGCGCAGCGGCCTGCTCATGCCGGTTTCAGGGCCGGATGTTTTCCAGGTCCTCGAGCAGGCTGGGGTGCGTCGGGTGCCAGCCGAGGGCGTCGCGGGTGCGGGCACTGGACGCCGGCTGGTCCATCGCGAAGATCGGGCCGAACGGGCCGAAGTTCTCCTCCGGCACCGCTTCGACGGGCAGGCCCAGGCGGCGGCCGATGACTGCTGCGATGTCTCGCACCGCGTCGCCTTCGTCGGCGACGGCGTGCCAGGACGTCCCGGCCGGTGCCGAATCGAGGGCCAGGCGGAACAGGACCGCTGCGTCGAGGGCGTGGACGGCCGGCCAGCGCTGGGTGCCGTCGCCCGGGTAGCCGGCCACCGCGGTGCGGCGCGCCTGGTCGGCCAGCAGGCCGGCGAATCCGCCCTTGCCCTCGTGGTGGACGGTGCGCGGCATGCGAACAGCCGAGCTGCGCACACCGCGCGAAGCCAGCTCCAGCAGCGCGTTGACGGAACGGCCGCGGCCCGCCACCGGTCCGTCGGTCGGCAGCGGATCAGCCTCGGTGGAGGCGCGGCCCGGCACCCAGGGCGTGCCCGAGACGGTGACGAGCGGGCGGCCGCTCCCGGTCAGCTCGTGGCCCAGGGCGGCGAGAGCGGCGCTTTCCTGGGTGATGGCCTGGGCGAGCCCGTCCGGATCGCCGTAGTCGCGGCTGAACGCCAGGCTGATCACGCCGTCGGACTGGGCGGCGCCGGCCCGCAGGACGTCGAGGTCCGCGATCTCTCCTCGCAGCGGGTCGGCGCCGGCGTCCTTGAGGGTCCGCGCGGAGGCGTCCGAGCGGGCCAGCGCGAGGACGGTGTGGCCGTGGCTGAGCAGTTCGGCGACGACGGCGGAGCCGATGGTGCCGGTACCGCCGGTGACGAAAACGTGCATGAGGCTCTCCTGAAAGTAATGGGACATGTGTCCCATCACTGTATCAGGCTCACGGGACACTGGTCCCATCACTTATGATGGGCTGATGGCGCGATGGCAACCGGGGGCGACCCAGCGGCTCGTGGCCGCGGCCGTCGAGTTGTTCGCCGAGCAGGGGTACGACGCCACCACGGTGGCGCAGATCGTCGAGCGCGCCGGGGTGACCAAGAGCACCTTCTTCCGGCACTTCTCCGACAAGCGCGAGCTCCTGGTGGCCGGCCAGGAAACCCTGAGCAGGCTGCTCGCCGACGGGATCACCGAGGCGCCTGCGACGGCCAGCCCGCTCGAAGCGGTCGCGGCCGGCCTCGAGCGCGCATCAGGCGAAATGGGACCGGCGAACCGCGAGCTCGGCCCGCGCATCAAGGCGGCCGTGGCCGCCAGCACCGAACTCCAGGAGCGCGACAACCTCAAGAGCGTCGGTCTCGCCGCCGCCATGACAGCCGCGCTCGTCGCCCGTGGTGTCCCCGAGCCGACTGCGCACCTCGCGGGCGAAATGGGGGTCCTCGCGTTCAAGCGGGGCTATACCCGGTGGTCCGAAGGCGACCGGGACGACGGCACCGGGCTGGCGCAGTACGCGCTAGCAGCCCTGGACGAGCTGCGCACCGCAACCGCCTCGCTGGGCTGATCAGGTGGCGGGGCGGGGCGGGGCGGGGCGGGGCGGGGCGCCGGTCCGCGGGCCGTGCTCAGCTCGCGCGATGGCAGCTTGCCGGGCTGGCCCAGCGTGGCGGCTTGATAACGGCCGTCATCGGCTCGCAGCGGCCCGCAAGCAAACCAGTCATGTGATTTGAATACCAGTCATATGACTGGTATTTTTGAATCGTGGTGTTGAATGAGCCGTTTGGCGGTCTTATACCCGGAGCACGCGGGGCTGTCCTCTCAACCATCCTGCGCACCGATGTCAGGTTGACCGGCAGGCAGGTTCATGCGCTGGTCAGCGACCGGCACAGCCTCTGGTCTGTCCAAGAAGCGCTGAAGGCATGGGTGCAACTTGGCGTGATCCACACCGAGATCATCGGCCGGGCGGTGGTCCACGCGATCAACGAGGATCACTACACCGTGGGACCCTTGCGTTCACTCCTCGATCCGATAGCAGCACTGGCCAAGACCGCAGCCCAGATCGCCGGAGAGGACGTCGAAGCCGTCATCGTCTTTGGCTCCGTGGCCCGCGGTGAGGCTAAAGAGGGAAGCGATATTGACCTGGCTGTGATCGCTCAATCCGGCTGGGACGGTCGCATCGATCTGGAAGACGCCGTACGGAAACGCCTCGGTAACGACTGTGACGTCCTTGTCTTCACCGCCAAGGATTTCACGAACCTCGCAGCAGCCCATGAACCCGTCGTTGACGAGATACTCGTCGACGGCATACCTCTCATCGGCGCGATGCCTCGGGTAAAGAACGGAGCTGCGCGATGACCTCACCCGAGCACATGAACCAGGCAAGAAACTTCCTGCGGAAAGCCCAGGAATACCTCGCCGCGGCCGAAGACAGCCTGGCCGCCGGAAGGCACACCCCCGCGGCCGGCGACGCCATCCACGCGGGAATCAGCGCTAAGGACGCCATGGTAACCGCACTAACAGGTACAACCAGCAAGGGCAAAAACCATGCCGTCGCAGCCGGAGAACTGAAACAAGCACTTGGCCAGCGACCCGACACATCCGCCGCGGAGAGAGCACTTCGCGAGTTGATTTCTGCTAAAAGCGATGTGGAATACGGCGTCGCACTGGTAACCGCCGCCAAAGCCGAACCGCTCGTACGCCGCGCACGGACTCTCGTCGACCTCGCAGTCCAGATCGTTCGACTCGGTCGCTGACCGGATAGCCCTGGCCATTGCGGACATCATCGCCCCAGCGCTCGCACCCAATCAGGTGTGCAGGGAAGTCCCCGCGCTGGCTGACACTGTACAGAGGGGCTGCGAGGCCTTTCTCTTGACCGATCACGGTGCTGGCTCCTCCCAGCTAGCCGGGAGGAGCCGTAAAGGTGCCTCATCCGATAGCTGCCGGAAACCGCCTGGAGGGACGGGACTGTCACGGGCGGCGCTTGCGCCATCGAAAGGCGAGGATGCTGTTACGACCTGAAACCATCCCGCGATCCGGCCTGGGCCGGGCCGTCGCGTTAGTTCTTCGGCGGCGGAACCCTGGTGAACCTGGCTGGGATCGGCACGTCGAGGTTCTTGAGGTTGGCGGCGGTCGACGGCAGCCACTGAGGTTTTCCCAGCAGCAGCGAGTAGGTCGAACGTGACGTAGGGGACGTCGAGGCAGACACGCGGACATTGGCGGAGATCGCCCGGGAGGCGCGGAGCCCCCGGTAGAAGAAGTCT
>JALYVS010000535.1 GCA_030853115.1 Actinomycetota bacterium
CTATCGTTGGCATCGGGTGTGCCTTCCCGGCCGGCGTTTGCCCGCCGGCCTTGCTTGAGAACCTCTAAGGATGATCCGGGAAGGTACACCCCCTTCCCGGCAGATCCACAGGTTTCAAGCATTCCTCGGACAAGTCCGGCCGGTGGTCACAGTGGTACCGTACGGCGATCCCGCAGGCTGAGCACGTGTATGCCGATTACCTAGCCGAGCGAGAGAAGGAGCCAGGCCAATGAGCGATGTATCACGCTGGCGGGAGTCCGGCCACCTGGAGCAGGCGGTCCAGACCGCAGGCGGCCAGGAGGCGTTCAACTCGGCGGTCGCCGCGATGCTGGACGACGCCCGCGGCTGGCGGCTGGCGGAGATGCGCAAGCGGCGTGGGATGACCCAGGAGCAGGTAGCGGCCCGGATGAGCGTCTCGGTCGCCCGGATCTCCCAGATCGAAAGCGGCGACGTCTCCACCCAGGACGTCCTCAACCGTTTCATCACCGCCCTCGGCGGCACCCTCAAGCTCATCGCAGACTTCGGCGACGAGCAGCTCAAGATTGCGTGACCAGGACGCTGCTTCTGTTCCGGAGTTCGCTGTGCCCGGGAATGGCCTGCGGATTCATTCCCGGCACGGGACACTCCGCCGCGGGTGAGCGGCTGAAGCCTAACGTCGCCGGTACCGGCGAAGGCCGGCGCCCCTGCTCGCGATCCGGCCGCCCTATTCCAGCAGGCGGTGCGGCAAGGCCGACACTCACTAGCGGCGCTACGGCAAGGACCTTCAGGTCTGGCTTGCTCACTAGGCAGGCCACACGGCGCCAGCAACGGTAGCCGAGGCCGGAAGAAAGGTTCCGAACTGGAAATTTCGCTGCGCTTGCCATCAGGTTCCCTGACCATCGCTTGCTCACGTTGCAAGAAGTCAATGCGCGGCGCACGCACTGACCATCCCCTGGGGGATCCGCCGTCAACGCTGGAACGCTGAGAGGTTCTGGGGTCAGGACGCCGGCAATGATCCAGGTCACGCCTCATGGCATCGCCATACCGCATGCCAGTCGCGCCGTCCACGCCAGGCACTGCGATCACCACCCAGATGAAGCCAAAGCCTGTGAAGAACGATGGCCAGACCGAAGTTTTGGGAGCTTGATCAACTCGGCTTGCTCCCCAAAACCAGGATGGCCATTGTGGAGGTGTTCGAAATTATGACTCTGACCTGGTGGAGCTTAGGGGATTCGAACCCCTGACCTCTTGCATGCCATGCAAGCGCTCTACCAACTGAGCTAAAGCCCCTCAACTGCGGTACCGGACCACGCCCGGACCGGAGTCAGCATACCGGTTCGCAGGGTGTGTGTCGTACTGGCTGGGCCAGGGGGACGGCGGGGAAGGCCAGACGGGGAGCGGACTCGTCAGGATCGGCGAGCTCACTATGATCCTCTGGTGAACTTGCCAAGTCGGCGACCGGGGCGGTGGGATGCCCCTCAGAAGGAAGCGGGTCGGGGTTTTGCATGGGAGCGACGATGCCAGGGCAAGCGGCACCGCGTCGTGCCACGATAGGGGTCATGTGTTCTCAGCGTTTCCGTGCCGTTATCGCCGCTGGTCCTGGTGACAGCGCGGTCATCGCGATGCCGTTCGACCCCGATGCGGCGTGGGGCGCCAAGGCCGACCATCCTGTCGGCGGCTTGATCGGTGGTCGTCGGATCCGCGCCCGGCTGATGCCGTCCGCCCCAGGATGGGTGCTGACCCTGGCTTCAAAGCGACTGCAGGGCCTGGGCGTCGCGATCGGCGATGAGGTGACCATTGAGCTGGCCCCGGAAGGCCCGCAACGCGGTGATCTGGCCGACGATATCGCCGCGGCGCTCGTGGCTAACCCGGCGGCGGGCGCGTTCTTCGATACGCTGGCGCAGTTCTACCGCAAGGCCTACCTCCGCTGGATCGATGCGACCACCCGTCGGCCGGACCTGCGAGCGGCCCGCATCGCCGAGGTAACCGGCCTCCTCGCGGCGGAGATCAAAGAGCGGCCACGATCGTAAGGGCGGCCTGCCTGGCGGAAACGGGCCTCACCTTCGAAGTGATCCCGGAACGACCGCGTGAGGACGGGCGTGAATCGGATGACACAGCAAGAAACGGTTCAATTGGTAAGCTCTGGGTAGCGGCCTGCGAGAACGCATGCTGTGGGGGGCGAGATGGACGAGGAGCAGTACGGGCGTAGCCATCGGCTTTATTCGTCGTGGCTGGTCGTCGTCACGCTCGCGGTGCGGTTGTGGTTCAGGCTCAGCCACCTCGTGGGCTGGACTCAGGCTGACCGCCGGCGCCGGCTCGTGCTGGTGGTGGCGGCGCTCGCGGCCATGTCGTTCGGAACCGGCCTGACCCTGGCCTTTACCGGGACCGTACCGGGCGATGCGCGCCAGGGCACCACGCCGGGGCAAGCGGCCACCGCGTACCGCGCTCAGGCCGCGGCGTGGATCGCCCAGCAGGTGGGCCCGGACGTGAGCGTGTCGTGTGACCCCGCGATGTGCGGAGAGGTGCAGCGCAACGGCTTTCCGGCCGCCAAGCTGACCACGGTACCGCCAGCGGCCGACGGCCCGCTGGGTGCTGGCGTGGTGGTCGCCACGCCGGTCATCCGGAGTCAGTTCGGCGCTCGGCTGGCCGCGGCCTACGCGCCCCTGGTGCTCGCGAGCTTCGGCTCAGGAGCTGAACGGGTCGACATCCGCGTCGTCGCACCGGACGGAGCCGCTGCGCTGAAGTCCCAGCTCGCCGCGGCGCATACCCAGCTCATCGCCGAGGGTGTCCAGTTGCTGCGGAACATGAACATCGAAGCCGGGCCCGCCGTGCGCGCCCCGCTGCTGGCCGGCCAGGTGGACGCCCGCCTGCTGGTTACGCTGTCGGCACTGGCTGCGGAAATGCCGCTCCGGCTGGTGAGCTTTGACAACGCCTCGCCCGGGGCGAGTACTGTCGTTCAGCTGCGCGGCGCTGAAATCGGCGCCGCATCGCCGGCCCGCTTGAGCACCGTGCTCGCGTTCCTGCGGGCACAGCGAGCGCCTTATCTGCCCGCGGCGGCGGCCATCGCCCGCGGGGCCAGCGGTCAGCCCGTGGTTACGGTGCGGTACGACGCCCCAGATCTGATGGACGTCGGAGGTTCCTGAAGGATTCAGCAGTTTGGTCAGCGGGAGGGATACTGAAATGAAATATCCGGGACTCACCAGACGGATCGTCATGCTGCTGGCCGCTACGGCCCTGCTGCTCGGCTTTCCCCTCGCCGCGGCGGCCTCCGCTTCCTCGGCCACCACGGGGACCGGCTGGATCAGGCTCGCCCACCTGTCTCCGGCTACCGCCCCGGTAGACGTCTACCTGTACTCGTTCGGCAATTCCAGCGCGCACATCGTGCTGCATCACATCGCCTACGGGACGGTCTCCCCCTACGAGGCGGTGACGGCCGGTGACTACAGCGTGGCCATGCGCCCCGCGGGCGCTCCCTCGGCGAGCCAGCCGGTCCTGTCGACCAGCGTGACGATCGTGGCCGGTCACGCGTACACGGTGGCCGGGGTAGGACCCCGATCCGGCCTGCGGCTCCAGGTCATGAACGACGACCTGACCACACCGTCCGGAAAGGCGCTGGTCCGCGTGATCCAGGCTTCCCTGAAGCAGCAGACGGTCAAGGTGAGCTGGGACGGGATGGTGGTCACGAGCAGGCTGCCGTTCGACTCCGTGACGTCCTACCAGGCCGTCTCGCCCGGCACCGAGACGGTATCGGTGACCGCGTCCGGCCAGGACGCCAATTCACGCATCACCCTGACCGCCGGCACCGTGCACACGCTCGTGGTCCTCGACGGCGCCAGCGGCCTGGAGATCGCCAACCTCGAGGACGCGGCGGGCAGCGGCCAGGCACCCAGGGGCGCCGCCTCGACGGGGTTCGGCGGTACCGCGCCGCACGGTCCCGGCTCCCCGGTGCCG
>JALYVS010000010.1 GCA_030853115.1 Actinomycetota bacterium
CCTGGGCACAGCCACCGCCGGACACCGGATAAACCCCGCACGGATAGCGCCCGCACCGGCACGGCCACCATGAACCAGCCACGCCGGCCGTCGCCATGCCCATTCACGGGACTTCCGAATACTTACAAATTTCTCCCACCAATGTCCATTGTTAGTACAGCCAAACAAGAAACCGTAGGAATCTTTCTTGCATGGCGTTCTGCGGGTTGTGAGTACTTTGCAGGTTGTGTGCAAAGTGAACCCGAAGGCCGTGGCTAGCGGAATAAACGCCGATCCTATTATCTCTGTTCCGGTCAAGATGTCACGGTGGTCAAGATACGCTATTCCCGCGGCCATCAAACCGATGAATGCCACAATTAAAAACCTAGACGCCGTTTTCATCCTTTGTATCTTGGGCTTCTTGGCCATTCAGCAGACCCCCTCGGCAGTGCTCACACCTAGTGTCCGCCGTATGCCGTGCTCGTCAACCCCCAACACTGACTAGACAACGGCCATCTGGCCACTGACCACGTGGCCGCCTGGTCGCGACGACGGGCACCTCAGTGGACTGTGAGGCAGGTGTGCAGCCTCGCAAAGCGAGGTGACCGTGAGGCCACTCCGTTGCGAAAGCGAAGAGAAGCCTCGGCCTTCAGACCCTGTAGCAACAGGGAGACTTACACAGAGTCGCGTCAACAGATCGGCCGATACAGAAATTCTCGCCCATATCGCCGATTTTGTGCGTATGAGGATCCGTCGGTCGTGGCACATTCGGGCCTACAGATCACCCGGTTTGGCGCGCCCTAGCGGAAAAGGGAGCGGTCTGTGGAACCGTCGCCGCCCGTTTCGGCGGTCACACGTATGGGCAGATGTGCCGGGCTGCCGAATGCGGCCATACAGGAGATCAAGGCGCTCGAGGTCACCGCGCAGCACACCCGCGCGGACGGCAGCACCAACGTACCGATGCGGGTTGCCCACACCCGCGTGGACCTCGGAATCGTGGCTGCCTGGCGCAGGGAACTGGACGGCGCGGTGTCTCGGGCCTGCCGGACCGGCTCCTCGGCCGCCACTTGCTCGGCCGTCGGCTCCGGCTTCTTCTTCGTCACAGGCTCTAGAGTCTCGGTCATCACGGCACCGTTTCTGCTGAACACCAGGCTCAGCGGTCAGTGCCGAAAACACCCTTAACTACACAGACCCGATTACCGGGGCAAGGGACGTGGCTTGTGATCCTGGCTGTATCACCCCGGGAGTCCCGAGACTCCGGAACTCCCCGGGGGCAGTATTCCTGTCTCGGTGGCAAGCGAATCACTGGCACACTTGTGCCCATGGGGAGGGAAAAACTACACCGATGGCCCCTATGGGCAGTCGTAGTGGTCTATGTCGTCGTTTTTTGGCTGCTTTATGAGGTCTGGAGGTCACCACGTCGCGATGACCTCGCGACTTACGGTGCCTTCGCCGTGGCGGTGGTCGCTATTCTGCCGGGCCTGCTTGCATGGGCTCGGCGGAGGTCTCTGCGTGACGTGGCGGATGACGCGAACCTCGACCGTGCTGTGGAGGAGTTGGCTAGGGCGGTGCAGGTGCAGTGGGAGAAGGCAGCAGGAGAGCGGGGGCTGACCGGCGCTGATCCCATTCAGGTCACCTGGGCAAGCCCAACGCTGGCGATATCAGGGCCGAAAGCAGCTGCGATCAGTTCACGGCGATCCGAGACGCTGCCCGGCCTGCTGCCGGTTGGAGCAGCACAGGTATCGCGCGGCCAGGTCAGCGACCTGCACGCCCTCTACGGAGGACTGGGATCTGGACGGCTGATCATCACCGGGGCGCCGGGTTCGGGCAAAAGCAGCGCCGCGGTTCTGCTGATCCTGGCAGCGCTAAGGTACCGAAGCCAGGCTTCCTCTGCCGACAGGGCGAAGATCCCCGTCCCGGTACTGGTCACCGCCCAGGATTGGGATCCGGACAGCGAACCCATTGCCTGCTGGCTGGCCAGGCAACTGCAGGCGACCTACCCGCAACTGCCCGGACTTGCAGGCGAAGCCACCGTAGACGCCCTGATGACCGCAGGCAGGATCGCGGTGATCATCGACGGGCTCGATGAAATCAGTGCGGACATGCAGCCCGTCGCCCTGCGGGCACTCAGCCAGCACGGTGGATTTCGCACCGTTATCCTCTCCCGCACAGGCGAAATGGCATCCGCAGCCTCACACCAGGGAATCCTGCAAGGCGCGGCGGCAATCGAGTTGCAGTCAGTCAGCCCCACCGAGGCTGTCAGCTACCTGGAGCGCGCCCAGCTTGACCCGCTCCCAGACGGATGGCATGACCTGATCAGGCATCTCCGGGACAACCCCGCAGGCTCGCTGAGCAGAGCGCTAGACACACCGCTCACCCTGTCCCTGGTGCGCGACACCTGCCAGTCGGGAGACGACGCCCGCGAGTTCTTGGCATTCTGCGCCGCACTGAACGACCTACCCGGCGGCCAGGCCGCAGAGATCATCACCGACTACCTGCTCGACCGGGTCCTCCCGACTGCCTACACCCACCGACCCGGCCAGCCACCGCTGCCCTACGACCTGCCCTCCGCACAGAACGCCCTCGCCAAGATCGCCGTCCAGATGAACCACCAGGGCACCCGCGACCTGTATTGGTGGGATATTCCTAACTGGGCTCCTCGGACTCAGCGGCAGATCACAAGTGGTCTTGCGGCCGGGTTGGCGGCCTGGCTCACAGGCGGCCTTGCCGTCGGGATCACAAGGGGGCTCACGGCCGGACTGGTGGCCGGACTCGCGGCGGGACTCGCGGCGGGTCTTGCGGCCGGACTCACGAGCGTGGGCGGACACCCGCCGGGAAAGACGACAAAACTCCAACTTTTGAAGGCACTGAATCGGACTAATCTGCTGCTCGGGCTCGCGGCCGGGCTAACAGCAGCCCTGGCAGCCGGGCTCGACGTCGGACTCGGAGGCGGGCCGGGAGGCGGGCTCAGGGGCGGGGCGACGGCCGGACTGGCGGCCGGGCTCACGGCCGGGCTGGCGACCGGCCTGGCAGCCGGGCTGGTGGACGCTACTACAGTCGATCCCAGCCGCAGTAGTTTCCTGGGTCCAGCTACTACATGGCGCCTCAACTGGAATTACACGCGCATGGTGATGCTCACGGTCGGGCTCGCGGCTGCGCTTACGATAGGGCTCACGGCCGTGCTCACAATCAGGCCCAAAGCTGGTCTCGATGTCGGGCTCAGAGGCGGACTCACGTTCGGACTCGCAGCCGGGCTGGCAGCCGGACTTGCGGTCGGGCTCGCGACATCCGATGCTTGGCCTGCATTCATTGCGTCAGCTCAGATAGCCATTAAATGGCGTACTCCAGTGCGCCTGATGAGATTTCTTGAGGACGCCCACAGCCGGAACGTCCTCCGCAGCGTAGGACCGGCCTACCAATTCCGACATGCCCATCTGCAAGACCGCCTCGCAGCCGCAGCTAGCCTGCGTGGCGACACTATCCCCGTGCAGGCGCGCCAAGCCAGTAATCAGCCCCCGGTCGCGGTGCAGCCAGAAGGTGCAGGAACTGCGCCGTTTTCCACCAATGAGTATCGTCCCGACGGGATCTGAACGGCCGCGTCCTTCTTCGCATCGAACCCGGTGAGAACCTGCACGGCGGCCGGGGCGTGATCGGGACTTGTCATCAGACCGACGGCGGACGGCAGGGTTTAATGATTTGCTGTGTAATGAAATGTCGTTTGGATGCGCCCAGCCAAGACCATGAGCGCCGAAACCCGACTCAAGAGCTGCAGCCGAATGACTGCTGCAGATTAACTATTCGGGGTGGTGTTCGTGATCATGTTGCGCAACTCCCCGGCCACGCATAACGGCGGATCTCGTGCGACCGCCTTGACCAGCGATCGTCACGCTACGCGACTCGCGATCCAGAGCATGGCCGATCCGAACGCCGATTTAGCGCGGTCGGCCTCGGCGTCATTACGCGCATCTGCCGCGCGCAGATTGTCCTGTTCCGTGCGCGGCGTTGGATTCGCCATCCGGTATGCATGAGCGAAGGCGGGAATGATCATCAGGTTCGTACGCTAGTTTGTGTGGCTGGTCAGAGAAACGCGTAAGTAGCATCGGCGTTCCAGGTCGCAGTGGGGACTAGTCAGAGTGCCGTCGTTCCAGCGCTTTAGAGTTTTCTAGATGTCGACAGTCCTGGGTGTTCGGTCGCGTTGGCCCAGAGGGATTCAGCTTCACCAAGGACATTTTCGTACCATTTAGCATCGGCAGGGGTGAGTATGAATTTTGGTTCACCGACGGCTTGGTAAGTGTAGTATTCGGCGAATATCGCAGAATCGGATGAACGTAGACCAGATGTGCTATCGGTCGCGACGATCCCCATCGCTAGCGGCTGTGTGGTCAAGCGGACAGCCAGCTCACCGCCGGTCGAACGCTGGAGCTCATCTAGGAGTTTAAGAGAGTGTTTGATTCGTTCACGTAGTATGTTTGGAGATCGCTCCGCATAATATCGTTCGGCCGCATGGGCAACAGTGGGGTCGGATGATGGGTCGATTAGCAGGAACCTTATCCGGCGGCCATTGTTGAGCCATGCCTCAAACTTGTTGTAGCTGCTGGTGAGCATTGTATTTCTGGCTACCCCGGTGATCAGCAGATCTTTGGCGCGGTCCATGCTTTGAACTAGTTCGGGTCCGAAATCCTCGCGGAATGCGGGACGTGGGGCGCGCGCCAAAACCTGGGCAGGGCTCAATGGCCACGGTGTGCCATCCTCCCACAGTCGTTCGGCTTCAGCCAGAAAGTGACTGAACCAGAATCCATCCTTCCGGTTCAGACAGATGATCGGGGAAGCCTCTCCTGCCGGCTTGTACTCCTTGTGCTGTGCGATGAGCACTCCGTCAGGAGTACCGGCGTCGATAACACCGATGCTCATCGGTGGTGCGAGCGAAGCAACGCGGATCTCGAGTTGTCCTCCCGTAGCGTCCCGAAGGCCAGAAAGTTCGTCGAGAGTACCCAGGATTCTCGCCTTCAGCCGCCCCGGATTAAGGTTGCGCCCGCTTACCGCTTGAACTAGTTCATCATTAGATGGGTCGAGCAGAAGAGCCCGGATTTTCCCTCCACGGGCCAGCATCCGCCTCATGTCTTCTCTGTTGGCACCCTGAACAGTCCGTGACATAGTTGTTCCGACCATTAGTAGGTCGCTAGCTCGTGCCCGACGTTCAATGAGATCAGTTGGGAAATCCGTCCCCAGAAGAGCGAGAGGGCCTTCGTGTTGTGACTTAGCGATAACCGCAACATGATGGCGTGATCGGATCTGCGACAGCGCCAGGACTGCGAGTAGCGCAAGAATCATCGACGCCAGGTCCTTAACGCTAGCGATACCTGTTACTCCAAGAATCGTGAAAATGAAGGCAGCAGCCGCGAGGAGGTACAGGTCAAAGGACTCGTCCGTAACGATCCGCGTTACGGCTCGCTTGATACGGTGAGACTCTTTCATCAGGTCGATGGCGGTAGATCAGTCCGGTTCATGCAACATCAACCCACCCATCCACATCCTCCCTGCCGATTCGGAACCTGTGAAGAGCCGAGTGTTTCGCCTGCCGCGAGCGGGCCAGATCGACAGCTCTAGGACGCTTAGCCTACTCGGCAATTCCAAGCCTCCACTTGCCTGGCCGTGCTCACCGTCTTGGTCTGGACAGACAGTACACCGACTCCGAGCACAGGCGAACCGCGATCCTGTAAGCACTATGTTGGCTAAGCAGGCGGGCGCGGGTCGTGGCCAGCAGTCCACCCGGGACCACTCCTGGCCTGAACCACAGACCGTCAAGAATCTCTGTTACCCGCAGTATTCGCCGGACTCGGATCGGCTGAGTCAGCCCTTCCGGAACCCGGGCGATCCGCTTCGCCGCGAGCGGGCACCGGTTCCCGGCGCACTGCCAACTTGCCGGGCCAGCCACAGCAATGGTTCGGCCACGTTGACCGGATGGACCGGTCCTCGGATCAGCAGCAGGTTCGGCCCTTGATCATCTGGGACGTAGTTCTGTGGGTCTTCTGAATTGAATCTGCCCGTGTCAGGGTCCGTGTAGAAACCGATGGCCGAGGTCACGAAGTACCTGACCCGTTCCGGTGCGAAATACTGCTCAAGCACGTTGAGCACCATCTCGGCGTTTCCGCTCGACGACAAGTGGCAAAGTCTCCTGAAGAACTCGCGCGCATCCTTGTCGGCCACGCGAGGAAAACCGAGCGGATCGTCAGAGGCGACTGTCAGCGCGTTCAGCTGCTTGGCGGTTTTAAAGACTCGAGTTTCGTCAAACTTCGTCACGCACACTGCCACATAATGTGGAAGCCGACCACCAGGGAGACCGGATGTACCAGCCTCCAGACGCGCAAGCTGGACAAGCGGGCTGAAGGTTGAATCGAATGCATCACCCTCTTCGAATTCCCTAGTGGGATCAAATGCGTAAATGATTCCCCTGCTACGCGCTAGGAGTTCGATCAGGTCACGTCGCGCAGAGTACCCGAGCAGATCAGGCTCGGCGAGCTCACCTGAAACGTCGGCGAGGTCGAGGCAGATCTGGACAGGGTCATGATGCCCCTGCGAGCGGAATAGCGACCGTCTGGCCCGAGGAATCTGTCCGTTGAGTAGCCAGCGATAATTCTCAATGCCTGCAGTGGCCGCGGGGAATTTCCGCTGCCTGGTCAGGCCTGTGGTCAGGCCGATAAGCGCCTGTTCCGAAGCCTCATCCCCGCCGACTACGTTCCATCCCGTCTCTTTACGGTTCAGCGCAATGCTGAAGGCGGCGAGAAAGGTAGTCTTGCCGCTGTATGGGGGACCCAAGATCACGATGCCTGGCTCCTGAGGACCTTCCGTCAGCTCCGTGGTACCCGGGATCTCCTCATCAAGAGGGGGGTCATCGATCGTGTCCGGGAAATACCTGGCCAGCTCGCTGTCGTGGATGCTGTCGCCGAGATGCCGTGCCCACTGGCTGAGTTCCGGATCATCAGTGTCACGGCCCGCGTCCGCGATCATCTCAGCCCACTGGCGGCCGCGCGCGCCGCTGTGCTCCGCTGCCTTTTGGGCGAAGTCGAGTGCCTGCGCCAGGTTGCTGACGGAGTCGGCGCAAAGCAGGTGATACATCTGCTCGCGTATGTAGTCGGCCCACTTCGGGTTGGTCCAGGCCTCACTGGGCCATCCGGCGGAATCCTGAGCCCAGCGCTCATTCGCCTGGGCCAGGGCCAGGTGATGGGACCGCCACTGACTGGGGGCCTGAGCGCGTTGCAGTCGCAGCATGGCGGCCCGCACCACCTCGTGATAGACCCACGACCTGGCTCGCGGGCTCACGAAAGGCAGCCCGCAGAGCCAGCCGAACATTTCATGAGCCTTGCCAGGAGGTGTGACGACAGCGAGAACGTCCTGGTTGATCATCCGCGGCAGCGCGGCGGCAAGGGCGATAGCCTTACGCTCAGGGTCTTCCTCCCATTTGAGGAAACGCTCGACGGCGTCGCCGGCCGGATCACCGATTTCCGTTGCATCGGCCGGGCGGGCCTCAGCCAGCGTGGCCAGCCACATGGGTAGGCATCCCGACAGCGTCAAGATAACCTTGATCATCCTTTCGTCGCGAATGTCCTTGCTGACCAAGAACTGGCGGGCTTCCGCTTCGCTGAACGGTTTCAGCGGCATGTCGGCGATAATGGGCCGGTACTTGTGCCACAGATTCTGATCAAGCTGATTCTGGCCCGATACCGTCGTGATGAGCTTTTCCGGCAAATCTCCGTACTGCGCGGAATAAAGACCTACGAGCCACCGGTCGAGGAAGAGCCCGGTACGCTCGTAACTGTCGAAGAACAGCGCTATCGGCCGGTCCGCCCCGATGCGGTTCAATCCGGTGACGAAGGCAGAGGTGAGTTCGCTCTCCGGAGCCAGCAGCAACCGCACGTCACCGTGGTCCTTGAACTTCCGCGCCAGGTACGCCCGGGCCTGGTTGACCTGGTCCCCGACCGCGGCGGCGTCGACTTGGGCGAGTACACCCCCGGCCACGGGTGCGCTACGAGCAGCGGAGATGCCGATCGCGACCGCGGTCCTCGTCACCAGCGCCGCCACGCCCTCGGGAGCTTGAGAATCGGATTCCAACGTGTGGCGGTGCTTGCGGTAGGCGGCCAGGCGCTTCTCGAATTCGCCCAACCTGGCGCGGTTCTGGCTGAATTCATCCGCGATAACACTCATGGCCGAGATGACGTCGTCGGACCGTTGATCATCCACGCAAGCGGCAAGATACCCGTGGTCGACCGCGATCTGTCGCAGCCTTTCCGTCAGGGACGTCTTGCCGACGCCGGCATCACCATAAACGTTGAAAATAAACCGGTGCCGCTTATTACCCGGAGGGGTGCCGAGGTTCTGCTGGTAGTCACCTATCTGCGCCATCCGGCCCACGAAATCGTCTTCCTGACGCCTGCGGAGGTGGTCCTGCAGCGACGGCCGCGTTTCTCTGGCCATTGGCACCCTCCTCGACCTCTGCGGACAGCTTAGGCTAGGCGCCCGGCCACGGAGGCTGCCGCGGCCACCGGGACCGGGCCGGGTACCCCGGAGGGTCAACGATCGAGGCGGCGGCTGTCATCGGGTGCGTGCTCATCCGCAGCCACGGCGTCAGGGGCGCGTGCCGGGCAGCGAACAACACGAAGTACAACGCCACGAGCCAGCCGCTCCTGTTCTACCTGGCTAAGGCCCGGCCGGACGAATACATGGTCAAATACGATCTCCAAGAGCCTGAGGCACGTCCCATCCCGGTGGCCTCAATTATCGGTGGATCTTGCGCGTGGGCCGCGACCGACGATCGTCACGCTGCGCGAGTAACGTTTCAAGGCCCGAGCGCTCTGCCGAATCGGCGCGGTCCCGGACGGACCTTGTTTCGGTATATCCGGAACGCATATAAACAGACATATTCGCAGGTCGGCCTCGAAGCGAGTACACCTCACGCCGAGGAACTTGATAACAGCGTCATCCAGCTGGATTAGCCATTGCCGCCGGGTGCGGGTGGCGCAACCGTTCCACGTGCCGGTTTACTACCAGCCATCAGAATAGCTGTTCTGCGTCGTCTTCGAGATCATATTGGTCATGTCCTGAGCCGTACAGAACGAATGCCTCTTTGTGTCAAGGGTTTCCGTTGGCCTTCTTCGCCGGGTGTGAGGTGCCCTTCGGGCGCTGTGTCCTGGCCAGGGAATCTTGGCCGGGGGCCTTCCTCGCGGCCGATTGTGGCCGTCGTCTTGCCGCGCCTCCAGGTCGTTCGTCCTCGCTGCGCTGCGGGCGCTCCACCTGGACCCGCGGCTTCGTCGGCGGCAGGATGGCAGCGATCGAGGAATGGCCAGCTCTGCTCCCGGGTGCCGGGCTGCCGGGTGTGGTCGTAGTGTGGTGGGCAGGCCCGGGAGTGGCTTGCCCGAAGAGCCGGCCCGCGGGGTGCAAGCCGGCCGCGCTGGCGACAGAGTCGTTCCCCGGTTGCCCTCCCGGGCCCCCGGCCCGCGCGGCAGCTCTGCGGGCATCAGCTTGCAGGCGGGTGTAGATGGCGTTGCTGACCTGCCGCTTCAGCGACCGCATGGCCTCTTTCGGGGTCTTGCCCTCAGCCAGTTTCTTGTCGTAATAGGCGCGGCCCTCGCTGTGCCGGTGCCGGACCTGGGTGACCGCGGCCATGTGGATGGCGTGGTTCAGCCGCCGGTTCCCGCGCCGGGACAGCCGGTAGACCTTGCGGCGGCCGGAGGACACCTCGATGGGCGCGGTGCCGTTATAGGCGGCGAAGCGGTCCCGGCTGGGGAACCGGGACACGTCCTTGACGTCGCCGATCACGGCTGCGGCGATGACCGGGCCGACCCCGAAGAGCGTGGTCAGGCTGGTGCCGGCCGCCTGCACCGCGGTGGTGAGCGTCTTGCTGGTCGCGCGCAGCTGCGCGTCAATGCGGCGCAGGTCCTCGATGAACGCGGCGGCGAGCTCGCAGCGGGCCGCATCCACCGCCCCCGCGGGCACGATCGAGTCCAGCAGCCGGGCGGCGGCCGCCGCGGTGATCGCCTTGGCGACCCCGCCGGGGACCAGCTCGCACAGCACCGCGTGCAGCCGGCACACCACCTGCGTACGGCTCCGGCCCAGGTCACGGTAGCGCTTGGACCACACTTTCAGCACTGCCGCGTGATCATCGGGCACCGCCTCCCGCACCCCGGGCGAGCGCAGCGCCGCGACCGCGACCGACCGGGCGTCGTTCGGGTCGTTCTTGTTCGTGTCCCCGGCGGCCAGCAGCCGGACCCGCGCACCCAGCTTGGGCTGCACATCCAGCACCCGCTGACCCGCAGACAGCAGCTGCTGGGCCAGCAGGTGCCCCAGGCCGGCGGCGCCCTCCACCGCCCAGGTCCGCTCCGGCCACGCCGCCGCCCACGCCAGCAGCTGCTCCGCCTGGGCGGCGCAGGCGCGGACCCGCAGCTCACCCAGCGGCTCCTCGGCCGCGCTGATCACCACCGCGGTATGCGAGGCCTTATGCGGATCGATCCCGATCATCACTGCCGCCATCGGATGTCCTCCTGACCCTGGACGCGGCGAGGGGACCGTGGCGGGCACGCCTGATTTCAGAAGGAGCTCGCTGGCGCTCGCGCCTCTTTTGAGCCACGACCACGGCAAGGCCCCGGCAAGCAGGCACGTCGTTCGTAAGCCAGACCCCCAGGCGGGGGCCGGCAGGCGGATAGAGAGCCAGCCAGCCGGGACCTCTCAACGCTACGTCCTGACTCACTTCCATCCCGGCCAGGCCCGCAGCCTCTTACCGCAAGTCTCAATCAGGCGGGTACGCGCGCACCCTAAGCCACATGGACTGTCACGCTAAGTGATTGAGTTTCACTGTCATCTCGCCGAGATGCGCCGAATCGTCTACGGATAATTCAGCCCTTCGTATGTTCAGAATATGAGGTCGGTAACAGCCCGCCGCAGCTGTGGTAAGCCAAGGCCGTGGCGGACCCTGCCCGCAAGCAGGAGAAAGGGTTCACTGCTTACCCGAGGTGAGCTGTCCCCCGCACGTCGCCCTGGATCACGCTGACTTCCTTCTTCGTGGCGTGGACAAGGAACCCGTGCGAGGTCAGCCACGCTCCGCGCTCGCCCACGGGCAGCGCCTGGTAGATGTCGGAGTACAGCTCCCCGGTGAGCTGTTCTTCCCACCGATCTGGCTCGGCGGGCAGGGCCTTGAGCCGGTCCCGTTCGGCGCGCAGCCTGCGCACCTGCTCGTCGAACTGCTCATCGGACATGACGTCCGGGTCCAGTGCCCTGATCCGGTAGCTGATCTCTTCCAGCTCGTCCTGGTAGTCGGTCCCCTTGACCAGGATGAGCCGCTTGACCGGGACGCGGAACGTGGTGGCCATGATCTCGTTGACGGCCGCGTCCACGACCTCCATCCGCACCATGTTGCCGCACCCCTTGCGGCGGCTCCCGGTGCCGGTGCACCGGTAATAGGTGTAGGTCCCGCCGCCGTGCTTGCTCGACGCCCGGCAGGTGAGCTTGTTCATCGACGAGCCCTCGCAGTCCGGGCACTTGATGGCGCCCTTCAGCATCGCCCGCGTCTGCGGCTCCCCCCGCGGGCCGCGCTTCTCCCGGCCCGCCAGAGCCTCATTGGCCAGCCGGAACCGGCGCGCGTCGATCAGCGCCTCGCACGCATGCTCCCATTTCTCCGACCACACCACCTTCCCCGTCACCGGGTCACGTTCGGCACGGGTCATCCAGTAGTGCCCCCGGTACACCGGGCTCCTGATCAGGTCGGCCAGCCTCGTCGGCCACCACGGCACGTCGACTGGCTCCCCGTTCTGCGGATCGCGCTTCTGCCATAGGTGCAGCGAGTCCAGCCAGCCGCAGATGTCCGCCAGGCTCTTCCCGGCGATGACCATGTCGTAGATCTTCGGGATGTACTCCCGTCCCAGGTCAGTGGCGGCCAGCCGCCGGTCGTACTTGGGGCCCTCGGTCACGTAGCCCCACGGGATGCGACCGACGAACTTGTTCTCCCGGCGCAGCGCGTCGGTGGCCCGCACGACGCGCTCGCGGCCCAGTTCCCATTCCCGGCGCGCGGCCATCTTCTCCGCCTGCCACTGCCAGTAGTCCGCATCGAACCTGTCGGCCCGCGCCGGGTACTGGGGGCCGTCCACGATGATCAGCCGCTTGCCGTGCTGCGTCGCCCAGAACTCGATCCGGGTGAAATCCTCCTGGGTACCCCGGGACCAGCGGTCGGTCTTATACGCCACCACCGCGTCGTACATGGCCATCTTCTCGGCCTCGGTGACCCACGGCTTGAGGTTCCTGCGGTCCCACGGCGCGACCGTCCCCGACTTGGTGTCGGCCACCACGTCGACGACCGTCATCCCCTCCCGCTCGCAGAACGCGCGGGACCTCTCATCCTGGGTGTCGATCCCGATGCCCTGCTGCCCGCCGCGCTGAAGCTTGCTCAGCCTGGCCGCGATCAGCGCCCGCACCGGGCGCTCTGCGGGATGCACCACCGGATGCGCCGGCGGTGCGTGCTGGGTGCGGGGTTGCGCTGGTGCATCTGATGAGTGCGGCTGCTCCATGTCGCTCGCCTCGCCAAGGTCGGTGCGTCTGCTACGCTTCCCCTTTGTCAGCTTAAGCCCGACCTTAACACATGTATCCTAGCCCTCCGGGACGGTAATGAAAAGCAAAAGCTGGCTGCGGTCTCGCGACATGATGAGGCATTCCCCGTCTCCTGGCTCGTTCGGATCATCAGGGTCCTCGGTGAAGTCCAGCACCTCAGACCAGAAGATCGACTGTGCGTAAGCATCCCGGGCATCAACCGACGTGTGCGATATGCGGCTAGTCATGGCGGCAGTCTCAATCGCCGTTGCGGAGCCGTCAAACGAGTTACGCGGCGGCCAGGACCGGCCTGACGTGTCAAGGGAGCCGGACAAGACGACAAATTCACCACACGTCAGGCCATACTCTTCTGCCACGTACCGGGGGCGCTGGATCGCTATGTAGCCGACGGGCTCGTCTACGTTTCCGCGGAGGCGCTTTGTGCACGATTTCACAAGCCGTCTCCGCGGAAACGCCTCACATGCGGCGGACGACGCAGGCTCCCCGTTTGGCTCCCCAGCGACGGACCATTTCTGCGGTGCATACCTGGATCGCAGCTCTGCCTGGTAGGAAGCTACCCGCCTGTCATCCGCAAGGCGATCTATCAGATTGAGCCACTGCCTGCGAGCAGTAGATCATTCGAACAACATAATTTCGAATAATAATATTTAACTGCATAATTTGCGCCCCGACCGCGACTCGAACGCGGGACCTACTGCTTAGGAGGCAGTCGCTCTATCCGCTGAGCTATCGGGGCCTGCCGATCCCCTAGCTTACCTGGGCTGGTCGGAACAATCATGCCAAGCGCCGTTCAAGGTGGTCGCGAGGCGGGGCTAGCGCGGGGTGTGCCGGTCCGGACGGAAGGCGGGACCGTGACCGGGGACGATCACTGTCGCAAAGGACAGCAGCAGATCCCGGCTGACGTGCAGGGCGGCGGCGTCCGAGCCGAGCGGATCATCGGCGGGGCCGTCCGCGCTCCACCATGCGTGCGTGCACACGAATACCTCGGCCGGGGTGGAGGCCACGGTGGAAATGTCCTGGGTGGTGTGCCCGGGCGTGCGCAGCAGCCGGACCGAGGGCGCGAGTTCCGCCCCGTCAGCGTCACGGTCGATCCACCGGTCGGCTGCGTAGATGGCCCAGTGATCATGAATCCGGGCCGCGGGGAACAACGCGGCGTTGACGGTGTGGTCGGGATGATGGTGGCTGAACACCACGTCGGTCACGTCCCCGGCCTGCGGGCCATGAGCGGTCAGCGCGGCCAGCAGGGCCTCGCGAGAGGCCACCATGCCGGGATCGACGACGATCACCGCGGCGCCGTCCATGATCAGCGTGACGGTTCCCGCCACCCGCTCGTCGTCGCCGTCCCGGCCGACGTAGCCCGCATGCAGGACATAAACCGACGCGGACCCGCCTGGCGCGATCTTTAGCTCAGCCACGCAGCCGACCCTACCGGCCGGCTAGTGCGACCGGTACGGAGGCCTGACGGCACCGGTATTTACCTGCGGACCGTGGTGCTCGCCCCGGGAAAACCCGGAGTCAAGCTAGGGCAGGGCGAAGGGGACGGTGATGCCGTCCAGGGCGTGCGCGCACAGGTCATCGTCGCGGTCCGCGGGGAGGGCGGCGATGATGGTGGCGACCAGGTCGCGCAGGCGCTTGATGTTGGCCGCGAAGACCGCGAAGACCTCGGCCTGGGTGACGCCCTCACCTTGCTCCAGACCTGCGTCCAGGTCGGTGACCAAAGCCAGCGGGGTGTAGCAGAGGGCAAGCTCACGAGCCAGGACGGCCTCGGGGTGGCCTGTCATCCCGACGAGCGTCCAGCCCTGGGCGGCGAACCAGAGCGATTCGGCGCGGGTGGAGAATCGCTGGCCTTCGATGACGACCAGGGTGGCGGATTCCGCGGGAACCCAGCCGGCCTGGCGAGCGGTCGCGATCGAGGCTGACCGGAGCGACGGGCAGTACGGATCGGCGAACGGCACATGGCACGCGCCCTGGTCGAAGTACGTCTGGTCCCGGTTCCTGGTCCGGTCCACGAGCTGATCGGGGATGACCAGGGTGCCCGGCCCGTAAGAGGGCGTCAGCGAACCGACGGCGGTCGGGGCCAGCACCCGCCGGACCCCGAGCGAACGCAGTGCCCACATGTTCGCGCGGTACGGGATCTTGTGCGGGGGAAACTGGTGGTCACGGCCGTGCCGAGGCAGAAACGCGACGCGCTGGCCGGCCACTTCCCCCACCGTGACCGGGTCGCTGGGCGCCCCGAACGGCGTGTCGAGTTTTACCTCTTCGGCGTCTTCGAGGAACTCGTAGAAGCCTGAACCGCCCACCACGGCAATGCTCGCGACCTCAGCCATGACGGGTCAGGCGACCTTCTCACTAGAGGAGGACGAGGACGACGACTTGGACGGCGTGCTTGCGGTCTCGCTTGACTTCTTGGCGGCCGGCTTGCTGTCCGAGTCGCTGCTGCCCGACGCGCTACTCGATTCCTTCGCGGCCGGAGCTGAGGAGGCAGAATCGCCTGACGGCTTGTCCTTGGTTCCGGCGTCAGCCGGGACCACGCCGTTTTTCCTGCTGTCCGTGCGGTAGAAGCCCGACCCCTTGAACACGATGCCGACCGGGGAGAACACCTTCCTCAGCCTGCCTCCGCAGACGGAGCACTCGGTGAGCGGCGCATCGCTGAATTTCTGCAGCTTCTCAACCGGCTCACCGCATTCGGTGCAGGTGTACTGGTACGTGGGCACGGACCCCTCCTTCACGCAGGCGTCACGGCCCGCGCGGGCACAAACTTGGTGGCTCAGATTAGCACTCTCGATATCCGACTGCTAAGCATATCTAACCCCGCAGGCCGCCCCGGGATTCCGCCGCCGCCAGCAGCGGGTGAGCTGTTCAGTGGGCCGGCAGTGCGGTGACCCCATGGGCGGGCCGCACTACGGCGCGGACTCGCACGTCGTGGGGTTCGGCGGGGACCTGACCCACCAGCTCGTCGTCATACAGAAGCGCGATGAGCGGTATCAGCGGCCCTACCCGCGCTAGCGCGCGATCAAAACTCCCGCCACCTCGCCCCAGCCGGTTGCCGGCCCGGTCCACCGCCAGCGCCGGCACTAGCACCGCATCAGCCCTGGCCACCGCGTCCACTCCCCGCCGTGCCTCCCCCGGCTCCAGCAGGCCCCGCGCCCCCGGCACCATCGACTCCGGCCCCTCAAAGGAGGCCCAGTCCAGGTCCCCGTCCTCCCGCAGCACCGGCAGTACCACATAGGTCCCCCGCTTCCACAGCCCGTACACCAAGCCCCGCGTCTGCGGCTCGGCTCCCACGGAGTAGTAAACGGCCACCGTCCCCGCCATCTGCAACTTCGGCAGCGACAACACCGCATCGCGAATCCCCCGCCCCGCCGCCGCCCGCTCCTCAGCGGACAACCTGCCCCGCGACTCGAGCACCTCCGAGCGCATCAAGGCCTTCTCCGCGGGCACGTCGCCCATCGTCCACCCCCCGGCCCGGTTAGCGTGCGCTGGCTGTGATCCGGCCGGCGTTCGGTCCGCTGGGCGGCTCACAGCCACCGTACCGCCCGTACTGGTTCGGAATTGAAGGAAGGACAGGCACGTCCCGGGCCCCTCACGCCGAGATCACACCGCGAAGTTCGCTAGTGTTCAGGCATGGCTGATACCGCCGCCGCCGCCAAGGATGTGACCAAAGCCGTCATTCCTGCCGCTGGCCTGGGCACCCGATTCCTGCCCGCGACCAAGGCGACACCGAAGGAAATGCTGCCGGTGGTCGACAAGCCCGCGATTCAGTATGTCGTGGAGGAGGCCGTCGCGGCCGGCCTGGACGACGTGCTGATGGTCACCGGCCGGAGCAAGCGCTCCATCGAAGATCACTTCGACCGGGCCTACGAGCTCGAAGAAGCGCTGACGGTCAAGGGCGACACCGATCGCCTCGCCCAGGTCCGCGAGTCCAGCGACCTGGCCACCGTGCATTACGTGCGCCAGGGCGACCCGAAGGGACTGGGCCACGCCGTGCTCTGCGCGGCCCAGCACGTCGGCGCCGAGCCGTTCGCGGTCCTGCTCGGCGACGACCTGATCGACAGCCGCGATCCGCTGCTGATCCGGATGGTCGAGGTGCGCAAGCAATACGGCGGCAGCGTGGTCGCGCTGATGGAGGTCGACCCGGAGCAGGTTTCGCAGTACGGTTCCGCCGCGATCTCGCCGACCGCCGAGGAAGACGTGGTCACGGTCACCGATCTGGTTGAGAAGCCGGTGCCCGGCTCGGCCCCGAGCAACTGGATCCTGATCGGCCGCTACGTCTGCGACCCGGCGGTCTTCGACGTGCTGCGGAAGACGCCGCCCGGGCGGGGCGGCGAGATCCAGCTCACCGACGCGCTCATGACGCTGGCGGGCAAGAGCCCGGCCGAAGGCGGCGGGGTGCACGGCGTGCTGTTCCACGGCCGCCGTTACGACACCGGCAACAAGCTCGACTACCTCCGCACCCTGGTCCAGTTCGCCTGCGAACGTTCCGACCTGGCCGAGGAGTTCGTCCCCTGGCTGCGCAAATACCTGGACAGCCTTACATGAGCGAACCGAAGGGGCGGCTAAAGGCGCCCCGCAGGCGAGCGGGATATACAACATGAGCCAGGCTCAGTCGGGGGATGAGCCGATCTCGGTGGAGGCGCATCTGGCGGACATCATGTCCACTATCCGGCCGCTGGCGCCGACCGAGCTGAACCTGACCGATGCGCACGGCCTGGTGCTGGCCGAAGACGTGGCGGCGAGCCAGTCGCTGCCGTCCTTCGACAACTCCGCGATGGACGGGTACGCGGTGCGGGTCGCGGACATCGCCTCCGCCACCGAGGAACATCCGGTCACGCTCCCGGTGGTCGCCGAGGTCGCGGCCGGCGACACCGGCGCGTACTCGCTGCCCGAGGGCACCGCGATCCGGATCATGACCGGCGCGATGCTGCCGCGCGGGACCGAGGCCGTCGTCCCGGTGGAATGGACCGACGGCGGCACGGTCAGGGTCACCATCCGCGACAAGACCGACTACGGCCAGTCGATACGGCTGGCCGGCGGGGACGCCAAGGCCGGCGAGGTGCTCGTCACCGCGGGAACCAGGCTGCGCCCGATGCACATCGCCGTCGTCGCGGCGGCCGGCCGCGGCACGGTCAAGGTCCGGCCCCGGCCGCGGGTGGTGGTGCTGTCCACCGGCAACGAGCTAGCCGAACCGGGCACCCCGATCATCCCCGGCCGGATCTGGGACTCCAACAGCTTCATGATCGCCGCGGCGGCCCGCGAGGCAGGCTGCCACGCCTACCGGCAGGCCATCGTCCCGGACAACCCGGAAGAGGTGCTGCCGGCCATCGAGGACCAGCTGGTCCGGGCCGACCTGATGATCACCACCGGCGGGGTCAGCATGGGCGGCGAGCACGACGTTATCAAGGCCGTGCTGCAGCGGCTGGGCACCATCCGGTTCCGCAAGGTCGCGATGCAGCCGGGCATGCCGCAGGGGTTCGGCACGATCGCGGTGGCTCCGGTCGCGGCCGCCGAGGAAACGCGGCGGCGGCGCTTCCGGCGCGAGACCTATGACCTGCCCGCCCCGGCCGGCCCGGAGGACAACGACCAGGTCCCGATCTTTACCCTGCCCGGCAACCCGGTCAGCGCCTACGTGTCATTCCAGGTCTTCGCCCGGCCGGCCCTCGGCGCGCTGCAGGCCTACGACGGGCTGGGCCTGGAGAACATCAAAGCCGAGCTGACCGGCCCGCTGCGCTCACCACCCGGCCGGCGGTCCTTCTTGCGCGGCGTCCTGGATCGCCCCCACGGCCGGGTCACCCCGCTCGTCGGCCAGGGCTCCCACCAGGTAGCCGCCCTGGGCCAGGCCAGCGCGCTGGTCGTGGTGCCGGAATGGGTGGTCCAGATGGCCGCCGGCGACACCGTCGACGTCCTCGTCCTGCCATGAACGAGCCCCCGAGCGAGGCGAAGCGGCTGAAGGCGCCCCCGCAGGCGAGCGGGCTGCGCTGTGAGCCACGGTCCGTTCGGGGAAAAGTAGTGTGAGCTCATGAAGGATGTCGTTTCGGGCGGGGCGCTGACCCATGTGGACGCAGCCGGCCATGCGCGGATGGTGGACGTGTCCGGCAAGGACGTGACGGCGCGGACGGCCTGCGCGACCGGGCGGGTGCTGCTGTCGGCGGCGGCGGTCGCCGCCCTGCGGACCGGTGAGGTACCCAAGGGTGACGCGCTCGCGGTCGCCCGGATCGCCGGGATCGCCGGGGCCAAGCGGACACCCGACCTGATTCCGCTGTGCCATCCGATTGGCCTGCACGGGGTCACCGTCGATCTGGCCGTGACCGACGAGGGCGTGGACATCACCGCCACCACCCGCACCGCGGACCGGACCGGGGTGGAGATGGAGGCGCTCACCTCGGTGTCCGTGGCCGCCCTGGCGCTGATCGACATGGTGAAGGCGATCGACCCGGCCGCGGTGATCACCGACGTGCGGGTCGAGTGGAAAGAAGGCGGGAAGACCGGCCGATGGAACCGACCCTGATCAGGGCCCTCGCAGTCACGGTGTCGAACCGGGCCGCCGCCGGGGTGTACCCGGACAAGTCGGGACCCGTGCTGGTCGAGCTGCTGCGCGCGGCGGGATGCGACTCGGTGGACGGGCCGCTGGTCGTCCCGGACGGGGCCCCGGTCGAGGCGGCGCTGCGGGACGCGCTGGGCCGCGGCTACGACGTCGTCGTCACCACCGGCGGGACCGGGCTCACCCCGGCCGACCTGACCCCGGAAATGACCAGGCGGGTCCTCGAGCGGGAAATCCCCGGCATCGCGGAGGCGCTGCGCGCGGCCGGGGCCGCGGCCGGAGTGCCGGCCTCGATCTTGTCCCGGGGCCTGGCCGGGGTCGCGGGCCAGACCCTGATCGTCAACCTGCCCGGCTCGACCGGCGGAGTCCGGGACGGCATGGCCGTGCTGGCCCCGGTGCTGGGGCACGCGGTCTCGCAGATCAACGGGGGCGATCACGTCAGGACCGATACTGGTGCGAAACGCTGATCGAGGATCGCGTAGCGTCAGTAGCGATACAGGGGAATGATGGGATCGTGGGACGCATGCGCGGCTGGCCGGTCACCCTCACCGAGCCTCATCTGCTCGCTGAGCCGGTAACCCTGCGCCCGGTCCGGGTCGGAGACGCCCGCACCTGGCGTGAGATACGAGTGCGGAACGCGCCGTGGCTGCGGCCCTGGGAGCCGACCAACCCGGAAACGCCGCTCTACCGGTCCAGCCTCGGGCCGTACATCGCGATGGTGCGGGCAATGCGGCGCGAAGCCAAGCAGGGACAGGCCATCCCGTGGGTAGTGAGTTACGGCGGGGAGTTCGTCGGGCAGCTGACGGTCGGGTCGATCACGTGGGGTTCGGCGCGGTCCGGGCAAGTGGGGTACTGGATCGACGAAGCCTACGCCGGGCGCGGCATCATCCCCACCACGCTGGCCATGGCCGTCGACCACTGCTTCAGCGTCGTCGGCCTGCACCGGCTCGAGGCCTCTATCCGGCCGGAGAACCACGCGTCCCGGCGGGTGGTGGAAAAACTCGGCTTCCGCGAAGAAGGCGTTCGGGTCCGGCAGTTGCACATCAACGGGGCCTGGCGAGACCACGTGTGTTACGCGCTTACCTCTGAGGAAGTCCCGCAGGGGCTGATGCCGAGGTGGCAGAGCATCTTGATGGCTTCCCGGTCCAACGCGGGCTGATGCCTCTCGCGGTTGCGCCTTTTTGGGGTTACCGGGAGGAATGTTGCGACACACCGGGCCAGGTACTCGTTTAACCCCTCTCCAGCTATTACTTTGCGTCACGTGAGCACGCTCAAGGGGAGGAGCATGCCCGCACCCGAGGCCCGGGCCATCCGCTGCCCGGCCACCCGGGCCGTTCGGCGCTTGCCACGCTGAGGGGAGGATCGTTGAGCAGCGCGATACTGTACGCCGCCATCATCGCCATCTGGGCGGGCGTCCTCATCCCCCGGTGGCTTCGCCGAGATACCAGCGAGCGGGCCAGCGACGACGCCGCCACCGCGCAGGACACGCCGGTGGCCGAGGTGCAGCCGGATACGCCGCCACCGCAAGTCCGGGTCAGGAAAGAGGAAGCGCCGCGGACTCGCGGAGAGGAAGCGCCGCGGACTCGCGGGGCAGAACGGCCGGGGATGACAGAGCGGACTAAGACGGCAGAGCGGCCCCAGACAGCAGAGCGGCCCGGGGTAGCGCAAGACGGCCGCGAGCAGGATGGTCGCGACGGGGACGACGGCGGCTTCAGCAGCGACCAGGAGCACGGCCGGGTCCTCGCCGCGCGCAGGCGCCTGCTCGGGATGCTGCTGGTGCTCACCGCCGGATCGTGCGCGCTGGCGGTCACCGGGCTAGCGGCCTGGTGGGTGATGGCCCCGCCGACCGTCATGCTGCTCGGCTACCTGGCCCTGCTCAGGGAAGCCTCCAAGGCCGATGCCGAACGGCGGGAGCTGGCCCTGGCCTGGGCCGCGGAGATCGCAGCCGAGGCGCCCGCGCCCGCGGTGGCGGTTCCGTCCCCGGCAGCGCCCGGGCCGGCTCCGGACGCGGAGATCATCGACATCTCGGCGTCCGCGGGTCAGGGCGGCGCGGAATTCTACGACCAGTACGCGGACGCGAAGCGGCGGGCGGTCGGTGATTTAGTTCGCTCGGCGGCTGGCTGACGCAGCTGCCGCCCCGGCTGGGGCGGCCATGGGCCTCACCGGCTGCGGACGGTCAGGACCTGAGGACCCCGGAACGAGATATTGGGGTGGAAGGTGAGCTGCTGGTCCGGCACGAGGCGCAGGCCGGGGTAGCGGCGAGCGAGTTCGGCTACGGCGATCTGCGCTTCGAGCTTGCCGAGGTTCGCGCCGAGGCAGAAGTGCAAGCCCTTCCCGAACGCCAGATGCCGGTCGGCGTCGCCCCGGTGCAGGTCGAACTGATCGGGCTGGCCGAACGCCGCAGCGTCCCGCCCCGCCGCCGCTAGCCACAGGAACAGCCGGGCACCCGCCGGGATCGGCACGCCGCCCAGCGTGACCGGCCGGGTGGTGACCCGCCGCCAGACGGGCACCGAGGGGTCATAGCGGAGCGTCTCCTCCACCGCGGCCGGTATCAGCCCGGGCTGCTCCGCGATCTCCGCCCAGCGGCTCGGGTCCTCCAGCAGGCGCCTGACCGTGTTCCCGATGAGCCCGGTGGTGGTCTCGTGGCCTGCGAACGACAGCGAGAACAAGATCGAGGAGATCTCGTCGAGCGTCAGCCGTTCTGGATCTTCGTCGTGAATGGCGATCAGGTCGCTGGTCAGGTCGTCGCCGGGCGCGCGGACCTTGACGTCCACCAGGTCGCGGACGTAGCCGCGGTACGCGGTGATGGTGGTCGCGATCTCGACCTGGTCTTCCGGCGCCGGACGGCCCCACGACAGCGCCGCCCGGTAGCCGCACCAGTACTTGAGCTGCGCGAAGTCCCGCTCGGGCACGCCCATCAGGGTGAAGACGATGTTGGCGGGCAGCGGGAAGGCCAGCGCGTCCACCAGATCGAACTCGGGCGCGTCGGCGAGCTGGTCCAGGAGCCGTTTCGCGGTCGCCTCGATGGTGGGGATCATGGCCGTGACCCGCTTCATGCTGAACGCGCGGGCGGCCGGCTTACGCAGCCTGGCGTGCCCGGGCTCGTCCAGGCTGACCATGGTCGGCGCGGGCTTGTGGCCGCCCGCCAGCAGGATCCGCTGCGCTTCGGCCACCAGCGGGACCAGCGGAGCCTGCGCCACGGCCGCGGAGTACGCGACCGGATCGCGGAACACCGCGTCGATGTCGGCGTACCTGGTGATCACGTAGTAGCCGATCGACGGGGCGAAGAAGACGGGCGCGCTGGCCAGCGGCAGCGCTGACATGGCCGCGTAGGGATCGGCGAGGAATTCGGGCGAGAGCGGGTCGAAGGCCTCATCGACCGGGCAGCCGGGCACGGTGGCGGGCGTCGTCATCGCGGACCTCCTCCGGGTCGGCTGGATGATGTCCATGATGCCGGCTCGCCGCGCCGCTGTCATCAGGTGATCCGCAACCCTGCCGTCGGGTGATCCGCGACCTCCGGGACCGAGATGGCGCCGGCGCAAGCAGCGATGCACGGGCAGGGTACTTCTTTTGCTAGGCTGACCAAGGTTCTCGGGGCTGTGGCGTAGTCCGGTAGCGCACCTCGTTCGCATCGAGGGGGTCAGGGGTTCAAATCCCCTCAGCTCCACCCGAAAACTGCAGGTCAGGTTCCCCGTTCGAGTTCGCACGGGCCGGCGGCCCTGCGACCGCCGTTCGGAGCCCGGCAAGCTGTGTGCCGTCCGGGGCCTCACCAGCGGCCGGGGCGATTCTCCCCCGCTTTCGCTGGCCTGGAGGTAATACCCGGCCACGTCCTTGACGGGACTGCGGTGAAGGTCCCGTTGATAACCGCCCGCAGTCCACTATGAGTGCGGCCTCGGCGCAGAATTCGGAGGCTGAGCGTAGCCGTCAAGGGGATCCTGAATGGGCCGACAGCTGTACCGCGGCGGTGGTGCGCGGTTATGGTAACCGCTGTGGAGCGGTCTGCGGCGGCTGACGCGACGGGGAGTACGCACGGCTTTCCGGCCACGCTGACTAGTTTCGTGGGCCGGGCCGGGGTGGTGGACGAGATCGCCGACCAGCTGGGCCAATACCGGCTGGTGACGGTGACCGGGCCCGGGGGTTCCGGGAAGACGCGGCTGGCCGGCCAAGTAGCCAGGCAGGTGGCCTGCCGGTTCGCTGACGGGGTGTGGCTGGCGGAGCTGGCAGCGGTGCAAGATCCGGCGCAGGTGGCGGTCGCGGTGGCGGCGGCGCTGGGGATCCGGGAACTGCCCTCGGTGGCCACGGCCGATGCGCTGGCGCGGGCGCTGGCCCGGCGGCAGCTGCTGCTGGTGCTGGATAACTGCGAGCAGGTGATCGGCGCGGTGGCGGAGCTGTGCGGCAGGCTGCTGCTCGGCGCCGATGATGTGCGGGTGCTGGCCACCAGCCGGGAGCCGCTGCGGATAGCCGGGGAGGCGCGGTACCGGCTGGCGCCGCTGACCTTGCCTGACCCAGATGATCCGGCGGATCCTGCCGGGTCGGAGGCGGTGGCCCTGTTCGCGGACCGGGCCCGCCGGGCTGACGCGAGTTTCGTGCTGGACGGGGAGACCGCGCCGGTGGTGGCACGGCTGGTGGCGCGGCTGGACGGGATGCCGTTGGCGATTGAGCTGGCGGCGGCTCGGGTCGAGGCGCTGGGCGTGGCGCAGCTGCTGGACCGGATCGATGACCGGTTCACCTTGCTGGCGGCGGGGGACCGGCTCGCGGCGGCCCGGCAGCAGTCGCTGGCGGCGGCTGTGGAGTGGAGTTACCGGCTGCTGGACGAACGGGAGCGGCGGGTGTTCCGCGCGGTGTCGGTGTTCCCGGGGCCGTTCACGCTGGAGGGGGCCGAGGCGATCGCGGGGGCTGACGCCAGGCCGGCCGTGCTGCATCTTGTGGACTGCTCGCTGCTGGTTCCGCCGCGGGCCGGCCTGGACGGCCGGTCCCGGTATGTGATGCTGGAGACGCTGCGGGCTTACGGGGCGGGGCTGCTGGCCGAGGCCAGCGAGGCTGACGCCGTTGCCGCCGCGCTGGCCGGGTGCGCGCTGCGGGTGGCCGAGGATGCCATGTCAGGGCTGACGGCCGAGACCGGCGAGGTGGCCGCGGCCCGGTGGCTGGATGCCGAGGACGCCACCATGCGCTGGGTGCTGGACTGGGCCCTGGAACACGATACGGCCTCGGGTCATGACGCGGCCGTGGCACCGAGGCTGACGGTCGCGCTGGCGTGGTGGTGGCAGGTCCGTGGCCGGCTCGCGAGTCAGGTGCCGTTGCTGCGCGCAGCCGTCGACGGCACGGCCGCGGGCAGTGACGCGTGGTGCGCCGGTCATATCTGGCTCGGTCAGGCGTCGCTGGATTCGGCTGACCCGGCCGGGGCGCTGCGCCACTTCACCGCGGTCCGCGACGCCATCGGGGACCGCGGGCCGTTCCCGCTGCTGGCCAGCTGCCTGCGCAGCCGGTCGGCGACGTTGCTTGGCATGGGACGGATCGCCGAGGCGGCCGGCGATGCCCGCCGATCCCTGGCCCTGGCCCGGGACGGTGGGCACCTGGCTGCCGAGGCGCTGGCCCTGGCGGTTCTCAGCCTGGTCGCCTGCGTCGGCGGCGACCGCGTCGGCGCCGTGCAGCTGGCCAGGCAGGCGGAGCGCATCTCGGCCGGCCTGCACGGCCCGGAGGCCCGGGCGTGCGGCCACACCCTGACGACCGTGCTGATCGAGGTCGGCGATCTGGCCGCTGCCGAGCGGACGTGTGCCGCCGCGCTGGCTAGCGCGCGGGACGTGGGCGACCTGTGGAGTCTGGGGAATCTGCTGGAGAAGATGGTGGTTCTCGACCTGGGCTCAGGCCGTTACGCGGACGCCTCCCTGCACTTGCGGGAAGCCCTCCAGACCGCCCTGCGGACCGGCGTGCGCAGAAAGGTGATCGAGGACCTGGACTGCTGCGGGTACCTGTGCGCCTGGACCGGGCGCTCCGCCGAGGCCGTCACGGTATGGGCCGCGGTGGTCGCGCCAGAGCGCGAGGGGTTTTCGGCCCCGTCACACCCGGATCTGCCCGAGGGCTGGGTCCAGCGGCAGGAATCCCTGCGCGAAGTTCGGCGGGCGCTCGGACCGGCTCAGACGCAGGCGGCCGAGGAACGCGGAAAGGCGATGAGCCTGGCCACCGCGGCCGAGTACGCCCTCATGCTCACCGCCGCGGGCCCAGAGCCGCCGGCCGCGGCACCGGGTCTGGAAGCGCTCAGCCCCCGGGAACGGGAGCTGGTTACCCTGGTCGCCCGGGGGCACACCGACGCGCAGATTGCCGGCCAGCTGTCCATCAGCGTGCGCACCGTCGGCTCGCACCTGGACCGCATCCGCGACAAGACCGGATGCCGGCGCCGCGCCGACCTCACCCGCCTGGCCCTCAGCGCCAGCCTGGTCTAATGCAGCCATGGCCTTACGCAGCGGGCCTGGCCGGCCAGCAGCTCGCCGCGCGGCGCTGTGGGTGATTCCACCCCCGGACATGGCCTGCGGCAAGAGGGGCTAAACGACCCCTGCCGCGGACCGGCCGGGCGGACGAACCTGGGCTGAGGGCCGGAAGGCCGGCCAGGTACTGGCAGACAGGACAAGGCAAAATGACCGCACCGCTAGTCCACCAAATATTCAGGCTCGGGCGGCAGTACCGGCCACCCCGGCCGGCCGGGGTGGCCGCCTCCGGGAAGCGCGCCGCCGGATCCGCACGGTCGTCGCGGAGATGAGCTACGCGTCCCGGCGGGTCGCCGAGCGACAGGCACCCTGGACCGTTGACCGGCAATGGCACAGCAGGTAAGGATCATGGCCGTGGACTCTTTCACCGGCAGGCTCGCGGTGGTGACCGGCGGGGGCTCAGGGATAGGCCGTGAGCTGGTCCGCCAGCTCGCGACGCAGGGCTGCTCGGTCGCGGCGTGCGACCTGAATCCAGACTCCGTCGCGGTCACCGCGGCCACGGCGTGGGCGGCCGCCCCGCCCGGCGTCCGGGTCACCAGCCATGCCTGCGACGTCTCCGATGAGGCGCAAATCCTGCGGTTCCGCGATGAGCTACTCGAGCAGCACGCCTCCGATCACGTCGACCTGGTCTTCAGCAACGCGGGCGTCTTCGGCGGCGCCAGCTTCGTCAAGGACTCCCGCCAGGAGTGGGAGCGCACCTTCGCCATCAACTGGCAGGGCGTGTACTTCTGCGCGCGCACGTTCCTGCCGCTGCTGATCGCCAGCGGCGACGGTGTCCTGGTCAACACCAGCAGCGTGGCCGGCTTCTGGGCCACCGCAGGCCCGGGTGCGCCGCCGATCACCGCCTACAGCACATCCAACTTCGCCATCAAGGGCTTCTCCGAAGCGCTCATCGAGGACCTGCGCTCCAATGCGCCGCAGGTCCGGGTCGTCGTGGTCATGCCGGGCGTCGTGAACACCGACATCGCTGAGACCTCCCGCCGCGCCCTCGGCCTGCCAGAGTGGGAGCAGCTGAGCGACGCCGAACTGCTGGAGCAGATCCCCGACATCGCGCGAACCATTTTCATCGGGATGGGCCTGCTGGCCGAAGACTTCACCGCCGATGACCTGCGCCGGGCGATCCCGCGACTGAAAGATGCATTCCGGGACCAGGGATTCAGCGCGGCGCAGGCGGCAACCGTCATCCTGGACGGGGTGCGGTCCGGAGCCTGGCGGATCCTGGTCGGCGAGGAAGCCAAGATGCTCGACGAGCAGGCCCGCGCGAACCCTGATGCCCCCTGGAACTACGAGAACTACGCGGAGATGTACGGCCCTCTGATAGCACAAGCGGAAGCGGCAGGAACGTCGGAACCCTAGCCGCATCGGGTCGAATTGCCGTATATCGACCAGATCGGCACGAGGACGACCCATGCCTACCTGGGACGCGATCGCCCTGCGATGCGCTGGCCAGTCCGGACAGCGTTCATTAAACACTTGCCGACCGCTGGTGCGAAGTAATCCCGTTTGGGGTGCGCGACAGTAATCCTGGTACGTCGTCCCCCGCTGTCGCTCGTTCCTTCCGCGGATCCCGCCAGCGCACCCCATCAGCCCCGAGAACCCCTCACATCCCGCCTTCACCACGGTCAAACCATCAAGAACGGATTAACGTGTTGATTTCTAGCTGTGTCGAGAGTTTTAGGGACAGAACCCCTAAAACTCTCTCACAGCGCAAACCCTCCACGTTGTTCCGGCGCGGACCGGATCCTGGTCCCTTAAATCACCGCATGACCGATTCGCAGGACCCGGACGCGGCATGCGGATGTGTCGATGGGTCTCCTGGCCGGGCCAGGCGCAAGATGGCCGGGCCAGGCGCAAGAAACTTACCGGGCCGGGCGGTTAAGAGGCGTGCCGACGGCGCAGGCTTACAACGGCTATGGCTAGGCCTATCACCGCGATTACCGGGCCCGCCAGCGCCCAGAAGGTGTCGCCGGACATGACGCTTCCGCCGATGGCACCAACGCCCTGGAGGGTGAAAATGACCCCTGCCAACGCGATAAGAGCACCTACGCCGACCAAGATGATCGTCCTCATGATGCTGCCTCTCTCCTGGGACGCGACCGGCGCTCGGCGCTAAGGACTGATGGTAATGGTCACCGTCCCGGTCGTTGGGAGTGGCGCCGGTCGAGGCTGAGCGATGCCGGGGGGCTGGAGCACCGCCGTTCCCGGCCTGGTTAGGAGGGCCGCCCTGAGGGTAGCCCGAGTTGGCGATGAATCGGCTGGGGCTGGATCCTGTCCATGGGGACAAACTCGGCCAGCGCTTGCCTGCCGGACCATGAACGTGAACGCACAAGGAGATAGCTAATATGACCGAAACCGACCCGACGAGATCAGCGCCGCCCGAGCAGGAGCCGGCTTCGCCGCCCCAGCCGGAGCCGGGCACCTCCCAGCCCGCCGACGATCCTGGGTACCTCATCGAAACGGGCCAGGCTGTCGGCGAGGACGGCTCGGTCGTTCCGATCATCGGCGGCCTTCCCGCGGTCGAGGGGTCGGCCTGGGATATCGGCGCCCCGCTGGCCGACCGCGGGACGGGCCTGGCCGACGAGCTCGGCAGCGCGCCCGGCCAGGCCAGTCACGAGGACACGGGCAGCAGTTGATTCCCGGGCCGGCGGCGGCTACGGCCAAGCGTTGACAAGCCTGGCGATTCCAGTGGACCTGGCTTGTTCAAGAATGTGCGGGCGCCCGGCGGGCCTTGATCCGGTCAGGAATCAAGAAGCACCGCGGTGTGGCCTGGCCTAGCCTTTCTGGAGAAGGCCGGACATGACACCGAGCCCCAGAGCGCCAGGAAAGGACGCCGAATGCCCACCAAGAGTGCCGAAACCGAGCCCGGGGGCTTTACCGCCGCCGAACACGCCGCGATGAAGAAGCGCGCCGCCGAGTTGCGCGCCGAGGGCAGCAAGGGCGCCAAGAAGGCCGACGGCCTGCAGGCAGTCCTGGACAGCATCGCGGAGATGACGCCGGAGGATCGCGCGCTGGCCGAGCGCGTACATGTGACGGTTACCGAGACCGCGCCCGAATTGTCGCCGAAGACCTGGTACGGGATGCCCGCTTACGCGAACGCGGCCGGCAAGGTCGTCGTCTTCTTTCAGAACGCGGGCAAGTTCAGCTACCGCTACTCGACCCTGGGCTTCCAGGACACGGCGAAGCTCGACGACGGCGACGCGTGGCCGGTGTCGTACGCGCTGAAGCACTGGAGCCCCGCGGTGGAGAAGAAGGTCGCCGAGCTGGTCAAGACCGCGATCTCCTGACCGGCGCCTCAGCGCTTCAACATTCCCGGCACGTGGCCGGCATCGTCAGCCTGAAACGGCGGTACACCAAACGCGGCGGCCGGATGAGGCGAGCAAAACCGGCATTCGTGAAGAAAGAGCCTGGTCCAGACCAAATATATGCTCGTGCGTAGCGAGGCCTGCCTGTTCCCAGCGATCGAAAGGATGGCTGATGACCAGCAAGCGGCTCACCACGGTGCTCGGGCAGCTGGGGCTGACTCAGGTCCGGTACGTGTCACCGGTTCGCCCGGGCGCGGCGCAAGGCCTGGTCGGCCGGGTCTACGAACAGGTCGAGCAGGAGTTCGGCGTGCTGGCGCCGTCGCTCGTCCTGCTGTCTCCGGCACCACAGGTGCTCGCCGCGAGCTGGCTGATGCTGCGTGAGACCCTGCTGGCCGCCCGCGAGGTTTCCCGGGCGGCTAAGGAAACTGTCGCCACGACGGTCTCGCTCGGCAATACCTGCCCGTGGTGCGTCGCCGTGCACAGCACCATGGTCTCCGGACTAGCAGAGGGACTGGTCCTCGCGGACCAGCCCGCCGAGTCGATCGCCGACCCTCGGTTGCGGGCGGTCACCGCGTGGGCGCGGGCCTGCAGGACCGAGGAAGGCGCCCGGCGGCATGAACCCGCGTGCCCCGCCGGGGAGGCGCCGGAACTGATCGGGACCGCGGTCCTGTTCCACTACTACAACCGCATGGTGAATGTCTTCCTCACCGAGGTCCCGCTACCGCCGGGAGCTCCGAAGATGGCGCTGGGCCCGGTCATGTGGATCCTCGACCGCAGGATGCGGCCGGCCGCCGGGCGCTCCCACCAGCCTGGCACGTCGCTGGAGCTGCTGCCGGCGGCGTCGCTACCCAGCGACCTGTCCTGGGCCAGCGGTGATCCTGTCACGCAGGATGCCTTCGCCCGTGGCTGCGCCGCCATCGACGCGGCCGGCGCCCGGTCCGTACCACCATCGGTCCGCGACCTGGTCACGACGGAACTGGAAAACTGGCACGGCGAGCCGCGCGGCCCGAGCCGTGAGTGGGCCGATAGTGCCGTGTCCAGCCTGCCGGCTGCCGACCGGCCGGCCGGACGTCTCGCGCTGCTCACCGCGCTCGCCTCCTCTCAGGTCGACCGTTCCGTCGTCCGAACGTTCCGGACCAGCCGCCCCGGCGACTCCGGGCTGGTCGAACTGACCGCGTGGGCCAGCCTCGCGGCGGCGCGGCGAGTCGGCACCTGGATTCCCCTCGGCACGACGGAAGCAGACCACGACCGCGGCAACACCAGGGGTACCACGGTCCGTTCGGACTTAGTCGGAGTCGGTGAGACCGTCGACGACCAGGCCCAGGCCGATGCCCAGCATCCAGATGTCTTTGGCCAGCGCGATGCCCTGCTGGCTCGGGAACGGGGTACCGTCCTTGCGCATGCCAGGCGTCCTGGCGTACAGGCCGAGCAGGCCGCCGGAGAACGCGGTCAGGCCCGCGCCCGCGACGACGGCCGGGACGACGGGCAGCAGCAGCGCCGCGCCGAGCGCGAGCTCGCTCACCGAGAGAAGCCTGGCGAAATCCTTGGGCTTGAGCTTGGCCAGGAACGGGTAAGTGCCGACCGCGAAGCCGTGGAGCTGGGCGGCGGTCTCCTCGTCGGCGGACCACTTCCCCAGGCCTGAGTTGAGAATGAACGCGCCCGCCGTGATGCGGGGCGGCAAGTGCCGTAGCTTGATAGGAAGCCGCATGTCTTACTTTCTGCTAGTTCGGTACAACGTTGGGCACCATTGTTTACCCACCGCGCACCGCAGCGGGCCCCGGGTGCGCCTGCGGCGATCTAGCTGACCGCAGCCGGCCCGGTGGCCGCAGCCCGTCGAGCGTGACGGTGACGAGGCGGCGGACCGCAGCCTCCTCACGCAGCCTGCTCGCGGCCGCGAGGGCGTGCAGGCAGTAATCCGCGAGCTCACCGGGGGGCACGTCGTCGCGGACCTCGCCGGTCCCGGCCGCCTCGGCCAGCAGGCCTTCGACCAGGCTGGCCAGGTGCTGATGAGCCTCGAGCACGTGCTCGCCGCGGTGCAGCGCGGCAGATAGCCCGGCGTCGTGCGGGCGTGCTCGCGTCAGCCCGGCGTAGGCCGCCAGAACGGCTTCGAGCCGCCGCCCCGGGGGACCTGCCTGGGCCCGGATCCGGTCCAGCTGTTCGAGGTGGCTGTTGACCTGGCGTTCATGCCAGGCCAGCAAGATGGCTTCGAGGTCGGGGAAGTATTTGTACAACGTCGCGCGCCCGATACCGGTCTCCGCGGCGATCTTCGACATCGTCACGGCAGCCATCCCGTGCTCGGCCACCAGCTTCGCGGCGGCATCCAGGGTCGCGTCCCGGACCGCACGGCGGTGCTCCTCAACCGTGTCGGTCCACAGCTTAGGCACCGGCTTATCCTATCCGCTCTGTCTTTACCAGGACACGGTGTATTAATAGAGACACCATGTATTGTTAGAGACAGTATGTATTGATAAACTGAGGCGGTGGTACTAGGTCGGCCGACGTCAGGAAGGCCGCTCTGAAGGAAGGAACACCATGCTGGCTGCCGAAGCTCACGTCCAGACCGCCGACCCGGGCAAGTACCTCATCCGGCTTTGTAGCCACGCCAGCAAGATGGGCCGTCCCCTGCGCCACCGGCCGCGGGCGCACGGCGGCGGCGGCGGACCGCCCACTATGCAGCAGGTCGAATGGTCAAGCACGCACGGTACGCTCCGGCTGAGCTGGGGCCAGTGCACCATGAGCGTTTCGCCGGGCACGCTGACGCTGCGGGCCGAGGCTGCCGACGCCGAAGCTCTGGTCCGGATCCAGGAACTCGTAGCCGGCCGGCTGGAGCGTTTCGGCCGGCCGGAGCACCTGGAAGTGATCTGGCAGCAGGTTCCGCTAGCCCCCGGCGGCCAGCCGGTGACCGGCATGGATCATGGCGAGCCGTAGTAGCCGGTGTGCTCGGCGCGCAACTTGTACTTCAGGACCTTGTCGCCCACGGTCTCGGGCAGGTCGGGCGCGAACAGCACCGATTTGGGCGTCTCGTAGCCCGCCAGGCTGGCCCGGCAGTGCTTGATCAGGTCCTCCTCGGTGGCCTGGGCCCCGTCCCGCAGCACCACCACCGCGGTCACGGCCTCGCTCCAGCGGGGGTGCGGCAACCCGATGACCGCAGATTTGGCCACGTCGGGATGCTGGGCGAGCACCGCTTCGACCCGCAGGCTGGACACGTTCTCCCCGCCGGTCTTGACGATGTCCTTGTACCGGTCAACCATGATCCGCAGGCCGGCGTCGTCGTAGGCGCAGCTGTCACCGGAGTGGAACCAGCCGTACCGGAACGCGTGCCGGGTCGCGGCCTCGTCCCGGTAGTAACCGGCCATCACGGCCGGGGACCGGTACACCGCCTCGCCGGCCACGCCGGGCCGGGCCGCGAGATCAGCGCCGTCGGGGTCAAGTACCGTCGAGGCCAGGATCGGGCTCGGCACCCCGACGTAATTGTCCTGGGGCGCCGTCGCCGCGTAGAGCTCCGGCCACTCATCGGGCCAGAACCGGTGGCAGGAGATCGACTCGGTCTGGCCGAAGATCTCGAACGCGCACAGGTCCTGCCCGCAGTGCCGTTTCATCGAGGCCAGCGTGGCCGGAGGCAGCGCGGCCCAGCCGTACACCACCACGGTCAAGCTGTGCGCGTCCAGGTCCGGTCGCGCGGTCAGCGCCGCGTCCACGGCCCGCACCATGGCCGGCGACCCGGCCCACAACGCGGTCACCTTCTCGGCGTCGATCATCTCGGCGATGTGCTCGGGGTTCGGACGGCGGCCGAGCACCAGCGTGCCACCGCACAAGAACACCGAGTAAGTGAACGGCTGATCACCTACGTGGTAGATCATCGGCAGATAGGTGCCGACCTTCAGGTCGGACTCGAGCCGGAGTCCGCGGGTCAGCGAGAGCGCGAACCCGAATCCGGCCGAGTAGCTGCACGCGTGCGAGATCATCACGCCCTTGGGCAGCGCGGTGGTCCCCGAGGTGAACAGGATCTCCCAGATGTCGTCGGCGTGGATTTCCACCTCCGGCTCCCCGACGGGCTGGCCGTCCAGCAGTTCGGTGAACGACACGCTGCCCGGGACCGGCGGCCCGCCAAGGGTAATGGTGATCCCGGCCTGAAGCTGCCGGGCGGCGAACGGCTGCTCCGCCTTGGGCCACAGCTCGGCGTCCACGATGGCCAGCTTCGGCTGGACCAGGTCGATCATGGCGGCGACCAGGTCAGCCGCCATCATCGGGTTCAGCGGCGCAGCGACCAGTCCGGCCTTGGCGATGCCGATCTTGGCCAGGTAAGCCTCGACCGAGTTCTCGCAGAACAGCAAGACCACGTCGCCGCGCTGCAGCCCGCGGGCCAGCAGCGCATGCGCGACCTGGTTCGCCACCTGGTCGGCCTGGCGGTAGGTCAGCGCCGCGAACCGCTCGTCCGCGCAGGCGCCCGGCCGGGCCACGATGGCCAGCTTGTCCGGCCGGCTCCAGGTCACCCGCTCGATCAGGTCCCCGACGCTCATCCGCTCCCACCGGTGGGTGGCACGCCGGTGATGCAGGCTGGTCACATCGAGGTCCACGGCGTCCTCCGGCATTGGCGCTAGTGATTCGCGGTTCACTAATGTGTTACTATACGGCCCCGGCTCGCCGCTGTGAAGCGCGTCCAGAACGGGTGGCCAGAGCGAATGGAGTGGCGCGATGACAGACGCGGTCAGCTACCGGGTGGATAACGGCGTCGCGTGGCTTACGATCGAGCGGCCCGAGGCCCGCAATGCGCTGAACGCGGCCGTCCGGGAGGGCCTTTTCGCTGGTGCCCGGCGCTTCAACGACGACGAGAGCGCCAAGGTTCTCGTGCTCACCGGGGCCGGGGACAAGGCGTTCTGCGCCGGCGGCGACCTGAAGGAGATGGCTGATACCGCGCTGACCGTACCGCCGCTGGACTTTCTCCCCCAGTTCGGCCGCAACATCGATATCGCCAAGCCGACGATCGCCGCGGTGAACGGGATCGCCTGGGCCGGCGGTTTCCTGCTCGCCCAGTGCTGTGACCTGTGCGTGGCCGCGGAACACGCGACGTTCGCCATTAGCGAGGTGAAGGTGGGACGGGGCGCCCCGTGGGCCGCGCCACTGCCCTGGCTCATCCCGCCCCGGATCGCGCTGCAGATCCTGCTCACCGGCGACCCGGTCACCGCGCAGCGGGCGCACGAGGTCGGGCTGGTCAATGAGGTCGTGCCGCTGGCCGACCTGCGGCCCCGGACGCAGCAGCTGGCCGAGCGGATCGCCGCGAACGCCCCGCTTTCCGTGCTGGCCGCCAAGCGGACCGCCTACCTGGCCCGGGCCGATGTCTTCGATGAGGCCGAGCGGATCTGGACGCCGGTCTACCTATCCGCCGACGCGCAGGAAGGACCCGCCGCGTTCCGGGACAAGCGGAAGCCGGTCTGGACTAGCCGCTGACCGCCGTTCGCGACAAATCAGTGCATGGATGTGACATCCTGCACAAAAGAGAGTGCAGAATGTCACATCCATGCAGTCTTGATCGCGTATCGTGATGCGTTTCGCCATATTGGTGGATATCGATTGGTGGCAGGAACCCGGCCGTCGTCTATTATCAACCCATTGTGATGTACACAGTACTTACCGTTCTGAACGCTCCGGAGAGCCAGATGGCGTTAGACGGGTACGACGACGGACTGGACGGCCCCCACGACGTCAAACCGGAGCAGCATCGGCGACCTGGTGGATCAGCCGGTGACGCTCCTGCGGCGCGCGCGGAGCCTGCTGAGCTGCGAACTCGCGCCGAGTGCTACGAGGCGCTCCGCGCCGCCGCTGGTCAGCCGGTCGATGGGCGAGACAACCAGGGCGCATCAGCCGACGTACACCAGGATCGTTCCGGTTGGGACACAGTAGATCCCGGGAAACGTCCGCCGCTGGACGCGCTCCGCGTCACTCCGGAACGCTCCGCACACATTCTCGACGGCGACGCGGATGGCAGGGGTGGCCATCGGCATGGAGTGGGCAATCCCGGCAAGACCGAGTTTCCAGCCAGCTGGGATGACAAGAAGATCATGGATAACGTTCTTGACGTCGCACTCCGCCCTGATCAGCCGCCGATTTATCAAGCCTGGAACAGCCGGTGGCTGGCGCGCGGTACGCGCGACGAGGTAGAGGTGGTGGTGGTCGTAGCGGACGATGGACGCATCTGGAGCGGCTGGCCTCGTCGCGGCGGTCCTGGAGTAGTGAGTAACCCGAGGAGACCCGATGAACAAGTATGAGATTGCGCAGCGGGCGTCAGCGTTGCCGGCCAGGTTCGCGGAACGCGTCCCGCCGCCCACGTTGGAGAGTATTCAGCTGATGGAGGAGGGCGGTGAGTACGAAGATCTGACGATCGAGCTGGCGGCTTCGCTCGCCGCGGATAATGCGCCGGTGACCGCGGCTGAACGAGACGAGCTGCTCGAGCTGCTCGAAGCGATGGACATGCCCACCGACCCCATCGGCAAGCTGAACGTGCAGGGCTGAGAGCGGCCCGACCGAACCGGCGGGGGCCGCGAGCTGTGCTCCTAGGTGTCCCCGGCCTCGATGGCGAGGTACGGGTCGGCTTGTTCGAGTGCCTGCCACCCGGTGTCGGCCTGCCGTTCTGCCTGCTCGGCTGCTCCTCCGCCGCGTAGCCCGAACAGCCGTTTGGAGATCAAGAGGTAGGCGACCACGGCCAGGTTGATGATGAGCGTGAGCACTTTGAGGGCGGAGACCTTGGTCGTCAGCTCATAGATCTCGAACGGCACCAAGATGGCGGTCTCGACGAAGGTCAGGTACTCAGCCCACCGGCGGGCGAACCACAGCCCGAACGCCTCGCAGGCCAGCACGGCCGTGTAGACCGCGATGGCGGTCCCGGCGAGGTACAGCTGGGTGGGTGAGTAAGCGAAGAGCCGGTTCAGCTCGGAGAACACGCCGTGGCCGGTGTCGTCGATCGGGCCGCCGAGGCCGCCTTGCAGGTTGGCCAGGATCCGGGTGTAGTCGCTGTGCAGCTGGCTGCGGTCGTGGGCGAACAAAAAGATGACCACCGTTATCGTCCCCAGCACGAGGACATGGACAACGCGGTCGACGGCGATCAGGCGCAGCACGTAACGGTCACGCAGTGGCCGCCCTCGGAGCGGCAAGTCGATCTGCGCGCGGTCCGGCGGCAGCGGCCGGGCCGGATGCGCTGGCGGGGGAAGCAGGAGCCAGGAGTCGCAGCGCAGGCACCGGTGCCAGCGCAGGCCGTCGTGCTCGCGGACGACGAGGCGGTCCTCCGGCCGGATGCGGGCGGCATCAGTACCGACCAGCTCATGACCATGCAGTCCGCACCCGATGAGCTCATAACGCAGTTTCGGCCGGTAACGCCGCGGTTTCTCGGTGCCTGGCGGCGCGATGGCGGGCGGGCTCGTCACCGGGCCGGGCGGTTCCGGCGGCCCCGGAGGCGGAAGCCGCCGAAGACCAGGTCGGCGGCGAGGATCACGATGCCGATGATGAGCAGGTAGAGCAGCCCCTTGGCGACTACTCCGACGATCCCCAGGGCCACCGCTACCAGCACGACCAGCAAGAACAACACCATCGCGAGACCTCCCCTCCAGGTTTAGCGGCGGCCTAGGCGGCGCTCGCCGCTGGCGCCTGGCTGATACGCGAGCCCGTAATGCTCGAACACTACCGGCTCGTCGGTGGCGGCCAGCTCGCCGTCGGTGTCGATGGTGAGCGCGTCCTTGACGAGCTTCTTCGGGTACGCCACGCGGACGTAGGACGGCCCGACGGTGGCTCGGTCCAGCGGCACGAAGGTCAGCCGGTGCCGACCGATGATGCCGATCTTGACGGATGCAAAGGCGGGCTGATCGGTGCCAGTGTCGACGTAGACCGCTTCGAGCTCACCGATCTTGTCGCTCTCGGGATCTACGACGTCCTGCCCGCGCCAGTCGCGAATATTGTCAGCCTCGAACATGACCGGTCAGGTACCCCGCTCACCGAGGCTAAACCACTGGAGAACCGCGTACTCACTGCCAGCTCATCCGGCCGGTGGGTGCGGCGAGTGGCGGGGCGGTTATCACGTGCTCGTCCAGGCCGCGCCGGACCACCACCGGTAGCCGGAATTGAAGGCAGTAGGCGAGGCGAGGATGAGCGCCGGTGCGGGGCCGGAGGAGATCGTAGGCTGGGATGCGTTATCGTCGGCTGCCTGAGGGCATGCCAGTGGCCCCTGACATGCGGTGCCGGGAGGGACTGTGGATATCACCCAGCTGATCCTTGACGATCACCATGAGCAACGTCGCCTGTTTGCGATCCTGGAGCAGATCGACCGCGCCCAAACCGGGGTGCTGACCGAGGTATGGGGCCGTCTCGCGGTGTTCCTCGAGCTGCACGCCGCGGCCGAGGAAGAGATCTTCTATCCCGAGCTGCTGCAGGTGGGACTGGCCGCGCATCGTGCCACCGGGGTGGAGGAAGAGACCTTGGACGCCATCGCAGACCACAACGAGATCAGGGACGCGGTGACCGAGGTCGCCCGGCATCAGGTCGGCACCGACGGCTGGTACGCCGCGGTCGCCGCGGCGAACCTGGCTAACAGCGACCACATGGGCGAGGAGGAACGCGAGGGCCTGACTGACTTCCGCCGCCTCGCCGGGTTGCAACGCCGGCATGACCTTGCCGTCGCCTTCGCCGCTTACGAGGCGCGGAACTACGCGGGCGTCCCAGTCGTGGACAAGGACCCGGCGGCCTACGTCCGCGAGGTGGAAGAAGGCCTGTCGTCCTCGCACGCCGGATCCCTCGGCATCGGCAGCCTCAAGCGGAGCTGACCGGCAGGTCCGAGCTGATCGGCAGGTCCGAGCTGGCCGGCAGGGCCTCAGCCGTGCGAACAGGTACGGCGCAGGCTGTCCGGGTTCAGGTCGGCCAGGGTGGGATAGCCGTCGACGGCCATGATCAGGTCGGCTTCGGCCAGGAGGCTGCGCAGCACGTGGACGATACCGTCGACGCCGCCGATCGCGAGCCCGTAGGCGTAAGGCCGGCCGACGGCGACCGCGGTGGCCCCCAGCGCCAGCGCCTTGATCACATCGGCGCCGGATCGGATGCCTGAATCGAAGAGCACCGGCAGGCCGCCGGCCGCGGCCACGACACCGGGCAGGCAGTCCAGGGCCGGCAACCCGCCGTCGGCCTGACGGCCGCCGTGGGTCGAGCAGTAGATCCCGTCCACCCCGCCGTCTTTCGCCCGGCGGGCGTCGTCGGGATGACAGATCCCCTTGACCAGCAGCGGCAGCGTGGTCAGCGACCGCAGCCAGGGCAGGTCATCCCAGGTCAAGGGGTTCCCGAACAGCCGGGCCCACAGCCCGATGGCCGCCGCCGGGTCCGCGGCCGGGTCATGGCCGAGCCGGGCCGCGAATACCGGGTCGGTGAAGTAGTTGGCTAGGCAGTGCCCGCGCAGCTGCGGGAAGTTGCTGGCGGCCAGATCCCGCGGCCGCCAGCCGGTCAGCCAGGTGTCGAGGGTGACCACGATGCCCTTGAATCCCGCGGCCTCGGCCCGCGACACCAAGCTGGCGGCCAGCTCCCGGTCGGTCGGCGTGTAGAGCTGGAAGAAACCGGGGGTCCCGCCGAACTGGGCGGCGACGTCCTCCAGCGGATCGTCGGTCAGGGTGGAGGCGATCATCGGAACCCCGGTACGCGCGGCC
>JALYVS010000536.1 GCA_030853115.1 Actinomycetota bacterium
CCGCACGCCCCTGGCCGGCGGCGGGCTCGAAGAGGCGTTCCCGGGGGGGCGCGCGCTGCAGCGAGCCGAGCGGGCCCGCCGTACGGTCTTACCGGGACCGGGCGCGCAGTAACCGGACGAGGGGCCGGCGCAGAATAGCTATGTGATCGATGAGGCTGAACTGCGCCGGATGACCCGGGACGAGCGGCTAGAGCTAGCCCACGCCCTGGCTGCTATTGACGTGCCGCACCCGCTCATCGATCCGCGGTTGCGGCGGCGCAGGCGGTTCGGCCTGCTGCTCATCCTGGGGTGCTGTGTCGGCCTGGGCGGATGGATCGCGATCCTTATCCTGACCTTGCCCGGGCATTACACCTCGGATGACTGGCGGACGGCGTGGGTCGGGCTGGACATCGCCGAGCTGGCGGGGTTCGCCGCGACGGGCTGGGCCGCGTGGCATCAGCGCCAGGTTGTCATCTTTCTCATGGTCATCACCGGAACGCTGCTGGTGTGCGACGCCTGGTTCGACGTGGCGCTGGATTACGGCTCACACGATTTCGTGGCGAGTATCGTTTCCGCGGTGCTGGCCGAGCTTCCGCTCGCCTTCCTGATGTTCGCGAGCGCCCGGCGGCTCACCCGGGTCACCGTGCACACCGTGATGCAGCTGGCGGGAGTGGATGGCCCCGTGCCGCCGCTGTGGCGTGTACCGCTGTTCGCGGCTGGCCTTGACGAAGCGCTACCTGCCCCACTTAAGTCTCGCGCGGCCAAGGTTATGGTCACTGATCGTCACGCGTCTTAAGAATCGGATGATCCGAGGTCAACCCGGCAGACGGCGCCATCTTGGCCCCGGTCGCTGATGTGGCGCTGCGGGCTCCGCGCGCCTAACCTATCGGCCATGACCACCGACTTCACCGAGGAGACGGCCGCCGACGCGGTCATCGAGAGCTTCGCGGAAACTCAGGACCCCCGGCTGCGTGAACTGCTGGATAGCCTCGTCAGGCATCTGCACGCTTTCGTCAGGGAAACGGAGCCCACGATCGCAGAGTGGGAGCGGGCGGTCGAGTTCCTCACCGCGACGGGCCAGAAATGCGATGACGAGCGGCAGGAATTCATCCTGCTTTCCGACCTGCTCGGCATTTCCATGCTGGTGGAGACGATCAATAACCGGACCGGCGGGGCCACGGAATCCACCGTGCTCGGCCCTTTCCACGTGGTGACGTCTCCTCGCCGGGAGCTCGGTGAAACCATCGATTTCGTCGGCACCGGCACGCCGTGCATCGTCCGCGGCCGGGTGCTCTCCGCCGATGGCTCGCCGTTGCCCGGCGCCGAGCTCGACGTCTGGCAGGCGAACGATCAGGGGTTTTACGACGTTCAGCAGCCCGATGTGCAGCCGCGGGCCAACGGCCGCGGCCTGTTCACTGCCGACAAAGCTGGGTCGTTCTGGTTCCGCACCATCGTGCCGAGCCATTACCCGATACCGACCGACGGGCCGGCCGGGATACTGCTGAACGCGACTGGCCGGCACCCGTTCCGGCCGGCGCACATCCATTTCATCGTCACCGCCCCCGGCTACCGGACGCTGACCACGCATATTTTCGTGGCAGGCAGCCCGTATATCGAATCGGATGCGGTGTTTGCGGTGAAGAAGAGCCTCATCAAGGAATTTGCCACCGTCGACGACCCAGCGCAGGCCGCCCAGTACGGCCTCACCGGATCATTCGCCCTGGCGAATTTCGACATTGTCCTGCATGCCGCCGAAAGCTGACGTTTGTCAGCAAGTGGTGACAAGGGCGCCAGCATCCGCCGCTGACGGTTAAGGGGCGGCCGGCGGCTTAGCTGTGGTCAGCGGGCTTAGCTGAGGCGAGTTCCGCGGACAGGGCGTCGGGCAGAGTGGGGTGGCGGAACTCATAGCCGGCTTCGATTAGCCGCTTCGGCACGATCCGGGCACTGTTCAGCATCTCGATGGCGGCCTCGCCTAGGCCGAGGCGCAGCGCCGGAGCCGGGACCCGCAGCCAGGGCAGGTCGCGGCGGCCAACGGCTGCGGCGAGGGTGGCGGTGAATTCGGACTCCGTCACCGGAGCGGGGGCAGTCAGGTTGACCGGGCCGCTGATGTCCCGACGGTCGAGCAGGAACCGGATCGCGTTGATTTCGTCGGCCAGCGAAATCCAGCTCATGACCTGGTGACCCGAACCGAATCTCGGGCACACTCCCAACCTGGCCAGCGGGAGCAGCCGGGACAGTATGCCGCCGCCTGGGGTGAGAACCAGGCCGGTGCGCGGGTGGACGACGCGGATGCCCGCGGCGGCCGCCGGTTGGGCGGCCCCTTCCCAGTCGTAGACCACCCGCGAGAGGAAGGCCTCCCCGGCGGGCGCGGACTCATCGGCGTCTTGCCCGCCGGTGTCTCCGTACCAGCCGATGGCGGACCCGGACACCAGGGTCGCCGGTGGCGAGCCGAGCCTGGCCAGAGCGCCCGCCAGCGCGCGGGTGCCAAGGACCCGGCTGGCTCTGATCTCCGCCTTGTACCTCGACGTCCAGCGGTGGTCCGCGACGCCGGCTCCGGCTAGATGGACGCAGGCATCAAGACCGTCCAGCTCACCGAGACGGGACGGGCTGAATCCCGCGTCGGCCGCGCGGGGGTCCCACCGGACCTCATCCGCGGACCGGACGGGCTGACGAACCAGCTTGATGACCTGGTGGCCGTCGGCTCGCAGGCTGGCCACCAGCGCCTGACCGATGAGCCCGGACGAGCCGGTAACCGCGACCTTCATGCGCCCCTGGGCATCCCTCGTCACCGTCACCGGCGGCTAGAGACCTAGTTCTGCTTCGAAGGCCCCTTCTTCCAGCCTGCTCTTCACCGTCGTGAGGAACCTGGCCGCGTCCGCGCCGTCGACGAGCCGGTGATCGTAGGTGAGCGCGAGGTACACCATCGAGCGGACCGCGATCACCTCGCCGAGGGCCGGGTCGTCGACCACGACCGCCCGCTTGACCACGGTTCCGGTGCCGAGGATCGCGACCTGCGGCTGGTTGATGATCGGGGTGTCGAACAGGGCGCCGCGGCTGCCCGTGTTGGTCAGCGTGAACGTACCGCCGGCCAGCTCATCCGGACCGACGTGGCCTGACCTCGTACGCTGCGCGAGATCCCCGATCTTGCGGGCCAGACCGCCGATGTTCAGGTCGCCTGCGTTGTGAATGACGGGCACCATCAGCCCGCGATCGGTGTCGACCGCGATCCCCACGTGCTCGGCGTCGTGATAGGTGACCTGATCCCCGGCGATCACGGCGTTGAGCTTGGGGTGCACCTTCAGGGCCTCGACGGCGGCGAGCGCGAAGAACGGCAGGAACGTCAGCTTGACGCCTTCCCTGGCTTCGAAATCGCCCTTGGCCCGTCCGCGCAGCCGGGCGATAGCCGTCACGTCCGCTTCGACCACCGTGGTCAGCTGCGCCGAGACCTGCAGCGACTCGACCATCCGCTGGGCGATCACCCGGCGAGGCCTGGACATGCGCTGGGTCGTGCCACGCAGCGAGGAAGGGACTACGGCCGGGCGCGCGGTGGCGGCGCGGGCGTCACCTTCCCGCTGGGTCGTGGCCGGCGCAGGCTGCGCCTCCTGGTACGTCTGGGCCGCTTGGTCCGGCTGAGGGCTCTGGGGCTGGGGGCTCTGGGGCGGGGCCTGGGCCTCGCGCTGGGCCCGGGAGGCCTCGATGACATCTTGCTTGCGGATGCGCCCGCCGACTCCGGTGCCGGTGAGCTCGTCCAGGTTGACGGCGTGCTCGGCCGCGAGCTTGCGGACCAGCGGGGTGACGTAAGGCGCGTCGCCCCCGGGCGGCGCCGACGGCGAGTCCTCCGCGGCGGACGTGGCCGGACCGGAAGAACCCGGGGCAGCGGCCGACCCGTTCTGGCCGGACGGTGCGGACGTCTGGGCCGCCCCGGATTCGGGCCGCGGGACGTC
>JALYVS010000537.1 GCA_030853115.1 Actinomycetota bacterium
CGCCGCCACCGCGGGCAAGGTGCGGGCCACCGGGGCGCAGGCGCTGGTGTACGCGCTTGAGCGGGTCGGCGCGGACATCGTCTTCGGCATTCCGGGCGGCGCGGTGCTGCCGGCCTACGACCCGCTGCTCGACTCCAAGACGATCAGGCACATCCTGGTCAGGCACGAGCAGGGCGCGGGCCACGCCGCTACCGGGTACGCCCAGGCCACCGGCCGTACCGGCGTGTGCATGGCGACCAGCGGTCCGGGTGCGACGAACCTGGTGACACCGATCGCCGACGCCTACATGGACTCGGTGCCGGTCGTCGCCATCACCGGGCAGGTGGCGTCCAGCATGATCGGCACCGACGGCTTCCAGGAGGCCGACATCTCCGGGATCACCCTGCCGATCACCAAGCACAACTTCCTCGTGACCAAGCCCGAGGACATCGCCCGCACCATCGCCGAGGCGTTCCATGTGGCCTCGACCGGGCGGCCGGGACCGGTGCTGGTGGACATCTCCAAGGACGCGCTGCAGGCGATGACCGAGTTCAGCTGGCCGGTCCCCTTGGAACTGCCCGGCTACCACCCGGTGACCAGGCCGCACGCCCGGCAGGTCCGCGAAGCCGCGCGGCTGATCGCCGAGGCCAGGCGCCCGGTGCTCTACGTCGGCGGCGGCGTGATCAAGGCGCGCGCCTCCCGGCCGCTGCGAGAGCTCGCCGAGCTGACCGGCATCCCGGTGGTCACCACGCTGATGGCCAGGGGCGCGTTCCCCGATACGCACTCCCAGCACCTGGGCATGCCCGGTATGCACGGCGCCGTGGCGGCCGTCGGCGCGCTGCAGCAAGCCGACCTGCTCATCGCGCTGGGCACTAGGTTCGACGACCGGGTGACCGGCAAGCTCGACACGTTCGCGCCGGACGCGCTCATCGTGCACGCGGACATCGATCCGGCCGAGATCTCCAAGAACCGCCGCGCCGACGTGCCGATCGTCGGGGACTGCCGCGAGGTGATCACCGACCTGATCGCCGCCGTGCGCGCCGAGCACGAGCAGGGCCGCCAGCCCGACCTGACCGCCTGGTGGGCGCAGCTGGACACGCTGCGCCAGACCTACCCGCTCGGCTACGACCAGCCCGACGACGGCTCGCTGGCTCCGCAGTACGTGATCGAGCGGATCGGCAAGATCGCGGGCCCGGACGCGGTGTACGTGGCGGGCGTCGGGCAGCATCAGATGTGGGCCGCCCAGTTCATCGACTACGAGCACCCGGCGACCTGGATCAATTCGGGCGGGCTCGGCACGATGGGCTTCGCCGTGCCGGCCGCGATGGGCGCCAAGATGGGCCGGCCGGATGCCACCGTGTGGGCGATCGACGGTGACGGGTGCTTCCAGATGACCAACCAGGAGCTGGCCACCTGCGCCATCGAGGGCATCCCGATCAAGGTCGCGATCATCAACAACGGCAGCCTGGGCATGGTCAGGCAGTGGCAGACGCTGTTCTACAACGAGCGCTACTCCAACACCGACCTGCACCGGACCGCCACCGTGGCCGCGTCAGGCCGGCCGACGGGGACCCGCATCCCGGACTTCGTCAAGCTCGCGGAGGCGTACGACTGCGCGGGCCTGCGCTGCGAGGAAGCGGGTGACGTGGACAAGGTGATCGAGCAGGCCATGGCCATCAACGACCGGCCGGTCGTGGTGGACTTCATCGTCCACCGGGACGCCATGGTCTGGCCCATGGTCGCGGCCGGCACGTCCAACAACGACATCAACTTCGCCCGCGGCCTGGCGCCCGACTGGGGAGGGGCTACGGAATGAGTGAGCGGCAGCCGCCTAAGCGAACGGGAGATACCGGATCATGACTCGCCATACGCTGTCCGTGCTGGTCGAGAACAAGCCAGGGGTCCTGGTCAGGATCGCCGGGCTGTTCGCGCGCCGCAATTTCAACATCGACTCGCTGGCCGTCGGGCCCACCGAGCACGAGGAGATCTCCCGCATCACGATCGTGGTGAACTGCGAGGAGCACCCCTTGGAGCAGGTGACCAAGCAGCTGAACAAGCTGATCAACGTGCTGAAGATCGTGGAGCTCGAACCGGGCGCCGCGGTCCAGCGCGAGCTGCTCCTGGTCAAGGTCAGGGCCGACGCCGAGAGCCGGTCGCGGGTCCTGGAGACGGTGAACCTGTTCCGGGCCAAGGTCGTGGACGTGGCCCTGGACGTGGTCACGATCGAGGCGACCGGGAACCGGGAGAAGCTCGATGCCCTGATCAAGGTGCTGGAGCCGTTCGGCATCAAGGAACTCGTCGAGTCCGGGATGGTGGCCATCGGCCGCGGCAGCCGGTCGATCACCGACCGCGCGCTGCGGCCGGTGGAGCGCAGCGCCTAGCCCCGCAACTCTCACGCACCATAGGACAACACAGAAAGGCCTATTTCAGTGGCAGAGATTTTCTACGACGACAGCGCCGACCTTTCCGTCATCCAGCGCCGGCACGTCGCCGTGCTCGGGTACGGCAGCCAGGGGCACGCGCACGCGCTCTCGCTCCGCGATTCCGGCGTGGACGTCCGGGTCGGGCTCCCGGAGGGTTCGGCGAGCCGGGAGAAGGCCTCAAGCGACGGCCTGCGGGTCATGACGCCCGCCGAGGCGTGCGAGGAGTCGGACCTGGTCATGGTCCTGGTTCCCGATCACCTGCAGCGTCAGCTCTACGCCGAGGCCATCGCGCCCGCGCTGGTCGAAGGCGACGCGCTGTTCTTCGCCCACGGCCTGAACATCCGCTACGACCTGATCACCCCGCCGCCCGGCGTGGACGTGTGCATGGTCGCGCCCAAGGCGCCCGGCCACCTGGTCCGGCGCCAGTTCGCCCAGGGCCGCGGCGTGCCGGTGCTGGTCTGCGTGGAGCACGACGCGACCGGCCACGCGTGGCCGCTGACGCTGGCCTACGCCAAGGCGATCGGCGGCACTCGCGCGGGCGCGCTGAAGAGCACCTTCACCGAGGAGACCGAGACCGACCTGTTCGGCGAGCAGACCGTGCTGTGCGGCGGCGTCGCGGAGCTGATCAAGGCGGGTTTCGCGACCCTGGTCGAGGCCGGCTACCAGCCGGAGTCGGCGTACTTCGAGTGCCTGCACGAGATGAAGCTCATCGTGGACCTGATGTACGAGGGCGGCATCTCCAAGATGTACTGGTCGGTGTCCGACACCGCCGAGTACGGCGGCTACACCCGTGGCCCGCGGCTGATCAACGAGCAGACCCGCGAGGAGATGCGCCGTATCCTGGGCGAGATCCAGGACGGCTCGTTCGCCCGGGAGCTGGTGGAGGAGTTTGACGCGGGCAAGCCGAATTTCCTCAAGCGCCGCGAGGCTGAGCACAACGAGCAGATCGAGCAGGTCGGGGCGCACCTGCGTCCGCTGATGTCCTGGCTCGCCGAAGACGAATAACCGGCGGCCGCGCCGAGGTGTCGGGCGCTCCGGGCGGGGTAGCAGGCCGTGATGGCATCGAACATGACGGAATCGAAAACCCGCCGTAACGCGCGGGTCAGCAAGCCCCGCCCGGAGACGCCCGGCTCGCCGGCCACCTCGGCCGGCCCCGGTCAGCCGCCCCAGGTCATCGCCGGAACCCAGCCGCGGCGTACGGCGTCGGCGGGCGAGGTGGTGCTGGCCTATCTCCGGCTCCAGGCCGCCGCCTTGACCTCGATCGAGCCCGGAGTCCGGGCCGACGAACCCGACGCCGTTCATCAGATGCGGATCGCGACCCGCGGGCTGCGCGCCGCGTTGCGGTCCTTCGGCTCCGTCGTCCCGCGGCCCCGCAGCGCGAAGGTCGCCGCCGAGCTCAAGTGGCTGGGCGGGCTGCTCGGTCCGGCCCGCGACGCGGAGGTGCTCCCCGCGCACCTGCACGCTAGCCTGCGGTCCACGCCGGTCGAGCTGCTCATCGGCCCGGTGCAGGCC
>JALYVS010000538.1:0-1063 GCA_030853115.1 Actinomycetota bacterium
CCGGTGGTCACGCAGAACGTCTTGCCGTTGTCCCGCTCAGAAAGGCTCAGGATCCCGGCTGTCGGCAGCGATGCGGCACAGGAAACCGAGGAACCCGATGGTGCCGTGGAGGTCGATGGTGCCGTGGGGGTCGATGATGCCGTGGCGGTCGATGGCGTCGTCGCCGTAGGTGTGCTCGCGGTGGATGCGGCGCCTGCGGCGGCACCTGTGCTGGCGGACTGGGCACATCCGGCCGTGACCACCACGCCGATAACCGCTGCTACGGCATAACAAGATATTTTTCGCATTCTCGCCTCTACCTCGGCTGTTGATCGGAACGACTACGTGGCTCGGGCCGCCATGGGCATATGGCACAACTTGGACGCTGGCCGGGCGGCGCCGGTTCCGATTCGGCGGCGTTACCTACTTCGTGCCCTGGCCGCCCGGCACCATCCGGCGGGTTCACGAGGCGATGACCTGGCGGCACGCGCCCCGGCTGCGCTTCCCGGCGGGACAGGTGACGATCGTATTCCGTACCGCCAAGGTGTGGACTAACGGTCCGGGTGCGGAACGTTTCACCGGGCGCTTGGCGCGCATCGGGTGAATGGGAGAGCGCGAAACCATCGGCTGGAATTCGTTCTCGAGGGTCAGCGACTTCCCCGGCTCACTGACGGCAATGGCGCTGAAGCCGGCACGTTCGGTGCCGTTTCCGCCGCGCAGGCGGCGACCGGGCCCTCAGGGCGCGGGAGCGCACAGCGCCTTCCGGTCCGGTTGTTACCGGTACAACCAGTGCCGCCGGTCAGCAGGTGATGGGAATCGCAGGACTATAGAACGTGCCGGATGCGCTTGGCGGATAGCCCGTCGGGAAATCGACGGAGACAGCCGCAGCACCTATATAGGTGCCAGCGACGCATGCGGTGTTCGACTGCCCGAACAGGTACGAGTTCTCTGTGCTGTCGAAATACTTATACGAGACCAGCGCATTATTCCGGTAAAGGCCGACTTCCATAAAGATAAGCGTCACCGGCGCTGAACAACTGACTGTGGCCGTCACGTTGACCTGGCCGGGGTTGTGCCCGGACTC
>JALYVS010000538.1:1073-3914 GCA_030853115.1 Actinomycetota bacterium
TGCGGCATCAGCGGCCAGAAGGCTAGATTGCACCCTGGGACTCCTCGGAAGGCACGGATCGACACCCAAATGCCTACCAGGGGTCCTCCTGCTTCAAAGACGACGCAAAACGCCAGGTCACAGCGTCGCATAACCCGAAATCGCCTAAGTCTATGGTGTTGGGGTTGTGCCCGGACTCATGCGGGTAGTTGACCTTCACAATGCAGATAATTCCCACCGCATCCGTGCCGGAGCGTGAGTTAGACAAGGTAAAAGTGCTGGCCGCCGGGCCAGGCGCGATGGTCGGCAACCCAGGTTCGCTCGGCGAGACACGCGGCGACGCGAGCGCAACGCCCGGGGAAACGAGACTAATACCTACGCCGAAGAAGATAAGGGCCAGGAAAACCGCGAGCCGCCGCAACATTGAATTACCTCCACGCTGGAATACAAGCGCCTCTGCCGAGCGTCACTAAAGTGCCTATACCGGTAAGCCTGATGTTATGAACATAACACTCGCCGGAGCGCCGGTAAAGTGAACAGATCGTGTACTGCGCAGAAGGCGGCCTTGCTATACCGCGACCCGCCGTCACCGACCTCGGCTGTGGGTCGTTTCAGCAGGAGCGCGGCGGCAGCTGGTTCACCGTGTCGCTGTCCCAGCTGACTTTCTGGTCGGCCGTGACCGCATACGATTCAAGCTCGTCTTCGGCCAGCACGGCCGCCACGCAGTCAGCACTGCCCGCGACGTACGTGCTCATGAGATCTGTATCGGTGGCCACGCACCAGCTGCGGTCCTGCGGCCACCACAGGTGCGCTCTCTGGTCAAAGGGCGCCGCGTCAAACGATGTCGTCACAGCGCTCAGCGGCCCGGCAAACAACACCATCGGCCGATGTGGCATCAGCAGTCTCGGCGCAGCTTCGCGAGGGTAGGCCGGAGAGCCGGACCCGTCCCAGACGGCGAACCAGCCCGCGGCCGGGGTCTTGGTGAAACGGGACAGAACCCGGGCGAGGCCGGCGGCTTGCCGGACCGGCAGGGACCCTTCAGACGGTTCCCGGTCCCAGATTCCCGGCTGGGTGCGGCCATGAAGATAGCACCAGCCTCCGGTAATGCCCACCCAGTCCATGGCGGCATGAGCAACCCGCCCGTTTGCAGCAGCCACCTGCGACCAGGAAACCTCACCCCAGCTACCACCCTCCAGCTGGCGTCCGGCGGGATGAAACACCCGCGCGTAGGCACCCAAGCCTGGCGGCAGCAGGGAAGCTACGTCGTACTGGAAATCACGCACAGTGCCGACGATCCAGTCCGCGCTGCCGACGTCGTCAGCCAGCCGGAGCTCGCCGAGCGCGAAGGGAGCATCCACCATCACAGTATGACTACTCCGCTCATATGCAGGCGCCCGCTGCTCAGATGCCGGTTCACGGCGCATCATCCAGCCATCGTCTCGGCGACCCCGCACGCTGTGTCAGTCTCCACTCCGGCGGGACGCTGATCCGGAACACTGGCCCGGAGGACAGCGAGCCCCGGCTTAGGATCGGCAGCAGATCTGGGCGTGCGACTACCCCGCAGGAGGACTCGATGCGTTACGAGAAGCTGGGCAAGACCGGGCTTGAGGTTTCCGTGATCACGCTGGGGTGCATGAGCTTCGGCGAATCGGAGGGCCGCGGGCGGCCGTGGACGCTGGACGAGGCGGCCTGCCGGGACCTCGTGCGACAGGCGCTCGACGCCGGAATCAACTTCTTCGACACCGCGAACGCGTACTCCTCCGGCCGCAGCGAGGAAATCACCGGGCAGGCGCTGAAGGATTTCCTCCCGCGCGACGAGGTCGTGCTGGCGACCAAAGTCTTCATGCCGATGCACCCTGGGCCGAACGGCGCGGGGCTGTCCCGCAAGGCGATCTTCGCGGAGCTGGACGCGAGCCTGCGCCGGCTGCAGACCGACTACATCGACCTGTACCAGATTCACCGGTGGGACTACGGCACGCCGGTGGAGGAGACGCTGGAAGCGCTGCATGATGCCGTGAAGTCCGGCAAGGTCCGGTACACCGGCGCGTCCTCGATGCACGCCTGGCAGTTCGCCAAGGCGCTGTACCTCGCGGACCTGCATGGATGGACCCGGTTCGTCTCCATGCAGAACCACTACAACCTGATCTACCGGGAGGAGGAGCGGGAGATGCTCCCGTTGTGCGCCGACCAGGGCGTGGGCGTCATCCCGTGGTCCCCGCTCGCCCGCGGCAAGCTGACCCGCCCCTGGGACGAGGCGACCACACGGAAGGAAAACGACGACTTCGGCCGGACTCTGTACCGGGACGAGGACCGCGCGATCGTTGAGCGGGTGCTCGAGGTCGCGGCCAAGCGGGACCTGTCCCCCGCCCAGGTCGCGCTGGCCTGGCTGCTCCGCAACCCGTCGGTGACCTCCCCCATCGTCGGCGTCACGAAGCCGTCGCACCTGTCCGACGCCATCGCGGCAGTGGACGTCGATCTTGACGCCGACGAGGCCGCCTACCTGGAAGAGCCCTACGTTCCGCACTCCGTCGCCGGCTTCCAGTGAGGGCGCCGGCGGCCGGGGCGGTGACCTGCGGGCCGGGAGAAGGCGCTGAAGGATCCTGGCGGATCGGGGCGCGCTTCTAGACTGGCGAGGTGAGCATCGCCCTGACCCTGCTTGCCGATGTGCGCTGGCGGGGCAGACCAGTCGCGGGCGATCGCTCGCGGGCGCTGCTCGCGGCTCTCGCGGCCGGCGACTGCCGTTCGGTGCGGCCCGAAGAGCTGATCGAGCTCGTCTGGGGAGGCGACGCGCCGAGCAACGGCCTGAAGAGCCTGCAGGTGCTGGTGTCGCGGGCCAGGAACGCGTGCGGCGCGGACGCGATC
>JALYVS010000539.1 GCA_030853115.1 Actinomycetota bacterium
GTCGGCATCCTGCACGGATGCCTCAAAACCCGCACCCTCTACCACGAGGCCACAGCCTGGGGACACCGGCAAAACCTCCCTCAATCTCCCGTGGCGGCTTGACACCTAAGCTCCTGGGATGTCTTTGCTGATGCTTGATTGTAGTTTCCGGCGCTAGTGCCAGATGCCCCTGACCTGTGTAAACACCGGGCCACGACCCCGCTGTCCCTGGCCGAGGCTCGGAGGGAAGCCTCGGCCGGGGCTTTGGTCTTAGACGGTGACCACGAGCTTGGTGGCGGAGACGCCGTCGTGCAGCTGCTGCAGGGCGGCGGGGATGCGGGCGAGCCCGTCACCGACGACAGATGCGTCTGGCGCGGCCCGGTAGCCGCCGGCGGTAAGAGCGGCCGGGAGGAAGTCGGCGTAGATCGCCGGCCCCACCTCGTTGTCCTTCAGGGTGCTGCCCCAGACAACGCTCACCTGGACGCCGAGCCGCCGGGCACGCCGGGCGCGGAGCTGGGTGAGCGGTCCGGGCCGGGCCGAAGCGACGCGCTTGCTGCCAGCGACCCGGGAGGCGATCTTGACCGCCGCCTGGAGGGACCCGGGTGTGATCGCCAGCGTGCCCGCCAGCGGGCTGTCGCCGATCCGGTCCACGATCTCGTCGACGGCGGCAGGGCTGTGGTAGTCGACCGCCTCGGCGGCACCGAGCGACCGGACGTAGTCGAAGTTATGCGGCGACGCGGTCACCACCACCCGGTAGCCGGCGTTCCTGGCGAGCTGGATCGCGTTGCTCCCGACACTCGTCGACCCACCCCAGACAAGCACCGTCGCCGCCCGGTCAGCGGGGGCGGCGCTGGGCAGCGCCAGCCCGAGCTGGTCCTTCTGGAACATGCCGCTCGCCGCGGTCGACAGCGCCAGCGGCAGCACCGACGCCTGCTCGAAGGACAGCGACTCAGGGATGGGACAGACCATGTTCTGCATGAGCACGACGTAATGCTGGAAGGCGCCCTCGGCCGGGCGGTTCTGCGACTTCTCGACGCCAAGCGCGTGCCCGGCAACGCGGTCACCCGGCCGTAGCCGCGTTACGCCCGGGCCGACCTCGACCACCTCGCCGGCGACATCCGAACCTATGATGGCCGGGAATGTCAGCCAGGGCAGGACTATCCGGTATGCGAAGCCCGGCAGGCCGTCGAGCGGGTTCACGGCCAGGGCGCGCGCCCGGACCACGACCTGGCCCGGGCCCGGCGGCGTGTACGGGGCGGGAGACACCTCGAGACGCGCACCCCGTTTCGGCAACCACAATGCGGTGTTCTGGTAAGTCATCTGCTGGTCTCCCTGAGCGATTACGGGGTTGCTGCAGCGGATCATGTGACCCCGTTGGCGAACTAGTCATTGCCTAGTATATAGGCAATGACTAGTTGCAGGTACCATGGGGTCGTGCCCGAACGCCCTTTCCACCACGGCAATCTTCGTGTCGTGCTGCTTGACCAGGCGGAGGAAGTACTTCGCGAGCGCGGAATCGACGCGCTGTCCTTGCGCGAGCTGGCCCGTGCGGCAGGTGTCAGCCACGGCGCCCCGCGCAGTCATTTCATCGACCGGAACGCCCTGCTTGATGCGCTGGCGGAGCGGGGCTTTATCCGCCTCGCGGACGAGGTCCGCGAGGCGGCGTCGCAGGCGCCTGAAGGGTACGCAGCCGTACTGCACGCGGGGGGGGCGGCCTACCTCGCCTTCGCACTGCGGCAGCCGGCCCTGCACGACCTCATGTTCACCGCGAAAGCGGGCGGCCCCTCGCAGGCGGTCAACACCGCGGCGGAGCGCCTGTTCGCCACCCTGACCGGCGTCATGAGCGCCGGTGTGGAGGCGGGCGCGTATGACGCCCGCGACGTCGGCCGGCTAACGCTGCTGATGGGCACCACCATCCAGGGCATCTCAGCGTTCACCGGGTCCCACCGGATCACCATCCCCCAGGGCGAGGCGCTCCTCGACGATGCGCTCATGCTTTTCATCGCCGGGGCCTCGGCGGAACGCGAGCGCCCGTCTCGCGGCCTGTGAGCCTTTGGCCGGGTCCTGGCCGCCGAGCAGCGGATCCGCACCCGCGGACGGCACCCGGCGAGGCGGGCCGCCTGCGGCGGCTAAGCTGCCGAAGTCCCGCCCCCGGGAATGCCAGGCCGGCACCTTTCAGGTCGGCCGCGACGTTACCCGCCGCCGACGGCTGAGGAGGTCGCCGCCCGCTGACGCAGACCCGGCGAGGGCTGGGGCTGCGGGCCGCCGGCGTAGACGGCGCAGCGAACGGTACGGCCTGCATGTCGGGCGCTGAGGACAAGGAACCGATATGACTGGTGCGTCCCGCGATATGGGCGGGCAGTCGTCACGGCCGGCAGGTCCGGCGTCTACCTGCTGACCGTGCTGCGTACGGGCCGCCGGGCGATGCGGGCCCGCGCCGCATGGCATGCTGGGGAGCGTGCCTGAAGGGGATACGGTCTTCCGGGCCGCCGCGCAGCTGCGCGGGGCGCTGGCCGGCCGGGTACTGACGCGGAGTGACTTCCGGGTGCCCCGGTACGCCACGGCCGACCTGTCCGGCCAGGAGGTGACCGAGGTCGTCGCTCGGGGCAAGCACCTGCTGGCCCGGACCGACGCCGGGCTCACCGTGCACACCCACCTGAAGATGGAAGGCCGGTGGCGTGTGCAGGCCGCCACCGAGCGGCTGGGGAACAACTTCCGGATCCGGCTGGTGCTGGCCAACACGCAGTGGCTGGCCATCGGCTACGATCTGGGCCAGGTCGAGCTGCTGCGCACGGACCGGGAAGACCAGGTCACCGGTCACCTCGGCCCGGATCTCCTCGGGCCGGACTGGGACGCCGGCGAGGCCGTCCGGCGGCTGCGGGCTGACCCGGACCGGGCCGTCGGGGAGGCACTGCTAGACCAGCGGAACCTGGCCGGGATCGGGAACGTCTTCGCGGCCGAGATCCTGTTCCTGGGTGGCGTACATCCCTGGCGGCCGGCGGGCGCGGTCAAGGACGTCGACGCCCTGGTTGACCTGTCCCATCGCCTGCTGCAGGCCAACAAGAACCGCACGCGGCGGATCACCACCGGGGTGGACAGCCCCGGTCAGCACGTGTGGGTCTACGGCCGGGAGGCCAAGCCCTGCCGCCGGTGCGGAACCCGCATCAGGAAGGGCGAGCAGGGCCCCGCGGGCCAGGAACGGATCCGGTACTGGTGCCCGCAGTGCCAGCAGTGACGCAGCCGGGTCTGGCTGATGCCTGCTGCCATCCGGGTTGAGCTCGAAATCCTCACCATCGGTGAGCTAGATTCGCGGGATGTTTGCCTCCGAGCGAGTACGCCTGCGGCCCATTGTCCCAGACGATGCCACCATGCTGTGCGAAATATGGTCCGACCCCGAACGCCACCTGCTCACCGACGATAGGCCCCGTGCTGGTCGCCGTGCTTGCGGCCAGACGGGCCAGGCTGGAGAAGTCACAGGCCGAACCGGACGTCCGTAGCGCACGGTTCACCACCGAGACGATCGCCGACGGCACAGAACCTCCAGTCAGGCCAGGAACGCTTGCCGTAAAACCGCCGGGGCTGACGGCCGGCAGCCGAATGCCCGAGCTACCGGCGGGCAGCGGGCGAACGCAGGGAAATGCACCCTCAGCTCAGCCGCGAACGTCAAGCCGCCCACCGCCCCCGCAGACCCTGTCCGTGGCCGTCCGTCCCCCGCGCGGACCCTGTCCGTCGCCGTCCGTCCCCCGCGCGGACCCTGTCCGTGACCGTCCGTCCCCCGCGCGGACCCTGTCCGTGACCGTCCGTGCAAAGGCGACGGTCCCCCCACACCGCTCCCAGACCCCGATTCCCGTCCGCTATACGTCCGTGGACACCGCATCGCACGGTCTACAGCGCGACAAGATGCCACACGCCGGGACAAAGCAGAAACGGCCC
>JALYVS010000011.1 GCA_030853115.1 Actinomycetota bacterium
GTCCGGCGGCGGCCCGCACGCGCTGGCCTGCGCCGCGGCCCTGCCCGGTCGCTGCCTGGCGGCGGCCTCGATCGCCGGGGTGGCGCCCTATCAGGCACCAGGACTGGACTTCCTGGCTGGCATGGGCCAGGAGAACGTCGAGGAGTTCGGCGCCGCCGTCCAGGGTGAGGCGGCGCTGACCCGGTTCCTGGAGCACGAGCTGCCGGTGCTGAGCGCGGTCACCGGCGCCGATGTGGCGCAGGCGCTGGGCGGCCTGGTGATAGCCGCCGACCAGGCCACGCTCACCGGGCAGTTCGCCGACCACATGGCCGCCGCCCTGCGGGCCGCGATGACCTCCGGCGTCGCGGGCTGGCGCGACGATGACCTGGCCTTCGTCAAGGACTGGGGTTTCTCCCTCGGCTGGGCCCCGGAATCGCCGGCCGGGGACACTCCCGCCGCACCGGTCGCCGTCTGGCAAGGCGACCAGGACAAGATGGTCCCGTTCGCGCACGGCCAGTGGCTGGCTGCTCACATTCCCGGCGCCCGCACCCACCTGATCCCGGGCGAGGGGCACCTCTCGCTGACCGTCAGCTCCCTCGACCGCATCCTCGACGACCTCCTCGACCTGGCCGGCCTGACGGGCCGCTAGCCGCCGGGCCCGCCGGGCGCTGGCACAATGCTCTGGTGACGCAGATTCAACCAGGAGCTAACCAGGCCCGGTCCCAGCGGATCGCCGACGAGCTCGGCGTGGCCGTCCGGCAGGTCAGCGCCGCCGTGGAGTTGCTCGACGGCGGCGCCACGGTGCCGTTCATCGCCAGGTACCGCAAGGAAGCCACCGGCACGCTCGACGACGCGCAGCTGCGCACGCTGGAGGAGCGGCTGCACTACCTGCGCGAACTCGACGAGCGCCGGGCCGTGATCTTGGCCGAGGTCGGCGCGCAGGGCAAGCTGACGGCCGAGCTCGAGCGCCAGATCCGCGCCGCCGATTCCAAGGCGCGGCTCGAAGACCTGTACCTGCCCTACAAGCCGAAACGCCGCACCCGGGCCCAGATCGCCCGCGAGGCGGGCCTGGAGCCGCTAGCCGGGCTGCTCCTGGCGAACCCGGACCGGAATCCTCAGCATGAGGCCGTGAGCTTCGTCGACGCCGAGAAGGGCATCGCCGATACCGCCCAGGCCCTGGACGGCGCCCGCGCCATCCTCGTCGAACGGTTCGCCGAGGACGCGGACCTTCTCGGCGAGCTGCGCGAGGCGATGGCCGCCCACGGCACGCTGAGTTCCAAAGTGCGCGAAGGCCAAGAGCAAAAAGGTGCCAAGTTCGCGGACTATTTCGAGTTCAGCGAGCCGTTCGCGCGGCTGCCCTCGCACCGCATCCTGGCTCTGTTCCGGGGCGAGAAGGAGGAGGTCCTCGACCTCACCCTGGACCCGGGGACCGACGACGGCCAGAACGAGGCCCGCATCGCCGAGCGCTTCGGCCTCCGCGACCAGGGGCGGGCTGGTGACCCGTGGCTGACGGCCACGGTGCACTGGGCCTGGCGGACCCGGATCCTGGTGCACCTGAGCGTGGACATGCGGGTCCGGCTGTGGCAGGCGGCCGAGGACGAGGCGGTCCGGGTGTTCGCCGCCAACCTGCGTGACCTGCTGCTGGCCGCCCCGGCCGGCGCACGGACCACGATCGGCCTCGATCCCGGGTTCCGGACGGGCGTCAAGGTCGCCGTCACCGACGCCACCGGCAAAGCGCTCGGCACCGCCACGATCTACCCGCACGAGCCGCACCGCCGCTGGGACGAGGCCCTCGACGTCCTGGCCAAGCTCGCGAGCGCCCACCACGCCGAGCTCGTCGCCATCGGCAACGGCACCGCGTCCCGGGAGACCGACCGGCTGGCCGCCGAGCTGATCAAGCGTCACCCCGAGCTCAAGCTCACCAAGGTGGTGGTGTCCGAGGCCGGCGCCAGCGTCTACTCGGCCTCGGCCTACGCCTCGGCCGAGCTGCCGGGGATGGACGTCTCGCTCCGCGGCGCGGTCTCGATCGCGCGGCGGCTGCAGGACCCGCTGGCCGAGCTGGTCAAGATCGACCCGAAGTCGATCGGCGTCGGGCAATACCAGCATGATGTCGCTGAGGGCAAGCTGTCACACTCCCTGGACGCGGTGGTCGAGGACTGCGTGAACGCGGTCGGCGTCGACCTGAACACCGCCTCGCAGCCGCTGCTGGCCCGGGTCTCGGGGATCACGAGTAGCCTGGCGGCCGCCATCGTGGCCCGCCGCGACTCCGAAGGCCCGTTCCGGACCCGGCGGCAGTTGATGGCCGTGCCCCGGCTCGGCCCGAAGGCCTTCGAGCAGTGCGCCGGGTTCCTGCGCATCCGCGGCGGCGACGACCCGCTGGACGCCTCCGGCGTGCATCCCGAGGCCTACCCCGTGGTCCGCCGCATCCTGGCCGTGACCGGGAGTCCCGCCGGTGAGCTGATCGGCAGCACGGCTGTCCTGCGCGGCCTGCGACCCGATGCGTTCACCGACGACCGGTTCGGCCTGCCGACCGTCACCGACATCCTGCGCGAGCTGGAGAAGCCTGGCCGTGACCCGCGGCCCGCGTTCGCCACCGCGACGTTCGCCGAGGGCATCGAGAAGATCGGCGACCTGGAGCCGGGCATGGTGCTCGAGGGCGTGGTCACCAACGTGGCCGCGTTCGGCGCGTTCGTGGACGTCGGCGTGCACCAGGACGGCCTGGTGCACGTGTCCGCCATGTCGCGCACCTTCGTCTCCGACCCGCACACGGTGGTCAAGTCCGGCGACGTGGTCCGGGTCAAGGTGCTCTCCGTCGACGTGCCGCGGCACCGGATCTCGCTCACCCTGCGCCTGGACGACGAAGGACCGCGCCCGGCGGCCGACCGCCCCGCTCGCCCGTCAAGCCCCTCCAGCCGAACGAGCGCCGGTTCCAGCGGCCACCCAAGCTCAGGTCGCCACGGCGGCGACCGCAAGCGAGAAACCCCCCAGGACGCGACCCCGAAGGACGGCGCGCTAGCCGAGGCGCTGCGCCGGGCCGGCCTGGCCCCGACGCCCCCGCCAGCCCCGAAGCCCCCGCGAACCCCAAAGCCCCGTGCGGACCGTCCCGGCCGCCGCTAGCCCCGGCGATACTCGCGCGCGCGACATGCCCGGTCCCCGGTAGCATCGGGTGACCGTTCTGTTCGACGATGAAGGAGTGCATCCGTGTCTAGCCAGCAGCTTCGTATCACCCTCGCAGGTCGCGAGCATGTGGTCGAGGCTGGCACGACGGCGGGCGCGGCGCTCGGCTCCGACGCCAGGATCGTGGCCGCCCGGGTCGACGGCGAACTGCGCGATCTGGCGTACCAGGTCGCCGACGGGGACGTCGTCGAGCCGGTGGAGGCCGCCAGCGACGACGGCCGGTACATCGTGCGGCACTCCGCCGCGCACGTCATGGCGCAGGCCGTACAGGAACTGTTCCCCCAGGCCAAGCTGGGTATCGGCCCGCCGGTGGAGAACGGTTTCTACTACGACTTCGACGTCGAGGCGCCGTTCACCCCCGCAGACCTGAAGGCGATCGAAGCCCGGATGCGCCAGATCGTCAGGCAAGGCCAGCGGTTCTCCCGGCGGGTGGTGACCGACGAGCAGGCCAGGTCCGAGCTGGCGGCCGAGCCGTACAAGCTGGAGCTGATCGGGCTTAAGGGACATGCCTCCGGGCTAGCTGACTCCGGGCTAGCTCATTCCAGCGACGGCGAAGCGGTGGAAGTCGGTGGCCGCGAGCTGACCATCTACGACAACCTGGACCCGGCCAGCGGCGCGCTGTGCTGGAAGGACCTGTGCCGCGGCCCGCACGTCCCGACCACCAGGAACATCCCGGCGTTCAAGCTGATGCGCACCGGCGGCGCCTACTGGCGGGGGAGTGAGAAGAACCCGCAGCTGCAGCGGATCTACGGCACCGCCTGGGAGTCGCGGAACGCCCAGGACGAGTACGTGCGGCTGCTGGAGGAGGCCGAGAAGCGCGATCACCGCAGGCTCGGCGCCGAGCTCGACCTGTTCTCGTTTCCGACCGAGATCGGCAGCGGCCTGCCCATCTTCCATCCCAAGGGCGGCACCATCCGCCGGGTGATGGAGGACTACTCGCGCCGCCGTCACTCCGAAGCCGGCTACGAGTTCGTCAACACCCCGCACGTGACCAAGGAAGACCTGTTCATCACCTCCGGGCACCTGGAATGGTACTCCGACGGAATGTTCCCGCCGATGGAGCTGGACGGGGCGACCTACTACGCCAAGCCGATGAACTGCCCGATGCACATCCTGATCTACGCGTCCCGCGGGCGGTCCTACCGGGAGCTGCCGCTGCGGCTGTTCGAGTTCGGCACCGTGTACCGGTACGAGAAGTCGGGCGTGGTGCACGGCCTGACCCGCGCTCGCGGCTTCACCCAGGATGACTCGCACATCTTCTGCGCCCCCGACCAGCTGGCAGACGAGCTGGCCTCGCTGCTGCACTTCGTGGTCGGGCTGCTGCGCGACTTCGGGCTGACCGAGTTCGAGGCGGAGCTGTCCACCCGGCCGGAGAAATACGTCGGCGAGCTCGGGGAGTGGGCGGTGGCGGAGGCGGCGCTCAAGCACGCGCTGGAGGTGTCCGGGCTGCCCTATGTGGTAGCCGAGGGGGAGGGCGCCTTCTACGCGCCCAAGATCGACGTGCACGTCAAGGACGCGATCGGCCGGCGCTGGCAGCTGTCCACCCTGCAGGTCGACCTCCAGATGCCCGTCCGGTTCGGCATCGAGTACCAGTCCTCCGACGGCACCCGGCAGCGTCCCTACATGATCCACCGGGCGCTGTTCGGGTCGATCGAGCGGTTCTTCGGGATCTTGATCGAGCACTACGCGGGCGCCTTCCCGCCCTGGCTCGCGCCGGTCCAGGCCGTCGGCATCCCGATCTCCGACGCGCACGTGCCCTACCTGGACAAGATCGCGGCCAGCCTGCGCGAGCAGGGCATCCGGGCCGACGTCGACGCCAGCGATGACCGGATGCAGAAGAAGATCAGGACCGCGCAACGGCAGAAGGTGCCGTTCATGCTGATCGCGGGCGACGACGACGTGGCCGCCGGGGCGGTGTCGTTCCGGTTCCGCGACGGTTCGACCAGGAACGGTGTTCCGGTCGCCGACGCGATCGCGGAGATCGTCACCGCCGTGCGCACCCGCGTTCAGGTGTAACGCCGGTGTCACCCCAGACGCCCGCTACGCCGCCCGCCATCCCCGATCCCGACGAGGTTTTCGCGGGCGTGCCCGATGCGTTCGGCCGGCTGTGGACACCGCACCGGATGGCGTACATCAAGGGGGAGGGCAAGCCGTCGGGTCCCGGCGAGGACGAGGGCTGCCCGTTCTGCCGCGCACCCACGCTGAGCGATGCCGACGGGCTGATCGTGGCTCGGGGCTCGCTGGTGTACGCGGTGCTCAACCTGTACCCCTACAATGGCGGCCACGTGCTGATCTGCCCGTACCGGCACCTGGCTGACTACACCGAGCTGACGCCGGCCGAAACCGCCGAGTTCTCCGCGTTCACCAAGTATTCCGTCCGTGCCCTGCGCCAGGCTTCCGGCGCGCAGGGCTTCAACATCGGCATCAACCTGGGCTCGGTGGCCGGGGCCGGCATCGCCGCCCACCTGCACCAGCACGTGGTGCCCAGGTGGGGCGGCGACACCAATTTCATGCCCGTGGTCGGCAGCACCCGCGTCCTGCCTCAGCTCCTGGCCGATACCCGTAAGCTCCTCGCCGACGCCTGGCCCTAGCCGGGCTTGGAGTCGGCGGCTACCTTGGCCGCCAGGTGCGACGGCAGCGCCTCGTGGCGCAGGTAGGTCCGGGTGAACGATCCTGTGCCGTGTGATACCGAACGCAGGTCGATGGCGTACCTGCTGATCTCAAGCTCCGGGATCTCCGCCTTGACCAGGGTCCGTCCGACCCCGATCTGCTCGGTGCCGAGTACCCGGCCGCGCCGCCCCGAAAGGTCGGACATCACCGCGCCGACGTAGTCGTCGGGAACGAGCACCGTGACCACGTCCACCGGCTCGAGCAGCATCGGCTGGGCCTTGTCGACCGCGTCCCGCAGCGCCGCCCGCCCGGCCTTCTGGAAGGCCATGTCGGAGGAGTCCACCGGATGCGCCTTCCCGTCGTACAGGGTGACCCGGACCCCGGTCATCGGGTAGCCGGCGGTGACCCCCTGGTCCATCTGCCAGCGGACACCCTTTTCCACCGACGGGATGAACTGGCGCGGCACCACCCCGCCGACAATCTTGTCGACGAACTCGAAGCCGCCCGAGTCCGCCAGCGGCTCCACCTCGATGTGGCAGATGCCGAATTCGCCGTGCCCACCGGTCTGCTTCACGTTCCGGCCCAGGCCCTGGGCCTTGCCCGCGATCGTCTCCCGCAGCGGTACCCGCAGGCCGGTGGTCTCCACCGCCACGCCGTGCCGGTGGCCGAGCCGGTCGAGCAGCACGTCGGCGTGCGCCTCGCCCATGCACCACAGCACCAGCTGCCTGGTCTCGGCGTTGTTCTCCAGGCGCAGGGTCGGGTCCTCGGCGACCAGCCGGGACAGGGCCTGGGAGAGCTTGTCCTCGTCGGCCTTGGACTTGGCCACGATCGCGACCGGTAGCAGCGGCTCGGGCATGGACCACGGTTCCATCAGCAGCGGATGGTCCTTATCCGACAGCGTGTCGCCGGTCTCGGCCGTGCCGAGCTTGGCCACGGCGCAGATGTCGCCGGCCCCGCATTGGGTGAGAGTCCGCTGCTGCTTGCCGAGCGGCGAGGTCAGCGCACCCATCCGCTCGTCGTTGTCGTGATCCTGGTGGCCGTGGGCGGCGCGGCCATGGCCGGACACGTGCACGGAGGCATCCGGGCGCAGGGTGCCGGAGAACACCCGGACCAGGCTGATCCGGCCCACGTACGGGTCCGAGGTGGTCTTGATCACCTCGGCCAGCAGCCGCCCCTTGGGGTCAGAAGTCATCCCGGTCACCGGCTTGCCGTCGGGCGTGCTGACATCGGGCATCGGGTGCTCGGCGGGGGAGGGAAAGGCCTGGGTCATCACTTCGAGGAGCTCGAGCATGCCGATCCGCTGCGATGCGGACGTGGCCAGGACCGGGTAGAAGCTGCCGCGCGCGACGGCCTTCTCCAGGTCCTCGATGAGGACCTTGGAGTCGATCTCCTCCCCGGACAGGTACCTGTCCATCAGGGACTCGTCTTCGCTTTCGGTGATGATGCCCTCGATCAGCTCGCCGCGCAGGTCAGCCAGCCGGCTCGCGTCCTGCGCCGAGGGGGTGCCTTCGGTGCGCTCGCCGCCGGCGTAGTTGAACTGCTTCTCCGACAGCAGCCCGATCAGGCCGCGCACCGAGTCGCCGACCGGCAGGTACAGCGGCGCGACCGCGTCCCCGAACGCTTCACGGCAGGCGGTCAGGGTCGCGTCGAACTCGGCTCGCTGGTGATCGATCTTGGTGATGACAACCGCGCGGGGCATGCCGACCGCGGCGCATTCATCCCACAGCATCCTGGTCACGCCGTCGATTCCGTCGGTGGCGGAGACGGCGAACAGCGCGGAGTCCGCGGCGCGCAGCCCCGCGCGCAGGTCACCGGTGAAGTCGGCGTAGCCGGGCGTGTCGAGCAGGTTCACCTTGATGCCGTTATGGACGACAGGTGCCAGGGTCAGGTTGACCGAACGCTGCTGCCTGACCTCGACTTCATCGAAGTCGCTGACCGTGGTGCCCTCTTCGATTCTGCCCGGCCGCTGGATCGTGCCCGTCGCGACCAGGAGTGCCTCGATCAGGCTCGACTTACCGGCACCGGAATGGCCGACCAGAACTATATTCCGTACGTGGTCGGCCGCCGGTGCCCTGCCCGCGGCTCCTCCCGGCCCGTTTGCCCCGCTAGCTGCTGCTGTCACTGCCATCGCCTCCTTGCGATCGCTGGGTGCGCACGATCAGCCTTAACCCGTAGGCACCGTGTCCACAAGACCCCCTATAAGAATCTCCCCGGTTACCAGCAAGATCCCCCCAACGGGGCCAGGGGGCCAGGGGGCCAGGGGGGTACGGGGGGGCGGGCAGCCCCCCCGTGATCGGGGGGTTCCGGGGGGTCGCCCCCCGGGCTAGCACAGTAGTATCGGACGGCCATGCTGAACGTGCTGCGGCCCGCCATGACCCGCCTGTTCACCCCGGTGGGTAAGGCCCTTGCGCGCACCCCGATCACGCCGAACGCCATCACGGTGATCGGCACCGTTGGCGTGGCCGGCGCCGGGCTCAGCTTGTTTCCCATCGGCGAGCTGTTTCCCGGCGCTTTCACCTGCACTATCTTCGTGCTCCTGGACATGCTGGACGGCGTGCTGGCCCGGATGAAGGGGACTACAGGCACCTGGGGGGCGTTCCTCGACTCGACCATGGACCGGATCGCCGACGCCGGCATCTTCGGCGGCCTGGTGGTGTGGTTCTCACTGGGCGGCCATAACCCGCTGCTCGCCGGTGTGTGCCTGTTCTGCCTGGTCACCGGTAGCCTGGTGTCCTACGCCAAGGCCCGGGCGCAGAGCCTGGGGCTGCGTTGTGACGTGGGTCTGATAGAACGGCCCGAGCGCATGGTCATCTCCCTGGTCGCGGTCGGGCTTTCCGGCCTCGGCGTGCCGTACATTCTCATCGTGGGACTGTGGGCGCTCGCCGCAGGAAGCGCCTTTACCTTCTGGCAGCGCGTGCATGCGGTATATAAGGCAGCGAAGGCAGCCACGGCATCCGGAGATCAAGGTGGCTCTCCCGGGGATCGGAGCCTAGGAAAGGTTGACGGTGGCGGTACTGAGGGAGCGGCTGACGGGGGTCGCTTACCAACTGGGCTGGAAAGTGATCTGCCGCTTGCCCGAGTCGTGGGCGCACGGGGTTTTCATGGCGGCCGCCGGCCTAGCGTGGCGTCGCCAGGGACCGAAGGTCCAGGTCCTCGAGGCCAACCTGCGCCGGGTCCTGCTCTACCGGGACCGCGGCCTCGATGCTGACGGGGCTGGTGTCGATGGCGGCGAACTGCGGGCCTTGTCCCGGGCCGCGCTCCGGTCGTACGCCAGGTACTGGCTCGAGGTGTTCCGGCTGCCGGTGATCGGAGTCGAGCGCCTCGTGGACGGGATGCACTTCCACGGCCCGGGCGAGGAGACGTTGTTCGCGACCCTGAAGGCCGGCCGCGGCGTGCTCATCGCACTACCGCACATGGGCAACTTCGAGCAGGCGGGCGCTTGGGTGATCGCCCGCGGGGCCGGCAAGTTCACCACGGTCGCCGAGCGCCTCAAGCCCGAATCGGTTTACGAGAGCTTCCTGCGCTTCAGGCAGACCCTGGGCTTCGAGGTCCTGCCGCTGACCGGCGGGGCGGCCCCTTTCGGCACCCTAGCCCAGCGACTGCGGGCCGGCGGCCTGGTCTGCCTGGTCAGCGACCGCGACCTGAAGGACAGCGGTATCGAGGTCGAGCTGCTCGGCGAGAAGGCCCGGATGGCCGCGGCGGCCGCGCTCGCGGTGCACACCGGGGCCGCGCTGATGCCGACCGCGGTCTGGTTCGACGAGGATGGCTGGGGCGCCCGCATCTACCCCGAGGTGCCGGCGCCGGCCGCCGGGACCCGGGCCGAGAAGATCGCGGCGATGAGCCAGCAGCTGGCGGACGTCTTTACCGAGGCGATCGCCGAGCATCCGCAAGACTGGCACATGCTGCAACGGGTGTTCAGCGCCGATCTTGATCCGGCCCGGCTCAGCGACCCATCCCCCCAGCCCCCCCTGGGGGGGAGCCAGCGATGAAGATCGGGATTGCCTGCCCGTATTCGTGGGACGTTCCCGGCGGCGTGCAGCAGCACATCAGGGACCTGGCCGAGGCGTTGATCGAGGAGGGTCACGAGGTCTCGGTGATCTCCCCGGCCGACGACGACACCCCGCTGCCGCCCTACGTCGTGGGAGCCGGGCGGGCGGTCCCGGTACCGTACAACGGCTCGGTGGCGCGGCTGTCTTTCGGCTTCTTGTCGGTGAGCCGGGTGCGGCGCTGGCTGAAGGAGGGCGGGTTCGACGTGCTGCATGTGCACGAGCCCGGGATCCCGAGCCTGTCCCTGCTAGCTTGCTGGGTCGCTTCCGGGCCTATCGTCGCCACCGTGCACACCGCGATACCCCGCTCCCGGGTGCTGCTGGTCACCTATCCGGTGCTGCGCACCGCGCTCGAGAAGATCAACGGCCGGATCGCGGTGTCCGAGGCGGCCCGCAACACGCTGGTCGAGCACATCGGCGGCGACGCCGTCGTCATCCCGAACGGGGTAGCCACCCGCCGCTACCGCAAAGCCGATCCGCTGCCCGGCTGGCCCGGATCCGGCGGTGCGATCGGTTTCCTCGGCCGGCTCGACGAGCCGCGCAAGGGCCTGTCGGTGCTGCTCAAGGCGTTCGAGATCCTCGGCCCGCAGCGCCCCGGGCTGCGCTTGCTCGTCGCCGGGCCGTCCGGCGACGCCGACGAGGTGCTGCACAAAGTGCCCGCCGAGCTGCGGGACCGGGTTGTCCTGCTGGGGCAGGTCAGCGAGGACGACAAGGTCCGCGTCCTGCATTCGGTCGACGTGTTCTGCTCACCGAATACCGGCGGCGAATCGTTCGGCATCGTAACCGCCGAGGCGATGGCCGCCGGATTGCCCGTCGTGGCCAGCGACATCGATGCGTTCCGGCAGGTGCTGCGCGGTGGCGAGGCCGGCGAGCTGTTCGCGACCGGAGACGCCGCCGACCTGGCCCGGGCGGCCGGGCGCTTGCTCGACAGCCAGGCACGGCGCACCGAGCTTTCCGCCGCGGCGCTGGCCGCCGTCGCCGACTATGACTGGTCGCGGGTGGCCCGCGACGTGTTCAGCGTATACGAGACCGTCGTGCTGGGCAGCACGCACGTCAAGGTGGCCGCGGCAGGCCCGGACCCGTGAACCTGGCCAGGCTGGGTTTTCATCCGACCATCGCCGTGCGCCGTTGCGCCCAGGCGGCGGGTGGCCATGACCGGATGGAGTGGTGGACGTGATCACCGACATCGTCATCGTGGCGGCGGCGGCGCTGCTGATCGGGGTGTACGTATCCTGGCGGGCCGGGCGCATCGACCGGCTGCACGCCCGGGTGGAGATGGCGCGCGGCGCGCTGGACGTGACCCTGCTGCGCCGCAGCTCGGTGGCCCTGGAGCTTGCGACCTCCGGTTTGCTCGACCCGGCTACCAGCCTGCTGCTGGCCGCCGCCGTGCACGGCACCCGCGGCGGCGACCGCCCGCATGACCTGGCCGAGAGTGACCTGACCCGCGCGCTGCGCGCCGCCTTCAGCCAGCCGGACTTCCGTGCGTCGCTGAGCGCCAGGGAAGGCGCCGACGAACTACTCGCCGAGGTCGAGGCGGCCGCGCATCAGGTGTTCCTGGCCCGCAAGTTCTACAACGATATGGTCGCGGTGACCAGGGAGGCCAGACGCCGGCCGCTCGCTCGCGTCCTGCGGCTGTCCGGCAACGCCCGGACCCCCGAGTTCTTCGAGATGGACGACTCCCTTATCGCCGACAAAGCCACCGCCAGCCCGCTGGCCGGCTGACCCGTCTGGGGCGACCGCCCTCCGGCTGGTCATAAGATGTTGATAATTAGTCACGATTGATCAAGCGAGGTTTCACGTGTCCATTGTCAACGCTGAGCCAGTTACCGGCACCGCCGAGGTCAAGCGCGGTATGGCGGAAATGCTCAAGGGCGGCGTCATCATGGACGTGGTGACCCCCGACCAGGCCAAGATCGCCGAGGACGCGGGCGCGGTCGCCGTGATGGCGCTCGAGCGCGTTCCCGCCGACATCCGCGCGCAGGGCGGCGTGGCCCGGATGAGCGATCCCGACATGATCGACGGCATCATCGCGGCGGTCTCCATCCCCGTCATGGCCAAGTGCCGGATCGGGCACTTCGTCGAGGCGCGGGTGCTGCAGGCGATCGGAGTCGACTACATCGACGAATCCGAGGTGCTCACCCCGGCCGACGAGGCTTATCACGTCGACAAGTGGAAGTTCACCGTGCCGTTCGTGTGCGGTGCCACCAACCTGGGCGAGGCCCTGCGGCGGATCTCCGAGGGCGCGGCCATGATCCGGTCCAAGGGCGAAGCCGGGACCGGCAACGTGGTCGAGGCGACCAGGCACATGCGCTCCATCCGGTCTGACATCGCCCGCCTCTCCGCGCTGTCCTCCGAAGAGCTGTTCACCGCGGCCAAGGAACTGGGCGCCTCCTACGAGCTGGTCGCCCAGGTGGCCCAGGCGGGCCGGCTCCCGGTCGTGCTGTTCACCGCGGGCGGCATCGCGGGCCCGGCCGACGCGGCGATGATGATGCAGCTCGGCGCGGAGGGCGTCTTCGTTGGTTCCGGTATCTTCAAGTCCGGCGATCCGGCCAGGCGTGCCGCCGCGATCGTCAAGGCCACCACCTTCCACGACGACCCGGACGTTATCGCCAAGGTCTCCCGCGGCCTGGGTGAGGCCATGGTCGGCATCAACCTGGACTCGCTGGCCCCCGAGCAGCACTTCGCCGGCCGCGGCTGGTAACGCCCCCCGCCAGAGGGAGGAACCATGCCGCCCGTGATCGGCGTGCTCGCCCTGCAGGGTGACGTGCCCGAGCATCTGCGCGCGCTCGAAGCGGCCGGCGCCGTCCCGGTCCCGGTGCGCCGCCCGGAGGAGCTGCACCAGGTCGATGGCCTGGTGATCCCAGGCGGGGAGTCCACCACGCTGTGGCGGCTTTCGGTGGCCTTCAACGTCCTGGAGCCGCTGCGCAAGCTCATCGCCGCGGGCCTGCCCGCGTTCGGGTCCTGCGCCGGGATGATCATGCTGGCGGACCGCCTGGCCGACGGCCCGCCGGGCCAGCTGACCTACGGCGGCATCGACATGACCGTCCGGAGAAACGCGTTCGGCCGCCAGGTGGACTCCTTCGAGAGCGAGGTCACCCTGTCGGGCCTGGACCCGCTCCATGCGGTCTTTATCCGGGCGCCGTGGGTGGAACAGGTCGCGGCAGGCGTTACGGTGCTGGGTACGGAGCCTCGCACGGGTAGGATCGTCGCCGTCCGGCAGGGGCCATTGCTGGCCACGGCTTTTCACCCCGAGCTGACTCCGGACCGGCGCATTCATCAGCTCTTCGTAGAGATTGTGAAGGACAACACATGAGCGGCCACTCCAAGTGGGCCACCACCAAGCACAAGAAGGCGGTGGTGGATGCCAAGCGCGGCAAGCTGTTCGCCAAGCTGATTAAGAACGTCGAGGTCGCCGCGCGCACCGGCGGGCCAGACCTGGCGGGCAACCCGACGTTGTTCGACGCCATCCAGAAGGCGAAGAAGAGCTCGGTCCCGAACGACAACATCGACCGCGCCGTCCGGCGGGGTAGCGGCCTGGAGGCCGGGGGCGCCCAGTACGAGAACATCACCTACGAGGGCTATGGCCCCGGCGGGGTCGCGGTGCTCGTGCAGTGCCTGACCGACAACCGGAACCGGGCCGCCTCGGACGTGCGGGTGGCGTTCACCCGCAACGGCGGTTCGATGGCCGATCCCGGGTCGGTGTCCTACCTGTTCCACCGCAAGGGCGTCATCGTGGTGGAGAAGGCCGGGGTAACCGAGGACGACGTGCTCACGGCCGTGCTCGACGCGGGCGCCGAGGAGGTTAACGATCTCGGTGAGTCCTTCGAGGTGGTGTCCGAGCCTACCGACCTGGTCGCGGCGCGCACCGCCCTGCAGGACGCCGGGATCGACTACGACTCCGCGGACACCGCGTTTGTCCCCACGGTCGAGGTGGACCTCGACGAAGAGCAGGCCAGACGAGTGTTCCGGCTGATCGACGCGCTCGAGGATTCCGACGACGTGCAGGACGTCTACGCCAACTACTCGGTCTCCGACGACATCATGGAAAAGCTCGGCTGACGCCCGCCCGGGCCGGCCGGCTGGCCTACGGTGGATGCTCATGGCTGATGACCGGAATTCTGAGCTCGAGATCCGGCTGGTGCTCCCCGGTGACGACATCGACGCGCAGCTGGACCTGGCCGAGCGGGCCTTCGGGGTCAAGAGCCCCGGCGAGCGTAACCTCTGGCGGGAGACGGCGGCCGGGCTCATCGCCCAGCGCCGCTGCCTGGGTGCCTTTGCCGGTGACCGGCCGGTGGGCGGCGCGATGTTCCACGACATGCGGCAGTGGTGGTGCGGCCGGGCGGTGCCGATGGCCGGAGTGGCCAGCGTCCGGGTCGCCCCCGAGGACCGGGGCCGGGGCATCGGCCGGCAGCTGATGACCGCTCTGCTCGCCCAGGTGGCGGCAGCTGGCTACCCGCTCTCGGTCTTGTATCCCGCGACGATGCCGCTGTACCGGTCGCTGGGCTGGGAAATCGCCGGAGGACGGTACACCGCGGTGATCCCGGGCCGGTCGCTATACGGCCTCGTGCCGCCTGACCCGGGCGTGGCGCAGACCGAGCCTGGCCTGCCCGTGCTGCGCCGGGCGGGCCCGGGTGACGTCGAGGCGGCGCTCGCGGTGATCGGCCGCGTGCACGAGGCGGCGCGTGGCTGCGGCCCGATTACCTGGGACGCGGCGACGATGGGCCGGTGGCTCGCTGACCCCGATATCTACGCCTACCTCTGCGACGACGGCTTTCTCGTCTACCACTGGGACCACGGGAACACCGATCTCACCGTCGAGGGCGCCGAGGCGCTCTCCCCGGCAACCGTCCGTGCGTTCTGGACCCATCTCGGCGGCTACGGATCGATCGCGAAGAAGGTCTACGCGCGGGTCGGGCCGGCCGACGCGTTCTGGTGGCTATCCCGCGAGCGTGACGCCGGCCTGGAGCACCGGTGGATGTGGATGCTCCGGGTCATCGACGCCCCGGCCGCCATTGCCGGCCGCGGTTTCCCGGCGGCGGTCTCGGTCACCGTGCCCCTGCTCATCGCCGACCAGGCACGCCCGCATAACTCCGGTCGCTGGGAGCTGACCGTGGCCGGAGGTGAAGGCTCGCTGACCTCCGTCCCGGCCGCCGCCGGAGGACAGATCGCGCCCTCCCGTCCGGCCGCGCAGGCGCCCCTGTCCCTGGGCGCACGCGGCCTGGCGGCCCTGTACGCCGGGACTCCGCTGGTCACGTTGCGCCAGGCCGGCCTGGTCTCCGGCGGCTCGCCGGATGACGACGCGGCCCTGGACGCCGCCTTTGCCGCGTCCGCTTACATGCTGGACGACTTCTGAGCCAATTGACGGACACGCCGCCTGCGATGCGCACGCCGCGGGCCGCGGGCCGGTAGATTCAAGGCGAACAGATGTTCGCGGAAGCTAACTCCGGACGGAGACCACCTGGTGGCCCTGACCTTTGCGGCGCATCCGATCCGGGTGCTCGGGGTAGATCCGGGGCTGACCAGGTGCGGCGTCGGAGTGGTCGAGGGGGCCCCCGGCCGGGCCCTGACCATGGTCAAGGTCGGAGTCATCAAGACCTCCGCCGCCGACGACATCGCGACCCGGCTGCTGGCGATCGAGATCGGTATCGAAGCCTGGCTGGACGCCTGCCGTCCCGATGCGGTAGCGGTAGAACGTGTTTTCAGCCAGCTCAACGTGCGTACCGTGATGGGGACAGCGCAGGCGGGTGCGGTGGCGATCGTCTGCGCGGCCCGCCGCGGACTGCCGGTGGCTCTGCACACTCCCACCGAGGTCAAGGCAGCCGTGACCGGGAGCGGGCGGGCGGACAAGAATCAGGTCACGTCGATGGTGATGAGGCTGTTGCGCGTCCCCGATCCGCCGCGGCCCGCCGACGCCGCTGACGCGCTGGCGCTGGCGATCTGTCATATCTGGCGCGGCGGCAATACTCTGCGGGTCTCGGCCGCGTCGGCCGGTCAGGCGCAGGCCAGCAAAGGAGGCGGGGCGTGATCGCTCACCTACGCGGAACGGTCGCCGGGCTGGCGCCCGATGGTGCCGTCATCGAGGTCGGCGGCGTCGGGATGCGGGTGCAGTGCACGCCGGGCACCCTGGCCACCTTTAAGCCAGGAGAACCCGCGCAGGTGGCCACGTCCCTGGTGGTCAGGGAAGACTCGCTCACCCTGTACGGCTTCACCAGCGACGACGAGCGGAACGTTTTCGAGCTGCTGCAGACCGCGAGCGGTGTCGGGCCGAGGCTGGCCCTGGCCATGCTGGCGGTGCACACGCCGGACGCGCTGCGCCGGGCCGTCTCGACCGAAGATCTCGATACGCTGATCATGGTCCCCGGCATCGGCAAGAAGGGTGCCCAGCGGATCGTGCTTGAGATGAAGGACAGGCTGGGGCCGCCGGGCGACGGGGGCAGCGGGCTGCCGGGCAGCAAGCCGTCCCTGCGGATGCCCTCATGGCGCGACCAGGTACAGTCCGGCCTGGTGAACCTGGGCTGGCCGGTCCGTGACGCCGACCAGGCGATCGCTTCCCTGGAAGAGGAAGGCACGATCAACGGCTCTGATAGCGAACAGGTTGACGTGGCTACCGCGTTGCGGGCCGCCCTGCGCAAGCTGAGCAGGCCATAGCGGCAATGATCGACGACGAAATCGACGAGGCCGATGCGGCCCTGCGCGGGGCCGAGGCAGCCGAGCTCGCCGCCCGCCGGGAGCAGCAGGCCCAGCAGCACGGCGAGGAACTAGTGTCCCCGCTGGCTGACGCGGATGATCGGGTCATCGAAAGCGCCCTGCGGCCCAAGCGGCTGACCGACTTCACCGGTCAGGTACGGGTGCGCGAGCAGCTGTCACTGATCCTGCAGAGCGCGTTGCGGCGCGGGCGGCCGCCGGATCACGTGCTGCTGGCCGGCCCGCCGGGGCTGGGCAAGACCACCATCGCGATGATCGTCGCCGCCGAGCTCGGCGTGCCGATGCGCATTACCAGCGGCCCGGCGATCGAGCGCTCCGGTGACCTGGCCGCGGTCCTGTCCACGCTGAGCGAGGGCGAGGTGGTCTTCATCGACGAGATCCACCGCCTGGCCCGGCCCGCGGAAGAGATGCTCTACCTGGCGATGGAGGATTTCCGCGTCGACGTGGTTATCGGCAAGGGGCCGGGCGCGACCGCGATCCCGCTGGAGATCGCGCCGTTCACGCTGGTCGGGGCAACGACCCGGGCGGGTCTGCTGCCCGCTCCGCTGCGCGACAGATTCGGGTTCACCGCCCATCTCGACTTCTATCAGCCCGCCGAGCTCGAGATCATCATCCGCCGGTCAGCCGGCCTGCTCGACGTGACGCTGACCGATGACGCCGCGCTGGAGCTGTCGACCCGCTCTCGCGGCACGCCGCGTATCGCGAACCGGCTGCTGCGCCGGGTTCGCGACTACGCCGAGGTCCGCGCCGACGGCGTGGTCACCAGGGAAATCGCCCGGACCGCGCTGCAGATCTACGAGGTAGACGAGCATGGCCTGGACCGGCTGGACCGTGGCGTCCTGGAGGCGGTGATCCGCCGGTTCGGCGGCGGCCCGGTCGGCCTGTCCACGCTAGCGGTCGCGCTGGGGGAGGAGGCTGAGACCGTCGAGGTGGTGGCCGAGCCGTTCCTGGTCCGGTGCGGGCTGCTGACCAGGACCCCGCGCGGCCGGGTCGCCACCGCGGCCGGATGGTCGCATCTTGGCCTGGAGCCGCCGCCATCCCTCGGCGAGCCCACCCTGTTCGATTAGATCGCGCTGTTTGATTAGATCCCGCTGTTCGACCAGATCGCGCCGAGGTCACGATCACGGTCAAAAACTCGTAGCCTGTTGGTGCGCGGTCAAAGCGCGGCTAAACTTCGGCAGTTGGTCTTTGGCCTCCGCTATGACCACACGCGCATCACCAACTGGAAGGATGCCCCGCGATGGGGATAGTTGCAGCCGCTGACGCGGCCACCAAGTCATCATCGAGTTCGCTGACGTTCCCGATCCTGATCGTGCTTGTCTTCGTCGGCTTCTACTTCCTGATGATCAGGCCGCAGCGGCGCCGCCAGCAGCAGGTCGCTCAGCAGCAGAAAACGATCGCTCCTGGCTCCCTGGTCCGCACCACCGCCGGGATGTACGCCACGGTGGTCGCGGTGGAAGATAACGACGTCATCCTCGAAGTCGCTCCCGGCGTCGAAGTGCGTTTCCTGAGGCGCGCCATCATGGAGGTTGTCACCCCGGCCGAGGAAGAGACCTTCGAGGACGGCGAGAACTTCGAGGCCACCGACGAGGCGTTCGAGGACGACGAGCCGGCGTCGGCCGCCGACGACGAGACGCCGGGAACCCTGAACACCGTCAGCGGCGTTGGATCAGGTGACGAAGTTCTCGCGCGCGCTCACGACGGCGAGCCGGCCAAGGCCGACACGGACAACGTGCACTAAGCCGCCGGCTGGCATGGGAACGACCGATCGAAGACAGGCGGAGAAGTGGCAGCCCCTACGAAGACCGTCCCGCACCCGGGACGGGCGCTCGCGGCGCTTATTGCGCTCATCGTGCTCATGCTCCTGGGGGCCCTGGGCGGAGATCTGGTCAGCCCAGGCCACTGGCACAAGGACTTCAGGATCGGCCTCGGGCTCGACCTGTCCAGCGGCACCCAGGTGACGATGAAGGCGACGACCCCGACCGGTGGCACCCCGTCAACCGCCGAGATGAACGAGGCCATCTCGATCATTCTGGCTCGTGTCAACGGCACGGGTAACTCGGGCGCGCAGGTCCAGACCGAGGGTAACCAGGACCTGAACGTGTCGGTGCCGGGCAAGACCAGCCAGGAGACCGAGACCCTGGTTAGCACCACCGCCCTGCTGAACTACCGGCAGGTGCTGCTCTACCAGGCCCACGCCGCCGCCACGACGCCCGCCGCGTCGGCGACCCCCAGCGCGTCGGCCAGCGCGAGCCCCGGGGTGAAATCAAGTCCGTCCGCGACGTCCGCGCCGAGTGCCAGCTCGACGGCGAAAACCTCCGCCAAGATCGTCCCGGCCGCCAGCGCCACGCCGAGCGCCAAGGCCAGCACCTCCGCCAGCGCCAAGGCCAGTCCGTCGCCCACCCCGAGCGCCAGCCCGTCGGCGTCCTCGAGCAGCACCCAGTTCGGCGGCCCGAGCATGGTGAACAAGGCCACGCTCGCCCTGTTCAACAAGCTGAACTGCGCGATCGGGGACTCCACCAAGTGGAAGGCTCAAGTCGGGTACACCAACTCGGCGGCCTACAACGCCGTCAACACGCAGACCGTCGCCTGCGACCCCAGCACCGGTGATAAGTACGCTCTGGCCACGGTCACGGTGCAGGGTAAGCAGGTCACCGGCGCCACCGCGACGCTGTCCTCGACTAACAATGAGTGGGTCGTGAACGTGACCCTCAACAGCGCTGGCGCGTCGGCCTTCGGCAAGCTGACCTCGCATCAGTACACCACCTATTATCCCGGTGCCTCGACCAACGAGAATGACTATGTTCTCGACCAGACCGCCATCGTCCTGGACGGGAACGTCGTGTCGCCCGACGAGATCCAGGGCGCGATCATCGGCGGCAACGCGGAGATCACCGGCAATTTCACCCAGGCCAGCGCGACGCAGTTGCAGAACATCCTGAAGTACGGGTCGCTGCCGCTCAACTTTAAGATCCTCAGCGTGCAGTCGGTGTCGGCGCAGCTGGGCCGGGCCCAGCTCAACGGCGGTCTGATCGCGGCCGCGATCGGCCTGGGGCTCGTGGTGATCTACTCGTTCCTGTACTACCGCGGCCTCGGCCTGGTGTCGGTCTCCAGCCTGATCATCGCGGGCGGCCTGGCTCTGCTCGCGGTGGTGTTGCTGAGTAAGTACCAGAGCTTCACCCTCGAGCTATCCGGGATTGCGGGTCTGATCGTGGCCATCGGCATCACCGCTGACTCGTTCGTCGTGTTCTTCGAGCGATTGCGCGACGAGGTGCGCGAGGGCAAGCAGCTGCGCCCGGCGGTGGAAGCGGGCTGGAAGCGCGCCCGCCGCACGATCCTGGTCTCGGACACGGTCTCGTTCATCGCCGCACTGCTGCTGTATTACTTCTCCATCGGTGAGGTCAAGGGCTTTGCCTATACGCTGGGCCTGACCACGCTGATCGACATTGTGGTGGTGTTCTTGTTCACCAAACCCATGGTGACGCTGCTCGCCCGGACTAAGTTCTTCGGTAACGGCGCCCCGCTCTCCGGCCTCGACCCGGCCCGGCTGGGCGCCCGAACCCCGTGGCGGTCTTCGGTGACCCGCAACCAGGCCGGGCGCAGGCCCGCGGCCGCGCCGCGGACCCCAGCATCACGTAACACCGGGGAGGCCTGATGTCGCGCCTGGGCAACGTCGGCGGCCGGCTTTACCGCGGCGAGGTATCGGTCAACTTCGTCGGCCGGAAGCGGACGTGGTACTCGATCTCCGGGGCCATCCTGCTGATCAGCATCCTCGCGCTGCTGTTCCACGGCCTGGACTTCAGTGTCGACTTCAAAGGCGGCGCGGTCTTCCAGTTCTCGGCCCCTTCGGCGTCACCCGCCCAGGTCCAGAACGCGGTCACCGGCGCGGGCGTCAGCGGCGCCATCGTGCAGGAGCTCAACGGCTCCCTGGGCAAATCCTGGCAGGTGCAGACGCCGACGCTGACCAGCGCGCAAACCAACACTGTCGAGAACTCACTGATCAGCCACCTCAGCGTCAACGCCAGTAAAATCAGCGTCCAGTTCGTGGGGTCGAGCTGGGGGAGCCAGATCACCACCAAGGCGATCGAGGCGCTCATCGCGTTCCTGATCGTGATCGTGCTGTACCTCACGATCGCCTTCGACTGGAAGATGGCCATAGCGGCCTTCGTCGCCCTGATCCACGACCTGGTCATCGCGACCGGCGTGTACGCCCTCACCGGCTTCCAGGTCAGTCCCGCGACCGTGATCGGGCTCCTGACCATCCTCGGCTATTCGCTGTACGACACCGTGGTGGTCTTCGACAAGGTCCGGGAGAATACCGCCGGCCTGCTAGGCGGAGCCCGGAGCACGTACAGCCAGGCGGCGAACCTGGCCTTGAACCAGACGCTGGTCAGGTCGATCAACACGTCGCTGATCGCACTGCTGCCGGTGGCCGCGATCTTGTTCGTCGGCGGCGGCCTGCTCGGGGCCGGCGAGCTGAAGGACCTGGCGCTGGTCCTGTTCGTCGGCATGCTGTCCGGCACGTACTCCTCGATCTTCATCGCCACCCCGGTGCTCGCCGACCTCAAGGAGCGCGAGCCGCAGTACAAGGCGCTGGCCAAGCGCGTAGGGCTGCGTGCCTCCGGCGGCCGCGCGGCCAAGCGGTCCGCGGCCAAGGCACCGTCCGGCGCAGGCTCCCGGCCCGGGATAGTCGCGTCGCTCGCCGAGGAAGAGCCCGACGATGACTACGCCGACGACGGCGCGGCACCGGCCGATGAGCTGACCACCACGGGTTCACGGGTGCCCGGGACGGGCGTTCCGGCCAGCCGCATTGCCTCCGGCACCGTCCGGCCCGGCCCCCGGCAGCAGCCGCGCCGCAGCGGCGGCCCGACCCGGCATCGTCCGGCTGGCAAGAAGAAGCGGCGCTGAGGGATGACCGGACCGTCCGACGATGAGCTGACCAGGCTCATCACCAGCCGGGTACGGGACGTTCCGGACTACCCGCACACCGGGGTCCTCTTCAAAGACATCACCCCGCTGCTGGCCGACGGCAAGGCGTTCAATGCGGTGGTGGACGCGCTGGCCGCGTTGTACGGCCCGGTTGACAAGGTCGCGGGCATCGAGGCGCGGGGCTTCATCCTCGCTGCCCCGGTGGCGTGCCGCCTCGGCGTGGGTTTCGTGCCGATCCGTAAAAAGGGCAAGCTGCCCGGGACTACGTTCGCGCAGGACTACAAGCTGGAATACGGTGTCTCGACGCTGGAGGTCCTGACCGATGCGTTCGAGCCGTCCGATCGTGTCCTGGTGATCGACGACGTGCTGGCCACCGGCGGCACCGCTGAGGCCACGGTGAACCTGGTACGTCGTTCTGGCGCTCAGGTGGCCGGTATCGCCATGCTGATCGAGCTGTCGTTCCTCAACGGCCGGGCCAAGCTCGCCGAACTCCCGGTCACCGCGCTGCTGACCATCTAGCCTGAGCCGGGGCCGCGGCATTATTTTCCGGTCCGGGAATCGCAGGCATGTGATCAGGCGTTTATGAGGTCCAAGTAGACTGATGACTTGGCAGATGCGAGGAGCGCCAGTGGCCGGTGAGGTGATCACAACCGGCACGAGAGCCGCCGATGCTACCCACGGAGACGCACAGCGGGATCCCGCTGGTGACGCGCAACCGGCCGAGGTAGCGGAGGCAGCAGACGTGCCCGGCCGCAGCATGGCCAGCGGCACTTCCGACCCCGCCGCTGAAACTCCGGTCTCCCCGCCCGCCACCTCTGATACCCCGCCCTCTGATACCCCGGCCCCTGAAGCCCCGGCCCCGGCCTCCAGGAAGGCTGCTGAGCTGGCGGCCGCGGCTGAGGGGAAGGCCGCCTCGGGCCGGTCCTCCCGGACCGGACGGGCCGGGACTGACCGGGCCGTCGCGCCGGCTGACGCGGGGGCGCCTGGCGTGGGGGTGCGGCGACGGCTCGCCCGGCTGGGAGCACAGCGAGGGACGATGATGAATCCCGTCCTCGAGCCGCTCATCAAGACCGTGCGCGGGACGCATCCTAAGGCGGACATCCGGCTCATCGAGCGGGCCTATGAATCGGCCGCCTACTGGCACCGGGACCAGAAGCGGCGCAGCGGTGACCCGTACATCACCCACCCGCTGGCGGTGGCGACCATTCTCGCCGAGCTCGGCATGAACACCGAGACGATCTGCGCCGCACTCCTGCACGACACGGTGGAAGATACCCCCTACACGCTGACTGAGCTGCGCGGTGAGTTCGGCGAGGACATCGCCGCGCTGGTTGACGGCGTGACCAAGCTGGACAAGCTCAAGTACGGCGAGTCGGCCGAGGCGGAGACCGTCCGCAAGATGGTGGTCGCGATGTCCCGCGACATCAGGGTGCTGGTGATTAAGCTCGCGGACCGGCTGCATAACATGCGGACGCTGCGCTGGCTGCCCCGGGACAAGCAGGAACGCAAGTCCCGTGAGGTCCTCGAGATCTTCGCGCCGCTCGCCCACCGGCTCGGCATGAACCGGGTGAAGTGGGAACTGGAGGACCTCGCCTTCGCGACGCTGTACCCCAAGCGCTTCGACGAGATCGTCCGCCTGGTGTCCGGCCGCTCGCCGCGCCGCGACGTGTTCCTGGAGGAAGTGATCCAGGACGTCTACGGCGACATGCGCGAGAACAAGATCAAGGTCAGCGTGACCGGACGTCCCAAGCACTACTACTCGATCTACCAGAAGATGATCGCCAAGAACGTCGGCTTTGACGACATCTACGACCTGGTGGGCATCCGCATCCTCGTCGATACGGTGATGGACTGCTACGCGGTGCTCGGCATCATCCACGCGCGATGGAATCCCGTGCCGGGGCGGTTCAAGGATTACATCGCGATGCCGAAGTTCAACATGTACCACTCGCTGCACACCACCGTCATCGGGCCGGGCGGCAAGCCGGTGGAGCTGCAGATCCGTACCTGGGGCATGCACAAGGTGGCGGAGTACGGGGTCGCGGCGCACTGGAAGTACAAGGAGGAGAAGGTCTTCGGGCGGTCCAAGGACGCCAAGGACGCCAAGGACGACACCCAGGAGATGACCTGGCTCCGGCAGCTTGTCGACTGGCAGCGTGAGACCGAGGATCCCGCCGAGTTCCTCGAGTCGCTCCGCTTTGACCTGGCGGCCGCCGAGGTCTACGTGTTCACGCCGCGCGGCGAGGTGGTGGCGCTACCGCAGGGCGCGACGCCGGTGGATTTCGCCTACGCGATTCACACCGAGGTCGGGCACCGGACGATCGGGGCGAGGGTCAGCGGCCGCTTGGTGGCCCTGGAGTCCACGCTGGACCATGGTGACACCGTAGAGATCTTCACCTCGAAGGCCGCCGAAGCGGGACCAAGCCGGGACTGGCTCAAGTTCGTGCAGAGCCCGCGCGCCAGGAACAAGATCAGGCAGTGGTTCTCCAAGGAGCGCAGGGAAGCCGCGGTCGAGGCAGGCAAAGACCAGATCGCCCGGGCCATGCGCAAGCAGGGCCTGCCGCTGCAGCGGCTCGCGGCGGCCGACACGGTGCTCAACCTGGCCCTAGACCTCCGCTACTCGGACGTGTCCGGGCTGTACGCGGCGGTCGGTGAAGGCCGGGTCAGCGCCCAGTCGGTGGTCGAGAAACTAGTCAAGTCGGTCGGCGGTTTCGCTGGCGCCCAGGACGACCTGGCCGAGACGACGCTGCCCACCAAGGCGCCCCAGCCCCGAGCGCCTGGAGACCCAGGCGTCGAGGTGTCCGGCGCACCGGACACCTGGGTACGCCTGTCCCGGTGCTGCACTCCGGTGCCCGGGGACCCGATCACCGGCTTTGTCACCCATGGTCATGGCGTGTCGGTGCACCGGGTGGACTGCGTCAACATCGTTCACCTGAACGGTCTCCAGCAGGAGCGCATGGTTGAGGTGCACTGGGCACCCACCGACGGCTCGGTTTTCCTGGTGGCCATCCAGGTGGAGGCACTCGACCGGACCAGGCTGCTCTCCGACGTGACCAGGGTGCTGTCCGACCAGCACGTCAACATCTTGTCCGCGAACGTGACGACCAGCCGGGACCGGGTGGCGTTCAGCCGGTTCACGTTCGAGATGGGTGACCCCAAGCACCTCGGGCACGTCCTGCGCGCCGTCCGCCAGATCGACGGCGTCTACGACGTCTACCGCATGACCAGCTGACCCCAGGGGGTACGGGGGCCCAGGGGGTACGGGGGCCCAGGGGGTACGGGGGCGGGAAGCCCCCGTAAAGCAGGGGGGGTCTGGGGGGGATCGTCCCCCCGAGAATAACGAGCTGAATTCCGCCAGGGTGCGCTCGGCTTCTTCGAGCCAGGCCCGGCGGGCGGTCAGCGCTTCCTCGGCGGTCCGCTCGCCCCGGGCATCGCCGCGGTCACGGGCCTTGGCTAGTTGCTGGTCAAGCTGGGCGATGGTCGAGCGCAGCTGGGCCACCGTGCCCTCGGCCCGGGCCAGCGCCTCAGGGTTCGACCGGCGCCACTGGTTCTCTTCCGCCTTGCGGATCGCGTCCTCGACCCGCCGGAGTCCGGACTCCAGCTGCTCCCGGGAGTCCCTCGGCGCCGCTCCGATCTGCTCCCACCGCTCCTGGATGCCGCGCAGCGCCGACCGCGCGGAGCGGATATCGGAGACCGGCAGCAGCCCCTGGGCCTGATCGAGCAGCTGCTGCTTAGCCTCGGCGTGGTCGCGCAGCTCGGCGTCCTTGGCTGAGGAGACTTCCGCGCGAGCGGTGAAGAACTTGTCCTGGGCGGCTCGGAAGCGCTTCCACAACTCGGCTTCGGTGTCCCTGTCCGCTCGCCCGGCCTCCTTCCACAGACGCATCAGCTCACGGAACGCGCTGGTGGTCGAACCCCAGTCGGTGGACCCTGACAGGGCCTCGGCGTCGGCGACGAGCTTTTCCTTGCGGCCCTTGACGTCCTCACGTTCGGCTTCGAGGGTGGCGAAGTACGCCTTGCGCCGCTTGGTGAACGCGTTGCGAGCTGCGGACAGGCGCTTCCACAGCACGGCCTCCGCCGCCCGCTCGGCGTGCGGGGCGGCCTTCCATTCCTCGAGCAGCTCGCGCATCCGCTCACCGCTGCTCTTCCAGTGAGTGGCCTCGGCGGCGATCTGCTCCGCCTCGGCGACGATCCGCTCCTTGATTTCCTTAGCGTGCACGCGCGCGTTTTCCCGCGCCGCCTTGGCTTGTTCGCGGCGCTGGCCGACGTCTTCTGTCAGCCGCTCCAGGCGCGCTCGGAGCCCGTCCAGGTCGCCGAGCGCGTGGGCCTCGGCGATGCTCCCGAGCAGGCGCTGCACGCTCGCGGAGGCTTGGGCGGCAGCCAGGTCGGTAGAGGCGATCCGCTGCTCGAGCAGCACGACCTCGGTCTCGAGCGACTCGTACTTGCGCTGGAAGAAGGCGATCGCCTCTTCCGGACTACCCGCCTGCCACGAGCCGATCACCCGCTCGCCGTCGGCGGTGCGGACATAGACCGTCCCGTCGGGGTCTACCCGGCCCCACGGATGGTAGGCGGTGGTCACGGCGAACCTCCTGCGTTGCTTTTGCTCGTGTCAGGTTTTCTTGATCGTCACACTGTCAATGATGACCTTGTCCTTCGGGGCGCCACCCTCAGTCTGACCCGACACGGTGTAGTGACACGCGTACCCCTCCTTCGCCACATTCTGGACGATATTGAGTCCGGAGGAAACGGTGGCGAATGGCGTATAGGAGGGCCCGAGCCCCGATGTGCTGTCCTTATACACGATAAAGAACTGGCTGCCGTTGGTGCTCGCGCTGCCCTCGTTAGCCATGGCCACCGTGCCCGCCGGGTACTTGGCGCCGGTGAGGTTCTCGCTGGCGAAGTCGTAGCCAGGTGTCCCGGTGCCGATCTTGCCGGTGGAGCTGCAGGTCAGCTTGGTCGAGGCGGTGGCGTACGGATCACCGCACTGCAGCACATAGATGCCGCTGGTCAGGAGCCGGTGGCACTGGGTGTTGTTGAAGTAACCCGCCTCCGCCAAATGGACGAACGAGTTGACGGTGCAGGTTGCTTTGCTGTTGAGCAGGTTGAGAGCGAACTTGCCCAGGTTAGTGTTGATCGTGGCCTGATAGCTGCCGGTGTAGTCCGGTACCGGCGGCGGCAGGCTCACTGTTCGCGCCGCCGGCGTGGCCTTGGCGTAGGTGCAGTGGTGCGCGGGCTCGGCCACCGTCGTCGCCGAGGGCGTGGCGCTGGGCGACTTGCTCGGCGAAGCCGTCGGGTGCTTGCTGCCGCCGGGCAGGAACGTCAGGAGCAAAGACGCGATCAGGGCCGCGGCCAGGACCGCGCTCGCCCCGATCAGGCCGCGCCGCCTGAGCTGGCGCTGCCTGGCCGCCCGTAGCTCCTGCTGCTGGCGGTACTTTTCCCTGGCTAGCCTGCGCTGGCGATCGCTATTACCCGCCACCGGTTGAGTCCTCCCTTGGCCTGTTCGCGCTATCGGCTACCTGGTATCACGGGAAGCAGGCCCACTAACCCGGTGCGTACCCACGATCTCAAGGTATTAGCCGTACCAGGCCGGGGAGCGACCTCCCGGAACCCCCCGCAATATTCGCGATCGTTCGCGAATCGTACCTTCCAGTTCCCTGGATCGGTACCCTTCGTTATCGGTTCGCGGCCATGCGGGTCCGCTCGGTAGCCTGGGACACCGTACCGTAGAGAAAGGACGCTCGTGCTCGTCGCAGGGTTCCCGGCCGGCGCGTTTGCGGCCAATTGTTATGTAGTTGCGTCCGCGCCCGGACAGGAGTGCGTGATTATCGATCCGGGTCAGGACGCCGAGCGCGGCATCGAAGAGCTACTGGCCGAGCACCGGCTCAGGCCCGCCGCGGTCCTTCTCACGCACGGCCATATCGACCATATCTGGTCCGTGGCTCCGGTCTGCGGAGCGAAAGGAATCCCGGCCTACATCCACCCGCGCGACCGCGTATTGCTAAGCGATCCGGCTAAGGGCTTCCCGCTCGGTGCGGGACAGGAACTGTTCGGCGGCCTGGAATTCACCGAGCCGGACGACGTGAAAGAACTGGCCGACGGGATGACTTTGAGCCTGGTCGGGCTAGAGATCACCGTGAACCACGCGCCAGGACACACCGAAGGATCTGTGACTTTCCGGCTGCCATGGGAGCGCTCCTGGGCCCAGGAGCCATTGACGGCACCAGGTAAAAGCAAAATTGACGAGACCGGGGCCGACGTGCTGTTTTCCGGGGACTTGCTGTTCGCCGGGTCGATCGGGCGGACAGACCTGCCCGGCGGGGACTATCCGACGATCCTGCGCAGCCTGGCTCAGGTCTGCCTGACGCTGCCCGACCAGACGGTCGTGCTGTCCGGGCACGGGCCGCAGACGACGATCGGCGCGGAACGCCGCTCTAATCCCTTCCTGGCCGACCTGAATCCGCCTGGATCGGGTCCCGGCAGGGGTATGTGAGCCCGCTGCGCGCGCCCAGGCGGCGCGCTCCGGTGGCCGGCCGCAAGCAGGCCGGTTCGTTCGGATAGAAAAGAATTCGCAGAGAAGAAGCAGCCCGATCCGCCCGGCGGATCAGATGTCGGCGTTAGGCGACGGAACGGTTGCCAGACGAAAGGGGCTGAGGCGATGATCCGCACCCACGAGGCGGGGACGCTGCGGGCGTCGCACGCGGGCGAGCGCGTAGTGCTGGCCGGCTGGGTAGCGCGGCGCCGGGACCACGGCGGCGTGGTGTTCATCGACCTGCGGGACGCCAGCGGCGTGGTGCAGGTCGTGTGGCGTCCGGAGGAGGACGGGTCATCAGCCGCGCACGAGCTGCGGGCCGAATTCTGCGTGCTGGTAACCGGGACGGTGCGGACCCGGCCGGCCGGGAACGAGAACCCGGAGCTGCCTACCGGGCAGGTGGAGGTCGCCGCCGAAGACGTTGAGGTGCTCAGCGAGGCCGAGCCGCTGCCGTTTCCTGTCGAAGGCTCCGCCGAGGTCAGCGAGGACGTGCGGCTCAAGTACCGGTACCTGGACATCAGGCGGGAGGACACCGCGCGGGCCCTGCGAACCAGGTCGCAGGCCGCCTACCTGCTCTCGGACGTGATGCGCGAGCGCCGCTTCGTCAACGTGGAGACGCCCTACCTAACCAGGTCTACGCCGGAAGGGGCCCGTGACTTTCTCGTCCCGGTCCGGCTGCGGCCGGGCAACTGGTACGCGCTGCCGCAGTCTCCGCAGCTGTTCAAGCAGCTGCTCATGGTGGGCGGGCTCGAGCGCTATTACCAGCTCGCCCGGTGCTTCAGGGATGAGGACTTCCGTAAGGACAGGCAGCCGGAGTTCACCCAGATCGACATCGAGATGTCGTTCGTCACCCGGCAGGACGTGATCGGCGTAGCCGAAGACATAGTGGCGCGGCTGTGGTCCGAGCTGGCTGGCTACGAGGTGAGCCGGCCGCTGCCCCGGATGACCTACGCCGAGGCGATGGCGCGGTATGGCTCGGACAAGCCCGACCTGCGGTTCGGCTGTGAGCTCACGGACCTGACCGAGTACTTTGCCGCGACCGAGTTCCGGGTGTTCCAGGCGCCGTACACCGGGGCCGTGGTCATGCCAGGAGGTGGCGCGCAGTCGCGCCGTGAGCTGGACGGCTGGCAGGAGTGGGCCCGGTCGCGCGGCGCCCGCGGCCTCGCCTACGCACTGGTCGGCCCAGGCGGCGAGATTTCCGGCCCGGTGGCTAAGAACCTGTCCGAGGCGGAAAGGTCTGGGCTACCCGCGGCGGTCGGCGCGGGGCCTGGTGACTGCGTGTTCTTCGCGGCCGGCGTGGGCGGCACGGCCAGGGAACTGCTCGGCGCGGCGCGGCTGGAGATCGGGCGCAGGTGCGGCCTGATCGATGAGTCGGCATGGTCATTTCTGTGGGTGGTTGACGCGCCGATGTTCGAGGAGGACGCGTCCGGCGGCTGGACCTCGGTGCACCATCCGTTCACGGCCCCGCTGCCGGAGTGGGCCGACAAGTTCGTCGCCGAGCCCGGCGGCGCGCTGGCCGACGCGTACGACATCGTGTGCAACGGCTACGAGATCGGCGGCGGGTCGATCCGTATCCATAAGTCCTCGATGCAGCAGGCCGTCTTCGACGTGATCGGGTTGTCTCCCGTCGAGGCGCGGTCGCAGTTCGGCTTTTTGCTCGACGCGTTCAAGTACGGGCCGCCGCCGCACGGCGGCATCGCGTTCGGCTGGGACCGGGTGATCATGCTGCTGGCCGGCGCTGAGTCAATCCGCGACGTGATCGCGTTCCCCAAGGCTGCCTCGGGGCTCGACCCGCTCACCGGTGCCCCCACCGTCATCACCGCCGCGCAGCGCCTCGAAGCCGGCATAGACGCGCCCCCCACCCCGCATGCAGCCCCCACCTAAGCCCCACCCCCGAGGGCTCGTCTCATGATCGCGGCCAGTTTTGGGCAATATTTGCCGCAAACTGGCCACGATCATGATGTCATCGCGCACTCGGTGCGGGAGCAGCGGTGCACGGCGCCTGGCCAGCCTCGCGATCGCAGAACCGTGGCGACGGCGTCAGCAGTCTCGCAGCGGCGATCGCCCAGATCGGCTGTTCCGAACCTGAGCGTCTGAATGCCTCTTACCGCGTTGGCGGTGTCGCGCCGTTTGTCGCGCCATTGCTCATCAGCCGGATGCGCCGCGGTTCCGTCAAGCTCCACGCACAGCTGGTACTCCTCGTAGAGATTGTCGAGGTACCTACTACCGGTATGCTGCCCGATCCTTGCTTGTCGTCGCGCGAGAGGCAGCCCGTGCGGGCGTTCCACGCGACGGACATAGCGGTACTCAAGTACGGACAAGATGCCCTTCTCGGCGCCGCCGAGCGCCAACGCGATCTCCTTACGCCAGCGCATTTTCTTGCGTGCGTTCATGGCGTCATGTATCCGGGCCGCAGTTGTGCGCCTGCGGCCTACAGCCCGGCAGATCCATGCATAAGCGTCATCGAATGTCGACGTGCCCTCAATGAGGTCAAGCACGGTGTCCTCGACCCGAGTGCATGGCGGCAGCATCGTCGGATGCCTGGTCCGCAGGATCGCATCTGACCGGTGGATGACGATGCCCGGAATCTTCACCTGCGCAGGATGCCGCGCCGCCGGAACCGTGATCGTAATAACTGAGCTTGGCTCGTCGAGCAGGCCATGTCGCTCGGCTGCTGTCTGGTGGCTCAAAGTCGCATCCGGGCCGGCACGGAGCAAGGCAGCCCAGAGCACCGCCTCCCGGGTCAGCTCCCCGGAGAAGGCGGCGTACACGCCGCGCTGAAGTCGCTGCCAGCGGCCATCACGCATCCGGTTGCGCATCAAATCGACGTCGATGCCCAGCTGCGCACTCTGACGACGCGCGATGACTTCGGCCTGGATTCCTAGCGGGTGGGAGACTGCCATGGACTGATCGTGCCGTGCCCGCCCGGTCGCGGCCGCGGTGTCCGGAACCTGTGGATAACGCATCGCACGGGCGCCCGCCTGTTGACAGGCGATGCTTGGCCAGGCTCAGCATCCGGCGCGCTGCACGCGCGGATATAAGGTCGGGGGATGGCCATAGGAGAGCCAGCCCAGTCCGAGAGCCTGTTCGACGAGGCCGAAGACACCGCCGCCCAGGCCGCCGCGCCGCTGGCGGTCCGGATGCGGCCGCGCAGCCTAGACGAGGTGATCGGTCAGCGCCACCTGACCGGCGTGGGCACCCCGTTCCGCAAGCTGGTCGACAACGATGCGCCAATGTCGCTGCTGCTGTGGGGCCCGCCCGGCACCGGTAAGACGACGCTGGCGTATGTGGTCAGTCAGGTGACCAAGCGGCGCTTCGTGGAGCTTTCCGCGGTCAGCGCCGGGGTCAAGGACGTCCGCGCGGCCGTCGACGGCGCCCGCCGGACGCTCGGCATGCACGGCGCGCAGACCGTTATGTTCGTCGATGAGGTGCACCGGTTCTCCAAGACCCAGCAGGACGCGCTGCTGCCCGCGGTGGAGAACCGCTGGGTGTCGTTCATCGGCGCGACCACGGAGAACCCGTTCTTCTCCGTGGTGTCCCCGCTGCTGTCCCGGTCGCTGCTGCTTACCTTGCAGCCGCTGTCCGACGACGACGTGCGTGAGGTCATCCGCCGGGCCCTGGCCGACCCCCGCGGGCTCGGCGGCAGCGTCACGGTCGACGACGAGGCGGCCGATCACCTGGTCCGGCTGGCGGGCGGAGACGCGCGGCGCACCCTCACCTACCTGGAGGCCGCCGCGCTCGGCATGCCTGCGGGCGGCAGGATTGACGTCGCCGTGCTGGAACGAGCGGTCGACCGGGCCGCGGTCCGCTACGACCGCGACGGCGACCAGCACTACGACGTGATCAGCGCGTTCATCAAATCCATGCGAGGTAGCGACGTGGACGCGGCGTTGCACTACCTGGCCCGGATGATCGCGGCGGGGGAGGACCCGCGGTTTATCGCCAGGCGGCTTATCGTGCACGCCAGCGAGGACGTCGGGATGGCCGATCCCACTGCGCTGCAGACCGCGGTCGCCGCGGCCCACGCCGTCGAGTTGGTCGGGCTGCCCGAGGCCCGGATCAACCTGGCCCAGGCAGTGATCCACATCTCGATGGCGCCCAAGTCCAACGCGGTGATCAAGGCGATCGGGGCGGCCGACGCCGACGTGCGGGCCGGCCTGGTGGGCGCAGTGCCCGCGCATCTGCGGGATGCGCACTATCCTGGGGCGGGCAAGGTCGGCCACGGCGACGGGTACCGGTACCCGCACGACTTCGGCGAGGGCATCGTGGCACAGCGGTACGCCCCGGATTCGGTGGCGGACCGCACCTATTACGAGCCGTCAGGACATGGCGCGGAAGCCCGCGTCGCCGAACGCGCCGAGCGGATCCGGGGCATCTTGCGCCAGGCGAAGAAGGAGCAGCCATGAGAGGGACGTGGATGTCATGAACATGGCCGAGCTGGCCGCGCTGATCGCCGCGGCCTTCTGGGCGCTGCTCGCGTGCGCCGGGGTGTTCGTCTTGTTCCGGCTGGGGCGGTTCTTGTCCGAGAGCACCCGCCTGGTCGCCGACGTGCGTGAGCGCGGCGACGTGCTCCTGCAGCGGGCCCAGACGGCGGTCGACGGAGCTCAGGCTGCGGTGGACCGGGCCGGGCGCCAGCTGGACCGGGCCGAGTCCGTCACCGCGAGCATGGACGAGCTGGGGGCCGGGATGGACGAGCTGACCGGGCAGGTGACGGCGCTGGCCGGGCTCGGCCGCGCGATCGCCAGCGGCCCGGTCGGCCGGGCGGGTGCGGTGGTCTACGGGATCAGGCACGCGGTCGGCCTGCGCCGGCCTGGATCCCGTTGCGCGGTACCCGGGCGCGTGGTGGAGCGCGCCGAGCTCGCCGAAAGCGCCAGCCAGGCGAGGGGGCCACGTTGATACGCAGGGGATTCTGGCTGACCACCGGGGCGGTGACCGGGATCGTGGCCTACCGGCGTGTCTCCGTGGTGGGCCGCCGCCTGTCTGCCAGCCTTAACCCGGGGGGTAGCGTCCGGACCAGCACCGGCGCCCGGGGGGCGATCCGGGTGGCCCGGCAGACGCACCGTTTCAGCCGCGACGTCCGGGAGGGCATGGCGCTTTACACGGCTCGGCACTCCGCGCCCGCGGGATCTACCCTCTCAAGTAACCACGACGCTCAACCCGAGGATGGCCACTGATGGAGTCGGCAGAGATCGCCCGCCGCTTCCTTGCGTACTTCGAGCAGCAGGGACACACCATCGTGCCCTCGGCCCGCCTGGTCGCCGACGATCCCACCGTGCTCTTCGTCATCGCGGGCATGCAGCCGTTCAAGCCGTACCTGCTCGGCCAGCGCACCCCGCCGTGGCGGCGGGTGGCGGACGTGCAGAAGGTCGTGCGGACGCTGGACATCGAAGAGGTCGGCAAGACCACCAGGCACGCTACGTTTTTCCAGATGCTCGGCAACTGGTCGTTCGGTGATTACTTCAAGCAAGGCGCGATCACCTACGCCTGGGAGCTGCTGACCAAGTCCGAGGCGGACGGCGGCTTCGGGTTCCCCGAGAACAAGCTGTGGGCCACCGTCCTGCACGGCGACGATGAGGCGCACGCGATCTGGCGGGACGAGATCGGCCTGCCGGAAAGCCGGATCCAGCCGCGTGGCCTGGCCGACAACTACTGGCACATGGGCGTGCCCGGGCCCGGCGGACCGTGCTCGGAGATCTACTATGACCGCGGCCCGGAATACGGCAAGGACGGCGGTCCCGAGGCCGACGAGGACCGTTTCCTCGAGGTCTGGAACCTGGTGTTCATGCAGGACCAGCTGAGCAAGGTCCGGGCCAAGGATGACTTCGACATCGAGGGCCTGCTGCCGTCACGGAACGTCGACACCGGGATGGGCCTGGAGCGGATGGCGTCCATCTTGCAGGGCGTGGACAACATCTACGAGGTCGACACCACCTGGAAGATCCTGGACCGGGCGGCGGAGCTCACCGAGCAGGACTACGGCCGGGACCACCGGACCGATGTCGCCCTGCGGGTGATTGCCGATCACGTGCGCAGCGCGGTGATGCTGATCGAGGACGGCGTGCTCCCGGGCAATGAGGGCCGCGGCTACGTGCTGCGGCGCATCATGCGGCGCAGCATCAGGAACCTCCGGCTGCTCGCCGGGAGTCAGCGTGGCGGCGGCGCGAACTCGAGCAGCGAGCGTTACATGCACGAGCTCACCGCGGTCGCGATCGAGGCGATGGCGGGCTTGTACCCCGAGTTGCGGCGCGACGCCGTGAACATCCACACCGTCATCGACGCGGAGGAAACGGCGTTCGCCAGCACGCTGCGCACTGGCACCGCGATCTTCGACGCCTCGGTTGAGGAGAACCGGCGCAGGAACCAGGGCACCTTGTCCGGCACTCAGGCCTTCCAGCTGCACGACACCTACGGCTTCCCGTTCGACCTGACCCTGGAGATGGCGGCGGAGCAGGGCCTGTCAGTCGATGAGGAAGGGTTCCGGCGGCTCATGTCCGAGCAGCGGCACCGGGCGAAGCGGGACGCGGCCGAGAAGAAGACCGGCAACGCCGATATCTCGGCGTTCGCGGAGATGCTGGAGCGGTCCGGTGCGGCCACCTTCACCGGCTACGACCAGATATCCGGCGAGGCGACGATCCTCGGCCTGCTCGTCAACGGCGTGCTGGTGGCCTCGGCGGGTGCCGGCACCGATGTGGACGTGGTGCTGGACCGGACCCCGTTCTACGCCGAGGGCGGCGGGCAGCTCGCCGACGCGGGCACGATCACGGTCAGCGGCGGCGAGGTGAAGGTTTCCGACGTGCAGATTCCGATGCCCGGGCTGATCGTGCACCGCGGCCAGGTCACTTCGGGCGAGGTCACGACCAGCGAGCCCGCGTTCGCGGAAATCGACGTCGAGCGCCGCCGCGCGCTGTCCCGGTCGCACACCGCGACGCATCTGGTGCACCGCGCGCTACGCGCCGCGCTGGGGGACTCGGCGGCGCAAGCCGGTTCGGAGAACGCGCCGGGCCGGCTCAGGTTCGACTTCACCTCGGCGGGCGCGGTGCCGGTGTCGGTGCTGCGGGACACCGAGGACGAGGTCAACGAGGTCCTGGTCAATGACCTGGACGTGCGGGCGTTCTACACCTCCCAGGAAGAAGCCCGCGAGATGGGGGCACTGGCGCTGTTCGGGGAGAAGTACGGCGACCGCGTCCGGGTGGTTGAGGTTGGTGAGTACTCGCGGGAGCTGTGCGGCGGTACGCATGTCGCCAGGTCAGGTCAGCTCGGCCTGATCAAGGTGCTCGGCGAGACATCGATCGGATCGGGCGTGCGCCGGATCGAAGCCCTGGTGGGCATCGACGCGTTCCGCTTCCTGGCCCGGGAAAGCGTGCTGGTCAGCCAGCTCAGCGAGCAGTTCAAGACGCCTCGCGAGCAGCTGCCCGAACGGATCTCGGGCATCGTGACCAGGCTCCGGGACGCAGAACGCGAGCTGCAGCGGCTGCGGGCGGCCAAACTGCTCGAATCGGCGGGGGAGATCGCGGCCGGGGCGCAGGACGTCAGCGGAATGGCCTTCGTCGGACACCGCGTGCCCGACGGGACCGCTCCCGATGACGTTCGCAAGCTCGCCCTCGACGTGCGCGGCCGGGTGTCCCGGGACCGCCCCGCAGTGGTCATGGTCGTGGGCGTGCCCGCGGACAAGCCGGTCGTCGTCATCGCGGTCAACGAGGTGGCCCGTGGCTTCGGTCTGTCGGCAGGCACCTTGGTGGGAACCGCCGCGCGAGCCCTCGGTGGTAACGGCGGGGGGAAGCCCGATGTCGCCCAGGGCGGCGGCGTACCGATCTCGGACGGCCGTCCCGGCGTGATCGATGACGCTTTTGATGCTGTTCGTACAGCATTGCAAGACATAACCGGGTCCGGTAGGTAGCGTATTGCCATGCTGCTGCGACCCTTGGGGGTCTTCGGGTCCGGGTCGCACTCAGACCGGGCGTGGCCCGCGACGACCAGAACGCCTCACCGGCCAGTTGGACGGCCCGTCCTGGCCGGTGCGCCGGTGAGAGCGGGCGTGCGGCTGGCGGTGGACGTTGGCTCGGTCCGCGTCGGGGTCGCCCGCAGCGATCCGGGCGCTGTCCTGGCCAGCCCGCTGACCGTGCTGCGGTCAGGTGCAGGCGCGAAAGACGAGCTTGCCACCCTCGCCGCCGGGGCGATCGAGGTTATCGTCGGCCTGCCCACGTCCCTGTCGGGACGCGAAGGCCCCGCTGCCGCGGAGGCTCGGAGATTCGCCGCGGACCTAGCCGAACGCCTCGCGCCCACCCCGGTGCGGCTGGTCGACGAGCGGTTCACCACCATCCAGGCGCATGACGCGCTGCGAAAGGCCGGGAAGGATTCCCGTGCCCGCCGTCAGGTAGTGGACGCTGCGGCCGCCGCGGTCCTGCTGCAAGCCGCCCTCGATGCTGAGCGTGCCACCGGCCGTCCGCCAGGCCAGCTGGTGACCCTGACAGGGGGAACTCCCGCGTGAGCGATAACGGAAGCGGCTGGTCGCCAGGCTGGCGTCCCCCGCAGGACCCGCGGCTGGCGCAGGACCCGCGGGTGGCCCAGGACCCGCGCCGGAGCCAAGGTAGCCGAAGCCTTCCGGGTCAGTCAGGCCCGCCGCCTGAGGATTACCTCATGCCGCTGCCGCCTGGTTACCAGCCCGTGCACCACGAGCCCAGGTACGACGACCCCGGGCCTGATCGCAGGCGTCCCGCTGACTCGCCGTGGCGCAGCACCCAGCGACCCTCCGGTCCGGAAACCGGCCGGTGGCCCGGCCAGCCCGCGAACGCCAGCTACGGAGAGGATCCTCGCGGTCCGGGCGGCGACGAGTTCTACCGGCAGGACCAGTACGGCCGCGATCAGGACCAGTACGAGGACGGGTTTGAGGCCGGGGGCAGGTTCGTCCCCGGCTTCGGCGACTACGACGATGACGGTGGCGCCCGTCCCGGACGCGCCGATCGGGGCGGTCGTCCCAGCCGGGGACACAGGCAGGCTAGCCGTCAGGACGGCAGCCGCCCGCCCCGGCGGCGCAGGTTCCGCTGGATCGCCCCGCTGTTCGCGGTGCTGGTCATTTTCGTCCCGCTGGCGGTCGGCGGCTCCTACGCCTACAGCCTTTACATGAGCAAATACCACCCGGCCGACTATTCGGCGGCGGGCACCGGTCACATCGTGGTCCAGGTGTCCTCGGGTGAGTCGCCGACCGGCCTCGGCCCGGCGCTGCAAAGGCTTGGTGTGGTTGCGAGTGCTCGCGCGTTCGTGCTCGCGGCCGAGCACAGCTCGAATCCGAACGGCTTGCTGCCGGGTTTCTACGGGATGCGTGAGCACATGAAGGCGTCGCTGGCATACGCGGCGCTGCTCAACCCGGCGGACCTGGTCGAGATAAAGGTGACGATTCCGGAAGGCTGGCGGGTGAGCCAGACCTTGACCTGGCTCGGCGCGCATTCCGGCATCTCGATGGCCGCGTACGCCAAGGTGCTCGCGGATCCGGCCTCGCTTAACCTGCCCGGAGCCGCGAACGGCAAGCCCGAGGGCTACCTGTTCCCCGACACCTATGAGATCCAGCCGCACGAGACCGCGCGCGGCGTGCTGCGCGGCATGGTGCAGAGCTTCGATCAGGAGGCGGCAGGCATCAACTTGCCCACGGCAGCCAAGAGCGTGCACCTAACCCAGACGCAGGTAATCACCATGGCGAGCCTGGTCCAGGCCGAGGGCGGCCGGCTTTCCGACTACCCGAAGATCGCCCGGGTGATCGACAACCGGCTGGCGCAGGGGATTCCGCTGCAACTCGACAGCACCGTGCTGTACGGCCTGGACACCTACGGCATCCTGGCGTCGGACGCTCAGCTCAACAGTCCCTCGCCGTACAACACATACCGGCACAAGGGCTTGCCGCCCGGCCCGATCGACAGCCCGGGGAACGCGGCCATCCAGGCCGTGCTGCACCCGGCGTCCGGGAACTGGGTGTATTTCGTCACCGTGAATCCGAAGACCGGTGAAACTCTCTACACTTCAAGCCCCGCGCAATTCCAGCAGTTTCGCCTGGAACTTGAGAAGAACCTAGGCCAGGGTTGACCCGGCCGCCGCTAGCTTGGGCGAGCGGTAGACGTCAGGCTTGACTGCCGGGCATCATTACCTTTCATGGGGATCAACGACTGGCGGGCTAAGCGGAACATCAAGTACCCCGAGCGCGGGGTACTGCGGGTAATCGGGCTCCATGACAGGCACTCGCACCCATCGCGGACAGGGAACCGGATCGCCGGTATCATCACGGCTCCCGGTATTCCGGCGACGAAGATTGAACATAAAATGGATGACCCGGCGCGTTGGACGGGGCACGAAGCGCTGCCCGTTCTCCTGGACCGGACCGATCCGACTAAGTTCCTCGTGTTGTGGGATGAGCTTGAGTCTGGGGCCTGGCAGGCAGGGCGATTCCAAGATCACTAACGGGAGCCAGGCAGTTACGATGAGCTGACGTCCGGCCGGGCAGTGTGATGTGCGGCGGCGACTGCCACTGCTGTTTTAATTAATTGCCCGTCACATTTCAA
>JALYVS010000540.1 GCA_030853115.1 Actinomycetota bacterium
GTACTGGCCGCCGCCGCGGTGCTGGCCTCTAGCGCGGTGCTGGGGGTGCCCGGTGCCGCGGGGGCCACATCCACCGCCGTGCTGCCCGGATCGGCTGCTCCCGCCGTGGGCGCCGCGTCGCTGACCGGAGCGGTGCCTGCGGCGCAGCAGCTGACCGTTCAGGTGTGGCTGGAACCGGACCTGGCGGGCGCCACCAGGTTCGCCACCGCGGTGGCCACGCCCGGTAGTGCGGATTTCCACGATTACCTGAGCCCGGACGCCTACACCGCCCGGTTTGGCCCTTCCGCCGCGCACGCCGCGGCGATCGGGGCGTGGCTGACCGCCAGCGGCCTGACCGAGGTGCATGTCAGCCGCGGCCGTGACTACGTCTCGGCGACCGGGCCGGTGTCGAAGGTGCAGTCGGCGTTTGGCGTGCAGATCAACCGGTACCGGGTCAAGGGTGCGAACGGCGAGCCCGCGGTGATCCAGTCCAATGACCGCGCCGCGTCGGTGCCGGCCTCGCTCGCATCCGGCGTGCTGGGTGTGACGAGGCTGAGCAGCGCTCCGGCAGCTGCGTCCCAGACCGTGGCCCGGACCGTGGCCCGGACCGTGGCCCGGACCGTGGCCCGGACCGTGGCCCGGCCCGCGGCGGAGGCACCCACGTGCTCTCACTACTGGGCGCAGTACGTGCCGACCTTCCACCCGGCCTACCAGGGACTGACCAAGGGATCGCTGCCGGTCTGCGGGTACTCCGCCGGCCAGATCCGCGCCGCCTACGGGGCGACGTGGACGAATACGGGCCAGGGCCAGACCATCGCCATGGTCGAATCCGGGGGACCGCCGGCGGCGATGTTCCAGACGCTGACGGACTACGCGAAAAGCAACCACCTGCCGGCGCCGAAACCCGCCCAGTACCGGGAGATACAGTCCGGCAGCTCTTGCGGCACCTCCTCGGACAGCGCCTCGCCGGCCCTCAGCTTTGATGACGAGGCACAGCTGGACTCCGAGGCGATCTACGCGCTGGCGCCCGGCGCCAGCCAGCTGATGATCCTCCCGGGGGGCTGCGACGAGGAGCAGGCGCTGCTCGACGCTGATCTTGCCGTGCTGACCGGCACAGGCAGCCACCCCAGCGCCTCCATCGTGTCCGACTCGTGGCAGATCCCCCTGGGTGTAGTGCCGGCGCAGACCGTGCACGCGATCGACCTGCGGGCCGTGGCTGAGGGGGTCGGCATGTACTTCGCCTCCGGCGACGATCCCGGCCTGTACGTGACCAGCTCCGACCCGGACGCGACGGCGGTCGGCGGGACCACCCTCGGCATCGGGTCGGCCAACAACCGGGTCTTCGAGACCGGCTGGTCCGACGACACTGGTTACCTGAATAACGGCAAGTGGACCGACGGGGGCATCCTCGGGGCCGGCGGGGGCACCAGCCTCGTCTGGAAGCAGCCCGCCTATCAGCAGGGTGTCGTCCCCGCGTCGATGTCGCAGGTACGCGTCGGCAAGCAGATCGCCACCAACCGGGCGGTGCCTGACCTGGCCGCCGACGCCGACCTCGACACCGGTCTCCTGACCGGGTACATCGAGTCGGTGACCAACGGGAAACCGGGCCCCTACAGCACCATGGTGAACGGCGGCACCAGCCTGGCGTGCCCGCTGATCGCCGCGATGGTCGCCGACGCACAGCAGGGCCAGAAATCGCCCTTCGGCTTCATCAACCCGTTGATTTACCGGATGGCCGGCACGCAGGCGTTCCACGACATCGCGCCGGTCACCGCATCACTGCCCCCGCAGGACCGGGACCCCTACCACGGGCCCCTGGCCAGTGCGAGTGTCGACGTCTTCGACTCCCAGGAGCACGCCTACACCCAGCAGGTGACCGCCAAGGGCTACGACACGAGACAGGCGTCGGCACGCCGAACGGTGCTGCCTTCATCTCCGGGCTACGCCAAGCCGCACGCTGACCGCCCCGGACGCGCCACCCGGATGAGGGCCCCGCCAGTGGCGGGGCCCTCATCTCACGGTTGCCAGAGGTTTGGTCGCCTCCAGGTGGAGGCACCGGGACGGCAGAAGTACGCTAAGCTCTCTAACGCTGGCGGCGTGGTGCGGTCTGGCCAGGGTGCTAGATTCGCCGTTGCGCACGACCCGCAAGGATGGCCGGAAACATAAAACCCAGGTCAGCTAACTAAACATAGGCCCCGTTAGCTCAGTCGGCAGAGCGTCTCCATGGTAAGGAGAAGGTCTACGGTTCGATTCCGTAACGGGGCTCCAGGTAGAGAGCATTATTACTATCTAGGTTTCGATTGGCTAGATGGCGTGGTGGGGACTAACGGTTTACCGGCGGCCCGCTGACCATCGCGACAGGTAGACTGGCAGGCGTGAGCCAGCCACTTGCCGAGCCCGCGCACCTGCCGCCCGCGTCCGAGCAGCAGGCCCGCTTGCACGCTGCCGAGCTGGTCGCGCTCGCTGCCCGGCACGGGATCACCGGCCTGGCGTTCGCCTCGCCGGGCCGCCTGCGCGGCCACGTCGCCGACGACCGCGACCTGTTCGACATCTTCGAGTTCCAGCGGGCCGCTGGCGACCTGCTCGGCGCCGAGGTCACGGTCTACTCTGACGGGGCGCTGCGCAACCAGCACGTCAGCCCCGACCTCGTCAGCGCCGCGCTGCTGTGAGCGACGTCCGCCCGGACCGCCACGCACTACTCGAACTTGACGCCCTGCTCGGCGAGATCGCAGCGCTGCGTGATGAAGGTGATGCTGCCCGGTTCGCCCGGGAGGCCCGCTACCGCTGGATCCTGCACCGGCTGTGGATCGCCGTCGGCAACGAGGCGCTCGCCTACACGGCCGCCGCGGGGCAGCTGGTACGCGCCGACCGGACCTGGTCGAACCTGTATGACTTGCGCAATCACCTCGCCCACTCACGACTCCCCGACATCGATGAGGGACTCGTCATGCGCTTCACCTGGTCCCGCGTGCACTCGCTGCACGAAACGATCAGGCACCATCTGCGCCCCGCTCGGTAGCACCTCGCCCGGCCCCATACGCCGGAAACCGCATCGGCCGCCTGAGTCACCAGGGTCCCCGCCACCGGACGGTCCCAGCATCGCCTTGCAGCGACCGCCGCCCGGGCCTGACGATCACTCCGCCGTGCTACCGGTACCGGCAAGTCCTGGTTCTACCGCCGACCAAAGTTCCCGACTCGCCGCTTGGCGTTACTCACATGGCTCCCCTCTGTGTCAAGAGGGTGGTTGTTCCCGCCTTTTCAGCGTGAGCCGGTCCTCCTCGCCGTCAAGCACAGACCGCTTGACGGCGACTGCGGGCCGGCCGGATCTGAGGCGGCGGGAGCAGCCCGGAGAACGGAGTGGTCTGCTGGCGTAAGGTCACATGTGGCGGGTCCGGGAAGTGACTTCTCCGAAGTGCCGGCGCCGGGGTCTGAGCCGGCCGCGCCGGAGCCAGCAGCCGCCCCCGTGTGTCCTCCCGGGCCCGTCCGCAACCTGCGGGCGTCCGCTCTCATCTGCCGGAACACCACGTCGGAGAGTTTGCGTTTGAGCGCGCGCATGGCCTCCATCGGGGTTTTCCCGGCGGCGACCTTGCGGTCGTAGCAGGCGCGGCCCTTGGTGGCGTGGCGGAGCCAGCCCACCGCCATGATGTGCAGGACGCGGTTGATCTGCCGGTTTCCCGCGCGGGACAGTCGGTGGCGGACATGGTCGCCGGAGGACGCGCCGATCGGCGCGGTCCCGTTCCAGGAGGCGAAGTGACCTTTCGCGGGGAACCTGGTGATGTCGCCGGCTTCGACCAGGAGCCGGGCAGCGCCGGACGGCCCGATCCCTTCCAGAGCGGTCAGCGTGGTTCCGGTGGCCTTGAGCGCGGCGGTCAGTTCCTTGTCCGCGGCTTTCTTGCGGTGGCAGGTCCGTTCCAGGTC
>JALYVS010000541.1 GCA_030853115.1 Actinomycetota bacterium
GGCCGGCCAGCTGGGCCTGCCGGTCAGCGCCCACGACGCGGTGCCGGAGGCGGTCGCAGGCGCGGGCATCGTGGTGACCGCCACCACGTCGCCGCGCCCGGTGCTGCGCCGTGAATGGCTTTCCGCCGGGACGCACGTGAACGCGGTCGGCGCATGCGTGCCCGGCGACCGGGAGATCGACACCGCGACGATGGCCGCGGCGGCCCTGTTCGCGGACAGTCGCGACTCGGTGCGGAACGAGGCCGGAGATTACCTGCTCGCCCAGGCCGAAGGAGCGGTCAACCCGGTCCGCGCCGAGCTCGGCGAGCTGCTGGCCGGGACGGCCCCGGGTCGCGCCGACGGCGCCGAGATCACCCTGTTCGAGTCGCTCGGCCTCGCCGTCGAGGACCTGGCCGCCGCCAGCTACGTCTACCAGAAGGCCAGGACCCTCGGAGCGGGCACCGCCGCCGACTTCTGACCCCCGTCCCCCAGCCACCCAACCGCCACCCCAGCCCCGCCAACCCTCCGCTCGCACTCAGTTACCACACTCCGGATGTATGGGTGTGACATTGTGCACACTCTTTCGTGTAGGGTGGCGCATCCACACATTCTTACTCCGGCCCCGGGTCGAAGCGGCGGACCTGCGGGCGCTTGTTGGCGTCCTTCGCTATCGTGGAAGAGGAACGGGGCGGGCATAACGGCGGCTGATCCGGTGCTCCTGGGTGAGCGACGGTGCGGGCCCGGGAGGGTGGTCTCGCGGAAATGTCAGACCCCCCGGTTACCATCGCCAAGCACCCGTCCACTTATTTCCAGAGCCCCATGAGAGCAGAGGCGCAGTGGCAGACCGGCTTGTCGTTCGCGGCGCTCGCGAGCACAACCTGAAGGACGTCTCGCTGGACCTGCCGCGGGACGCCATGATCGTGTTCACCGGGCTGTCCGGTTCGGGCAAGTCCAGCCTGGCTTTCGACACGATCTTCGCCGAGGGCCAGCGCCGGTACGTGGAATCGCTGTCCGCCTACGCGCGGCAGTTCCTGGGCCAGATGGATAAGCCTGACGTCGACTTTATCGACGGGCTGTCACCCGCGGTGTCGATCGACCAGAAGTCCGCGAGCCGGAACCCGCGGTCGACCGTCGGCACCATCACCGAGGTGTACGACTACCTGCGGCTGCTGTACGCCAGGATCGGCAAGCCGCACTGCCCGATCTGCGGCCGCCCGATCGCCCGGCAGACCCCCCAGCAGATCGTGGACCGGGTGCTTGAGCTCGAGGAAGGCACCAGGTTCCAGGTGCTCGCTCCGGTGGTCCGCGGCCGCAAGGGGGAGTACGGCGAACTGCTGCGGGAGCTTCAGACCAAGGGATATTCGCGAGCGCGGGTGGACGGCACCATCGTGCGGCTGGACGAGGCTCTGTCCGGCCAGCTCCCGGCGCTGAAGAAGTACGAGAAGCACGACATCGAGGTGATCGTCGACCGGCTCGCGGTCAAGGACACCGCGCGGCGCAGGCTGACCGACTCGGTGGAGACGGCACTCGGCCTGGGCGCCGGGGTCATCGTGCTCGACTTCATCGACCTGCCGGAGAACGACCCGCACCGGGAGCGCATGTACTCCGAGCACCTGGCGTGCCTGTATGACGACCTGTCCTTCGACGAGCTCGAGCCGCGATCGTTCTCGTTCAACTCGCCCTGGGGCGCCTGCCCGGACTGCACCGGGCTCGGTACCAAGCTCGAGGTCGATCCCGAGCTGATCATCCCGGACGGGTCCAGGTCGCTCGCGGACGGTGCGATCGCGCCGTGGGGCGCTGGTCATAACAGCGACTACTTCGACCGGCTGATCGAGGCCCTCGGTGAGACCCTCGGGTTCCGGATGGACACGCCGTGGGCGAAGCTGCCCGTCAAGGCCCGTAATGCCCTGCTGCGCGGCTACGACCTGCAGGTGCACGTGCGGTACAAGAACCGTTACGGCAGGCAGCGCTCCTACTACACGAACTTCGAGGGAGTCATCCCCTGGGTGCAACGGCGGCACTCCGAGGCGGAGTCGGACTCCAGCCGGGAGAAGTTCGCCGGTTACATGCGCGAGGTGCCGTGCCCGTCCTGCCACGGGGCCCGGCTGAAGCCGGTGTCGCTGGCGGTGAGCGTGGACGGCAAATCCATCGCCGAGTTCTGCGCGCTGCCTATCGGGGAGCTGGCCAAGCTCCTGCTCACGCTAGAGCTCTCCGAGCGCGACCAGCAGATCGCGCAGCGGATCGTGAAGGAGGTCAACGCCCGGATGGGTTTCCTGCTCGATGTCGGGCTCGACTACCTGACCCTGGACCGGGCGTCCGCGACGCTGGCGGGCGGCGAGGCGCAGCGGATCAGGCTCGCCACCCAGATCGGCTCGGGCCTGGTCGGGGTGCTCTACGTGCTCGACGAGCCGTCGATCGGGCTGCATCAGCGGGACAATCACCGGCTGCTGGAGACGCTGCTGAGGCTGCGCAACCTGGGGAACACCCTGATCGTCGTCGAACATGACGAGGACACGATCAGGGCGGCGGACTGGGTGGTGGACATCGGTCCGCGGGCCGGGGAGCACGGCGGCAACATCGTGGTGTCCGGCACGGTCGAGGACCTGCTGGCCAACCCCGAGTCACTGACCGGCGCCTATCTATCCGGCCGGGAGTCCATCCCGGTGCCTGCCGTGCGCAGGAAGCGGGACCGGAGCCGTGAGGTGGTGGTCAAGGGCGCGAGTGAGCATAACCTGCGGGGCGTGGACGTGTCGTTCCCGCTCGGCTGCCTGGTGGCCGTCACCGGGGTGTCGGGTTCAGGTAAGTCGACGCTGGTCAATGACATCTTGTACAAGGCGCTGGCCCGTGAGCTCAACGGCGCGCGGACGGTACCGGGCAAGCACACCCGGATCACGGGCATCCAGCACCTGGACAAGGTCGTCCACGTTGATCAAGGTCCGATCGGGCGTACGCCCCGTTCCAACCCGGCCACCTACACTGGCGTGTTCGACCACGTGAGGAAGCTGTTCGCGCAGACCACCGAGGCAAAGATCCGCGGCTACCAGCCGGGCCGGTTCTCCTTCAACGTGAAGGGCGGTCGGTGCGAGGCCTGCTCCGGCGACGGCACGATCAAGATCGAAATGCAGTTCCTGCCCGATGTCTACGTGCCGTGCGAGGTCTGCCACGGCGCCCGGTACAACACCGACACCCTGCAGGTGCACTACAAAGGCAAGACGATCGCCGAGGTCCTCGACATGCCGATCGAGGAGGGGGCTGAGTTCTTCGCGCCGGTGCCCGCCATCCACCGGCACCTCAAGACGCTGGTCGACGTGGGCCTCGGCTATGTCCGCCTGGGCCAGCCCGCGCCCACCTTGTCCGGCGGCGAGGCGCAGCGGGTCAAGCTCGCCTCGGAACTACAGCGCCGGGCCACCGGCCGGACTATCTACGTGCTGGACGAGCCGACGACCGGGCTGCACTTCGAGGACATCCGCAAGCTGCTCGGCGTGCTGACCCGGCTGGTGGAAACAGGTAACACGGTCATCGTGATCGAGCACAACCTGGACGTCATCAAGACCGCCGACTGGGTCATCGACCTAGGCCCCGAGGGGGGCGCCGGCGGCGGGCTCGTGCTCGCGTCGGGTCCGCCGGAGAAGATCGCCGCCGTCGAGGAGAGCTACACCGGCCAGTATCTCAAGAAGCTCATCGACGCGTAAGCCAGGGCGGCATCGGGGTCCGTCGTGCCGTCCGCGGCATCCGCTCGCCGCCCGTCGTGGTCGGCGAGGACAATGGGCGCGGTGGATATCACCACCGAGGCCGGGATGGCCCGGGCCGAGATTGACGGGGGCGGTCCTGCGGTGAGCTTCCTGCTCGTGCTGACTCACGGCGCCGGCGGCAGCGTCGGGGCGCCCGACGTGCTGGCGGCG
>JALYVS010000122.1 GCA_030853115.1 Actinomycetota bacterium
GTCCGCTCCGTCCCCCGCCCCGTCCGCCAGCGTCAGCCCCGGTCCGTCAGTCACCGCGGCCAGTCCGCCGGCCACCCCGGCCGGGCAGGTGCTCACGGTCATCAACGCGGCGCGTTCGACGGCGGACCTGCCGGCCCTGACGATCAGCGTCGCCCTGGACCGCACCGGATCGGCGCACAACGCGCTGATGGCCGGCGGCTGCGGGCTCTTCCACCAGTGCCCGGGCGAGCCGGACCTCGGCGCCCGCGAGACCGCCGCCGGGATCTCCTGGACGGCGGCCGGGGAGAACATCGGCGAAGGCGGCCCGGTGGCCGTGACCGCGGCCGCCATCGCCCAGATGGCGGTGAGCCTCACCCAGGACATGCTGAACGAGCAGCCGCCCAACGACGGTCACCGCAAGAACATCCTGAGTACGGCCTTCGCCCATATCGGCATCGCCGTCTATCGAGACAGCTCCGGCGCCATCTGGCTAACCCAGGACTTCTCCAGCTAGGCCGGCCGTGCCCGCGCTTCCAAGGCGGTCAGTTAGTGGACCGTGTAGACCACCAGCTGGGGTGAGCCGCCCTTGGGCCCCCAAAGGTTAGGGCCGCCCGCGGGGACGAGGATGGAGTTTCCGGCGATGGCGATGGGCGCGTTGGCGGAAGTGGGCAGCTTGTGCTGGTAGACGACGGCGCCGGTAGTGCGGTCGAGCGCGATCAGGACGCCGGTGTACAAGGTGGTGAACAGGAGGTCGTTGGAGACTGTGGCGGCACCTAGCGGGTAGGCCGGCACCTTGGTGTCCCACTCGACCTTGCCGGTGGTGAGGTTGAGGGCCTCGATCTCACCGGCCCCGCGGCCGTCCTTGCCGCCCAGCGGGTAGCTCATCTTGGTGAGAGTGAACCGCTGGTCGACCGTGGCCACGTACACGGTGTTGCCGGCCAGGGCCAGGTTGGACAGCACGCCGCCGAGGGAGCCGGGAAGGATCGTGTAAGGAGCCGTCAGGGTGAGCTTGTGCTCCATGGCCTCGAGCGGATAGCTGTCCGATGTGCTGTGCGCGCCGACCGGGGTCTTCCACAGGAGCTTGCCGGTGCTGGCGTTCATCGCGTAGACCACGCCCATCTTGCCCGAGCCGATGACCGCAGGCTGCCCGTCGATAGTCGCGGCGATCGGCGAGGTCTGCATGTCGTGGTCCATGAAGTCGTTGGTCACGCCCTGGTAGTACCAGCGCAGCTTGCCCGTGGCGGCATCGAGGTTCACCACGCTATCGGTGTAGAGCCAGGGCGAAGGGCGGGCGATCGCCTCGGCGGCCGACTGATAGGGGTTGCCGGTGCCGAAGGTCACCGAGCCGTCACTGCCGGGCAGCGGGGTCTCCCAGGCGCCGCCTGAGCCGTAAGGGGTCGCCGCGCCGTTGCGGGCCGGGACGACCGTGTTGAATTTCCAGGCCAGCTGGCCGGTGGCGGCGTTCAGCGCCAGCAGGATCCCGCCGGTGGGCCCGGTGCCGATGGAACTGGCCAGGTAGACGCGGCCGTTTGCGACCAGCGGCTGGATGCCGAACGTGCCCTGATCATCGCTGAGCAGATCCTGGTCGGCCCAGATGGTTTTGCCCGTGGTGGCGCTGAGCGCGAACACGGTGCTCGCCGTGTCCCCGTACAGCACACCGCCCGCGAGCGCGACGCCGTTCGGCCCGCCACCGACTATCTTCGAGCTGACCTGGTACTCCCATTGCAGCTTCCCGGTGGCCAGCGCCAGCGCGTACACGTTGTTACCGAGGTCCTGCAGGTAGACGACGCCATGGGCGACGATCGGCGTGGCCGCCAGCGAGCCGAAGCCTGGTCCGGACGTGACCAGTGACGCGGGCAGCTTGAAGGTCCATGCCTGCTGCAGGCCGGTCACGTTGGCCGACGAGATAGTGGCGCCCGCCGCATCCCGCGTGTTCCCAAGATCGCCGTTCGCGTACAGCCACGAGCCAGCGGGCTCGGCCGCACGGGAATTTACCACCGTGCTTGCGGCCGGCGTGCTGGTGCTGGTGCAGCCTGCGAGGACCATACCGACAGCGAGGATCAGGCTGGGCCATAGGATCTTCCTGGTTCCCATCACACACTCCCTCCGGGACAGGCCAGGAACGCGCACTAAATTTGATATCAATATGCTAGATCGATGGTATCGGTTCGGTCAATAGCCGGCCGCTGGGCGAGTGGTTCAATCGAGGGTGTGCGCGGATCCGTCTCGATCGGTGACAGGCGACGCTATTCCCAGCGAAAGAAGCGCTTGGCGAGGAATCCGAACACTAGCGCGTATCCCGCGAGGACCAGCAGCGGCTGCGCGGGCGGGAACTGGCCCACCCAGGAGTGGCCGATCGCCTGCACGGCCGCGCCGAGCGGGGTGAGGTGGCTGATGTCCTGGATCACGGCCGGCATCAGCTGTACCGGGTAGTACAGCCCGGAGAAGAACATCATCGGGTAGAACGCCGCCGCCATGAGGCCCCGGGCGGCACCCGCGGTCCGGGCCAGGGCCGCGATCGCCAGCCCCATCGCGAACAGCGCGGCCATGGTGAGCGCGATCGCCAGCACCATCGCGGCCGGGCTCTTCGGAGCGCTGATCCCGAAGAACACGGTGCTCACCACGACGAGCAGACCCAGGGTGACCACCATCAGGCAGGTCTGGACGACAATCTGCGCGGCCAGCACCCAGTACGCGGGCACCGGCGTCGTCGACAGGCGGCGCAAGATGCCAAGCTCGCGGTAGGAAACCAGCGGCCCGGGAAGATAAGTCAAGGCGATAATCGCGATCGAGAAGGCCATGAGGACCGGGATGTAGATGTCGAACGGCGTGTAGCCGCCCAGATTGGCCGAAGGCTGCTTGAACACCGGGATCTCGCCAAAGACGACCAGGAGCAGCAGGGCGATCCCCAGGCCGGCGATCATCCCGGCCGGCTGCCGCCAGGCTAGCCTGGCCTCGTTGAGCACCATGCTGGCGAACGCGGCGCGCGGCGCTCGCGGTCGGGTCAGCGTGAGCGTGGTCATGACCGTTCTCCTTCTTCTGCGTCATGCAAGTGCCGTCCGGTGAGCCGAAGGACAGCGTCCTCCAGAGTCGACGCGTCGATCCGGACGTCCTGCGTCTCGACGCCCGCCGCGTGCATCGCGACGATCACGGCGGTGGCGAGCTCACCGGCACCGGTGACGACGATGTGGCGGCCGTCGTGCTCGATCGCGGTCACCTCCGGCAGGCCGGTCAGCAAGCTCTCGTCGAACGGGGCCGACGGCAGGAACCGGACGGTCTTCGCGGCCATGGCCCGCGCGGCCAGCCCCGCCGGGGTGTCCAGCGCAACGACGCGCCCGGAGTCGATGAGCGCGACCCGGTCGCACAGCCGCTCGGCTTCCTCCATGAAGTGCGTGACCAGCAGGACCGTCGTTCCGCGGTCACGGACGTGCTCGATGAGTTCCCAGGCGTCCCGGCGGGCCTGCGGGTCGAGCCCGGTGGTCATTTCGTCCAGGACGGCGATCCTGGGCGTGCCGATGAGCGCCAGCACCACGGACAAGCGCTGCTGCTGGCCGCCGGACAGGGAACGGTAGTAGGACTTGCGCTTATCACCGAGGCCGAGCGCCCCGGCCAGTTCGTCCACGTCGGCCGGATGACGATAGAAGGACCGGTACATGTCGATGATCTCGCCGACCCTGAGCTTGGCCGGAAAGGCGCCCGACTGCAGTTGCACTCCGGTGATCTCGCGGATCTGGGCCCTGTCGGCCTGCGGATCGAGGCCCATCAGCCGGATCGTCCCCGAGTCCGCGGATCGCAGGCCGATGGCGCACTCGACCGTAGTGGTTTTCCCGGCTCCGTTCGGGCCGAGGATCCCGAAGATCTCGCCTTCGGTGACCGAGAACGAGACGTCGTCGACCGCGACCAGCGGACCGTAAGCCTTGCGCAGGTGCGAGATCTCCACCGCCGGCCTGCTCGCAGCTTGGGCCGGCCGAAGGAGACCAGGTGCGCTGTCTGCCGCGCCGTTCGGGGCGACGGCGCTGGGGGCGGTACCGGCTGCGCGGTCCGGTGAGAGCGCTTCGTCCAGGCCGGCGCGGGCCCGCGGGGCGTGGCGGTCGAGCCGCGCGCCGACCGCGCTGTGTGGTACACTCATGACTGTCTCCTGCCTGCGGCAGCTCCGGCGCTTGGGCCGCTGCCGCTGGATACCCGGGTCGGCGCGGCCAGCACACTGACTGGCACGTGCCCGTTGCTCCGCTAGCTTCCGCCCGCGCGGTATCGGCAAGCTCTCCTGCGGCGATAGCGGATCGATGCCTGGCCCGCACCTGATTGCCGTCTGGCTGGGCCGGCCGGCCGGCGCATGCCTGGCTACGTCATCGTGCTTTGTCGGCGAGTGTCGCGCGCAGGGCAGCCACGTCCGCCGACACCGCAGCCGCGGCGGCGCTGTCACCCAGAGCGGCATGCGCGTCACTGAGCAGCGTGAGCGCCCGCTCCTCATACAGCGGCGCCCCCATGCCCCGGAAAATACCGAATGCCTGCTGCGCACGGGCGACGGCCTGTCCCGGATCCCCGGTGGTGAGCGCCAGTTCGCTCAACCCGAGCAGCGTCCTGCCCTCGGCCATTCGCTCGCCGATGATGCCGGCCAGCTCCAGGGCACGCAGCAAAGTGATGCGTGCCTGGGCGAACTCGCCCTGGCGTATCTTCGCGACGCCGGCCGCCTGCAGGATGCGTGCTTCGCCGACAGGATCGCCAGTAGCGCGGACAATGGCTAGCGCCTCGTCGAGGCTGCCTACGGCTCGCGCCAGCTCTCCCTCCCGCAGGTCGGCCTCACCCGTGAGATACAGCACCTGCGCCTCCACCCTCCGGTGGTGCGCGGCCCGGGCCAGCCGCAGCGCATCGGCCAGCAGCGCCCTGGCTTCGCCGGGCTGGTGCTGGTTTAGTTTGATCATGGCCAGGTTCTCCAGCACATGTGCTTCGTTCACCTGGTCTCCCGTCTTTCTGAGTATGGTCAGCGCCTGGTCATAGCCTCTGGCGGCGTCACCGAGCCGTCCGCTGAAATTGTCCAGGAACGCGATGTTGCGGATCGACAGGGCAAAGCCCTGGTCATCGCCAATGCCCTGGAACAGCTGTGCGGCAGCTTCGTGGTCGCGGCGAGCATCGTCGAACTGCTGCTGTTGTATCTGGAGTGCCCCTCGGTAGTGCAGCATCGCGGCCTGACCGCGGACGTCGTGGGCCTGCCGCGCGGCCTGCAGGGCGCCATCGGCGGTCTCCCGGCAGTCGTCGAAGTAGGCCCGGGTCTCGAAGAGCGATGCCGTGCTGTAGGACAGGCTCCAGCACAGCCCGGCGAGCCCCGCCCGGGCTGCCTGCCGTACCCCCGACACCAGCGCGGCCCGCTCGCGCTCGAACCACAACAGGGGATCGCTGAGCAGCTGGTCCACCAGCCGTTCTGACAGCGGCCACCGCAGGGCGCTGCCGTCGAGCTGGAGGTCGGCCCCTCCCTCGTAGCGGCGGCTGGCCTCCTCGGCGAGATATAGCAAGGCGCCGAGCGCGCGCTCAGCGGCCGCTTTCTGCTCAGCGGCGGGCTCCTCGGCGGCGAGGCGCTCGCGGGCGAATACCCGGATCAGCTCGTGGAAGCGGTAGTGGCTGTGCACGCCCGTTTCGGTGCCAGTAGCCTGCACGAGCTGAGCCAGGACCAGATCGTCGAGCAGGTCCTCGGCCTCGGCAGGCGGCACGTCGAGGAGCGCGGCGCCCATCCAGCCGGAGAAGACCGGCTGCTCGAGCACCGCCAGCCGCCGGAACAGCCGCCTCGCCTTGTCGCTGACGCTGTCGTAGCTGAGCGAGATGCTGGCCCGGATGCCCATGTCGCCATGCGTAAGCTCGTCTAGCCGGCGTGTCTCGTCGGTGAGACGGTCGGCTAGCTGCTGGAAGCTCCGGTGCGGCCGCGCGGCCAGCCGCGCGCCGGCGATGCGCAGCGCCAGCGGGAGGTGGCCGCACTGCGCGGCGACCGCAGCCGCGGCCTGAGACTGCGCCTCTACCCGGTCGGTGCCGGCGATGCGGGCGAGCAGGTCTAGCGACTGGTCGGCATCGAGAACATTCATCCTGATGTGAGTGGCGCCAGGAAGGCCGGAGAGCCTGCTCCGGCTGGTGACAAGCACCGCCGCGCCGCCGCTGCCCGGAAGCAGCGGCGCCACCTGGCTCTCGCCCACCGCATCGTCGAGCACCACCAGGATCCTGCGGCCGGCGAGCAGGCTGCGATAGACCTCCGCGCGCTCGTCCAGGCTCTCGGGTATCTGCGGACCCGGAACGCCCAGGGCCCGCAGGAAGCGCTCGAGCACATGCATCGGGCCGACCGGATGTGCGGACCAGCCGTGCAGGTCGGCGAACAGCTGCCCGTCGCGGAATTGCCCGGCCGTGCCGTGCGCCGCATGCACCGCGGTACTGGTCTTGCCTACTCCGCCCTGGCCGGTAATCACCACGACAGGCACCGGAAGCTGGGACCCTGGTCCAGCCGCGCGGGTCAGGCGCTGACCGATCTGCTCGATCTGCTCGGCGCGGCCGGTGAAATCGGCGATGTCAATGGGGAGCAGGCTCGGAATCTGCCGGGTCGCCGGCTGGATCGTGACAGGACCGGCGGGCGGGTCAAGGGCCGGGTCGCAGGTCAAGATGGCGCGCTCGAGCTGCTGCAGCCGTTCGCCGGGCTCGATCCCCAGTTCATCGATCATGGCCCGGCGGGCCTGGCGGTAGACCTGCAGCGCCTCCGCCGTACGATCACACCTGTACAAGGCCAGCATCAGCTGGCCGCGCAATCGTTCCCGCAGCGGATACTGCTCGGTCAGCTCGGTCAGCTCGCCGACCAGCTCGTGATGCCTGCCCAGGTCAAGTTCGAGCGTGAGCCGGTCTTCGTTGGCGCCGATGCGCTGCTCGTCCAGGCGGCTAGCCGCGGCCCGGATGAGCAGGCTGTCCAAGCCGTCAAGCGCGGGACCGCGCCAGAGCCGCAGCGCATCGCGGTAGCCCGCGACGGCACGGTCCAGGTGACCGGCGTCGCGAGCCGCCCGAGCGGCGGCAGCCAGGTCCTCGAACCGCTCAGAGTCAAGGCCCCCCGTGCCGGCCTCGATCACGTAGCCAGCAGCCCGCGTGGAGACGACTGCCGTGTGACCGTGCGAAGCGAACAGGCGCCGCAGCGAAGAAATGGTGATCTGCGCCTGGGAACGGGAAGTCGGCGGCAGGTCTTCGCCGTAAAGCGCTTCCAGCAGCCGGTCCACGGTGACAACCGTGTTCGCGTTGAGCAGAAGCATCGCCAGGACGACCTGCTCACGGACGCCGCCCAGCTCAAGCCGCTCCGGGCCCACTGCGATCTCAAGAGATCCGAGGATCCTGAACTCCACCCGGTCACCGCGCCGCACGTCGAACCGATTCAGCCATTTAGCATGCCCCAATGATAAATCCGGTGAGCGTCATCTGTAATGATGCAGAACCGGCACGAAGACCCCGGACGAGCCAGAATGCCCATGCCAGGGGCCCCTGTCCAGGGTAATAGTGATCTGACCCGGTGACTTGCCTGAGGCCGGTCATCGCCTCTTCTTGGCCGGGGCGGTCTCGGCGGCCAGCAGAAGCCACCCGGTCATGAGTTCGTCATCTGCCGACGAAGCCGCCCATCATCGGACGACTGGTCACCTCGAAGGGAAGACCCGGGGCGAGCTGCGTCAGACGGTCCCTGAGCACCTTGGGATCGTAAACGACCATCAAGAGTTTTCCTTCTCTAGACAGGGAACGGCCGGACCTGCGGTGCGACCTAGCGGCGGATCACGGCCTGGCCGCGCCGCGACCTGGCCAAGATCATCTCGCGGCGAGCAGGGCTTTCCAGTAGATGACCTTGTCGTCGCCGGATTCGTAGAAGTCCCGGATACGGGCCTCTTCGTGGTAGCCGAGTGCGGCGTAGAACGCTCGCTGGCCCGCAAAGCCGGGTACTCCCGATGTCTCGATCAGCAGTACCCGGGCACCCGCCGCTCGCAGGTCCTGCTCGACGTGGCGCACGAGCGCGGCTCCGCGCCCTTGCCCCTGGTAGTCGGGGTGCACCGCGAGCAGGTAAAGGTTCCAGGTGCCATCGGTCATGCGCTCGGGAGCGTAGTAAGCCGTCGCCGCGATACTGGTTCCGGTGTCGGTGGTCAGCCAGCGGTCGGCCGCCGCGACGCCGGTCAGGAATCCGTCGAGTGCCGTTCTGACTTCGGCGAGTGCCTCTGGTGCGTCGGGTGAGAACAGGCCCGAAGCCCGCACGACGTCGATGATCGCGGCGCGGTCCTGCGCTTGGGCAGCTCGGATGGTGCCGGACGCGGGAATGGAGCTCACCCGGCCAGCATTACACACCGTCGCCCGCCGCGTCCGAACGGCTGTGCCGGACACTATTGCCGACGGGCGAGCGTGCTACCGCTACGCTGGCACCGGCAATGTTTCGGTGGTGTTCCTGCGCGGCAACCCGGTCTCGTCCTACGTGTCGGAACGTGATCCCCCATGTGGCCTCGGTCCTCGGACACTCTCCTACGTGCATGACCGACTTCGGTCGCCTCGGCTCTGATACCAGCATCGGGCGCCTAGGTCCTTGCCCCATGCGAGATGGCCCATGACGGGTAAACTCGTGGACGGATGTCCCCTTCGTGATCGTGAGGAGCGCCGTGACCGCGGCCGCCGAAGACATGGTTCTAGTCCCGCGCGCGGAGCTCGACGCGCTGCGGGCCGAGAACCGGCGCCTGCGGCGCGAGGCCGGCGATCGCGAGGCCCTCAGGCGCATCCGGACAGACTCCGGCGAAGGCCACACCTTCACCCGCGAGGAACTGGCGGAGGCGTGGGGCATTAGTGAGTGACCGGGTCCTCCGCTTCCCGGACAGGACCTGGCACGAAGTCGAAGCACTGCACCCTCCCCGCCCAGCGGCAACCTAACCGGCGGGATCGACTCAGTCCGCACCTGCGATCGATGGGCTGGGGTCGAGTCTGAGCGCCGCTCGCGTCGCCGTGTTCCAGTTGCTCATGATGGTGTCGACGGCCTCGGGTGCAGGTGGCGTGCCGGGCAATGCGTCGGCGTGGCCGGCGCGGAACCCGTCGAGGACGAGGGCCAGCACGCGACGCCACAGCTCGTCGTCAATTCCTTGGGCGTTGGCCACGATTGGCGCCAGCATGGCCGGCACGAGGGCGAGGTCCTGCTCGGTGACGTCGGGACGGAGCATCCCGGCGGCCTGGGCCCGCCGGACAATGTCGGCCACCACCGGTCCGACGCGTTCCCGGGCTTCTTTGGACAGTCTCATGCCACGAGCCGTGCCGAGCGCAAGCTCGCCCAGGCCGCGATTACTGGCTTGCGCGGCGACCGCGTCGTTCATAAACGTGACCAGGGCAAGCCAGGGATCCGCGATGTCGCGGGCTGCCTTCGCCTCGTCGACCACCTCGTCGAGGCGGTCGGCGAACAGGGCGTCGACCAGGGCCTCCTTGTCCGGGAATCGTCGGTAGACCGTGCCGACGGCGACGTCGGCGGCGCGGGCAATCTCGTTGTGCCCCACCCCGAGTCCGCGAACGGCGATCAACTCGCGCGCCGCAGCCAGGATGCGTTGCCGGTTACTTTCGGCGTCGCGGCGAAGGGGGCGCGACGGCTCGCGGCTGGCCTGTTCGCTCTCAGTCACCTGGCTCAGCATAGTGGCCGACGCTAACCGCCGCCAGATAAGTGGATAGCTTTATATAAAGTGGATACCTGCATCAACATAGGGTATGGTGATGGAAGCGGAGCCCACCAAGAGCTCTCCCGACGAGAGAAGGCTCCATGCTTCAGTCCGGACGTCCGACCCGGGTCCTGCTCGTTGGCGCCACCGGCATGCTAGGTGCCCGCACCGCGCACCACCTGCTCACCGAGGGTGCCGACCTGCGACTCCTCGTCCGGGACGCCGCCGCGAGCGATCCGGCGAAGGCTGCGTCGCTCGCGACCCTGCAGCAGGCCGGTGCCACCGTCGTCAGCCGCGAGCTGAGCGATACGGCTGCGATCGTCGCCGCGACTACTGGAATCGATGTCGTGGTGTCGACGGTCCAAGGCGGGGCCGACGTCATCGTCCAGGGGCAAGTGAGCCTGGCGCGCGTCGCCGCCGATAATGGCGTCCAGCGTATCCTGCCGTCCGACTTTGCCCTGGACGTGTTCCGCTCACCGCCCGGCCTGAACCCGATGTTCGACATGCGCCGTCAGGCCGACGAGGCCATCGCCGAGATCGGGATCGAACACGTCCATGTCCTCAATGGCGCGTTCCTCGATATGTTCCTCGACCCTCGTACGGCCGGCTTCCTCGATCACGAACGCGGCGTGGCGACCTACTGGGGGACGGGAGACGAGCAATTCGACGCGACGACAGTCGAGGACACCGCCCGCTTCACCGCCCGCGCTGCCCTCGATGGCGCAGTGCCCAGCGGCAAGTTCGCCGTCGCCGCCGACCAGCTTTCCTTCGGTGGCATGACAGACACCGTCGAGCAGCTGAGTGGCCGGCGCTATGCGCGCCGCTGTCTCGGCACCGTCGAGGAACTGCGCACTCAGCTCGAGCAGGCCAAGCACTCGGACCTGGACCCGGCGCACTGGATGCAGCTCGCCTACCTGGTGCTGATGCTCACCGGCCATGCCGCCCTCTCCGACGTGCAGACCGAGCTTTATCCCGACCTGCGGCCCGAGACATTCGACGCCTACGCCCGGCGCATCTGGCCGACCGTCATGATGTCCGAGCTCGCCAGCTGACATGCCAGCGTCAAAGAAGGGCGACCTTCCAGTCGGCAAGGTGCTGCTGTCAGTCGTACGACGCAGTTAGGCGGCCGGCCGACAACGCCCGCGATCGACTTAGACGCAGGAGATAAGCGTGATGACACCGAATTCAATGTCCGACCGCGCACCCGTGGTGCTGATCACCGGCGCCAACAAAGGACTGGGGCGAGAAACTGCCAGGCAACTGGTTCGCGAGAACTGGACTGTGTACCTGACCGCCCGCAACGCCGAACGTGGCCGCGAAGCCGCTGACGCCGTCGGCGCACACCTGCTGCAGTTGGACGTCAAGGACGACGCGTCGGTTCACGCGGCGGCGGACGCGCTACGGCGTTCCCACGGGCACCTCGACGTCCTCATCAACAACGCCGCCTATGTCGGTGACCTGCACATGGACACCGCGGATGTCACGGCGGACGACGTGCAGGCCGTCTACGAGACGAACGTGCTCGGCCTGGTCCGGGTCACCCGGGCATTCCTGCCGCTGCTCCGTGCTGCCGCCGCTCCAGCGATCATCAACATCAGCAGCGGGCTGGGCTCACTGACGAGAGCCGCTAATCCGAACGAGCTGGAGTCGCCATGGGTGTCACTGGCCTACGCCTCGTCCAAAACGGCGGTCAACATGCTCACGCTGCAGTACGCCAAGGCGTGCCCGGACGTCAGGATCAATGCCGTCGACCCCGGACTCACCGCAACCGACGGAACCGGAAACATCGGCAAGGACGTGAGTGAGGGCGTCCAAGCGGCCGTGCGAATGGCGCTGCTTGGTGGAACAGCACCCACCGGAACGTTCACAGACATCAACGGACCCGTGCCGTGGTGACACCAGGGTTTTTGACCAAAACCCAGCTCGCCCGCAGTTGCTTCCCCGAAAGGACCATAATGAACACCGCTTTCAGTGGGCTCGGCACGCAGCCATTCGTGTCCCTGACCACGTTCCGGTCCTCCGGAGCACCGGTGCCAACGCCGGTCTGGGTCGGCTGGGACGACGGCGCACTGATCGTCACCACCCCCCAGGCCAGCGGCAAGGTCAAACGGCTGCGTAACAACCCGGATGTCGAACTGCGTCCCTGCAGCCGAGCCGGCCGCGTCGACTCCGGCTCCCCGATCGTGCGCGGCCGCGTCACCCTGCTGACCGACCCGGGCGACCAAGAACGAGCGACCCGGATCCTGCGCCGGAAGTACCGGCTCGAGTATCTCCTGATGATGAGCGTCGAGCTGCTCACCCGGCCACGCCACCGTGACCGCGTCATTCTTCAAATCACCCCGGCCTGAACTTCCCAGATGACACGGCACCGCTGGAGGTGGAAAGACGTCCGCCGGCAGCTCACCACCCCAGGCGGGCGGTGGCGAGAGGTCCAGGAAACGGACCGGGAGCAATCCCGGCACCGCGCCCTGAGGTCGCCCGCGCTGGCCGTCGCGCACAGCCGGAGGGCCCACCGCATCAGCTCTGCGGCGGCGCGGGCGCCAGCGAGCACCCCGATCATGCCAGCGCGGTGTCGGTGATTCCCCCGACAGCCCGCATCCGGGCTGTCCGGTGAATTGCCGGCCTCCGGACGACACGCGGAGACGTTCATCCGGCGCTCATACTGCCCGTGAGCGCACTGGCAACCGGCCGGAGCCCCAATCCGCCAGGGCGCGGTGCTCCAGGCACGGAGCCTGGCTGGCCCCAGGAGGAACGCTGGTCCGAATGCTCGGCGCCCTTACCCATCTTGAGCCGGCCGCCAGCGCACCCGGACCGCACCCACGTCATGCGCGGCGCTCGGGAGCGTTACCCGTTCATCGTTCACGAGTGAGCACGTGCCCCACTGACCTTGGAGGAATGATGCGAAGTAAGTTCTTTGCGGTGGTAGCGGCCGCAGTGGCACTGGTTGCCCTAGCGGAGCCTGCGGCGTCGGCCGCCCGGTCCACTAGTGCAGGCAATGAGAAGGCTGCTGGGTGTCCGGGCGGGTCCTTGCTGACTGCTGTTTCCGCCCGCAGCTTGCCTGCAGGTTCGACGGCTTACACGTATAAGCTGCTGGATGGGACGAGTTTCGAGAGCATCGCTCCCCCGACAGGCTTCAACCCTGCCACTGCGAGCAGTGCGCTCTTGACGGAGCTGAACTTGCCCCCAAGGCCTGCGGGCGCAGTCGCCAGGAGATCCTGGGACGCGCAAGTGGCGCCGTTCAGCCAATCCAAGATCAGCGGGGCCACGCAGTTCTGCGAGAATAGGTCCATCGCCGAGCCGAAGTCGGTGACCGCCACGCAGCCCGACGTGGGGACCGTCCCGGCGGCCACGGCCGGAGGGACCAAGTCCTTTTCCGGTTACGAATGGCGGAGCGGTTCTTACGAAAAGGCTGTTACCCGCTTCACGCAGCCGCACGTGTCAGGCGCCGGTTCGTTTTCTGACTGGGTCGGCCTCAACGGGACTTCTGATGGCACCGCCGACCGGCTCGTACAGGCCGGGGCGGATACGCTCGGGAGGCCGTTCTGGGAACTTTATTGCAGCGGCGGTTCGAGTTACGGATGCAACTCAGCTCAGATAGATAGTAAGAACATTGCGAGTCCGGGTGACACCGTGAGCGTCTCGGTATCATTTAATCCAGCGACTTTCCTATCGTACTACGCGGTGTCGATCAATGGCGCGCAGGTCGTGAACGTCGAGTACTTGATGAAAAAGGGAAGCCATAGCGGCGATGTCGCCGAGTGGCTGGCGGAGCGCCCCAATGGTTCCCCTGTCCCGTTGTTCGGAACTGTACAGTTCTCGGGGTGGAACGCGTATAGAGTATGGAATAGTAACACGCCCGTGTCATATGCATCGCAAACGAAGTTTGCTGACGAGATGACCGAAAATGGGGTCTTCTACGCACCGCCATGCTCGACTAGCTCAAATATCATTATGTACCCTAACCACATCACCAGCTCGGGATTCCAGAACAACTTCTGCAGGACCTTGTAATCCTGGCAGGGACGTTCCAGCAGCCAGTAACACGTAAGTACTCGCGACAGGATCCGTCCCGCTCCTGCGATCGGTTTCTAGATGGGCTGGTCACGCGGCCGGGGTGCCGGTGCCTGTAGTAGCCGAATATTGAGCCACTAGATTGACCTGGGGGGGGGTAGGCATTGCACCAGCAGCATCACAAGGCAGCTAATACCTCCCCGTCGCAGAGACATATATATGAGGAGCAATTCTAGTTACAGGCCAAGACACAAAATAGAACTCTTTATGAGAGAAGGTCATACGTGTCCATTCACGGGGTCTCTGCGCGCGACACGCGGCATGCCGTGGTGGTTGAACTTTTGGTGGAGGTTGAGCAAGCTTTCGGCTTGTGTCCGACGATCCCGGGGCGGCTGGCGGGCGGGGTGGCCT
>JALYVS010000542.1 GCA_030853115.1 Actinomycetota bacterium
CCACGCAGCACAGCAAACACCCTCAGCAGACGCAAATCACGCACCACGCGCCAGCGTGTCGCAGCCAACGGCCCACGGCACCGTAGACGTCACAGACCCCCGTCACGCGACTTCCGAATACTTACATCTGAAGGTGGCGGCCAACAAGGGCGCTGCCGGGGTCGATATGGTCAGCCTGGAGGTGTTCGGGTCCGATCTTAAGAACAATCTGTATAAGATCTGGAACCGGATGTCATCAGGCTCGTACTTCCCGCCCCCGGTTAAAGCGGTGGAGATCCCGAAAGCGCATGGCGCGGGAACCAGGATGCTCGGCGTGCCTACCATCGGCGACCGGATAGCGCAGACCGTGGTGGCGGCCCGGATAGAGGCGGCGGTGGAACCGAGATTCCACCCTGACTCTTACGGGTACCGTCCCCGGCGGAGCGCGCTGGACGCGGTGGGGAAATGCCGGGAGCGCTGCTGGAAATACGACTGGGTGATCGATCTTGACGTCCAGAAGTTCTTCGACACCGTTCCCTGGGACCGCATCATCAGTACGACGGTATTTGACCGCTCGCGGGTCAGCAAGAGAAATGGACACCAGTCATGAGGGGGCGCTTCCGCCCGGGGTGAGCTTGCGGAGCGGCTCGGCGAGCTCGCGGGCGAAGAAGTCCATGAAGCCGTCGGGGTCGGGTCCCGCGTTCATCGTGACCAGGCGGTCGAAGCCGGCGTCGGCGAACTGCTGGGCCACCTCCAGGTGCCGGGTCACGTCGGGGCCGCAGGCGAACTTCTCCCGGACCTGATCGGCGGTGATGCTGGCGGTGGCCGCCTCGAAATTCACCGGGTTCGGCAGCTCGGCCATGACCTTCCAGCCGGTCAGCGCGAAACTGGTCTTCTCGAGCACCGCCTGGACGGCGCTGTCCTCGTCGGGGGCCCAGGCCAGCGGGACCTCGGCGTAGGCGGGACCGCTGCCGCCCAGGCGCTGCCAGGTCCGCACCAGGTCGGCGTCGGGGTCGGTGGCGAACAGTCCGTCGCCGAGTTCGGCGGCGATCTTGGCGCTGGCCGGGCCGGACGCGGCGACCGCGATCACCGGGAGCCGCTCGGGCAGGTCGAAGACGCGGGCGTCCTCGAGCTGCAGGTACTTGCCCTCGTAGGAGCGGTAGCCGCCCTGCCACAGCAGGCGGATGATCTCCAGCGCCTCGCGGAGCCGGGCGTGGCGGACCCGGCGAGCCGGGAAGCCCTGGCCGGTGACGTGCTCATTGAGCCGCTCGCCGGCGCCGACGCCGAGAGTGAACCGGCCGTCGGAGATGATCGCCAGGGTCGCGGCAGCCTGGGCGATGATGGCGGGGTGGTACCGCAATGACGGGCAGGTGACGCCGGTGGCCAGGCCGACCTGGGCGGTCTTCATCGCGATCGCCGACAGCAGGTTCCAGGTGAACGGGCTGTGACCCTGAGCCTCCAGCCACGGGTGGTAGTGGTCGCTCATTTCCACGAAGTCGAAGCCGGACCGTTCGGCCAGAACGGCCTGGCGAATGAGTTCCTTCGGGCCGAAGGCCTCGGTGGCGAGCTTGTAGCCGATCTGCATGGTGGCACCTCCTGGAGTGATAGCGCCGCTGGCTACCCGGCGGGGTCAGGAGCAAACCGGCGAGATTTACTCTTACTGTGGTGTCAGACGCAAGCTTTAACGGGTGGCCCGGTTTCGCGGACGGAGATTCCCCAGATGGCTGGACAGCGAGTCATGGGCATCGTGCTGGCGGGCGCGGCGGGTAAACGGCTCGCGCCGCTCACCGATGACCGGGCTAAATCGGCAGTGCCGTTCGGCGGCCTGTACCGGCTGGTGGATTTCGCGCTGTCCAACCTGGCCAACGGCGGGCTGCTGCACATCTGCGTGCTGACCCAGTACAAGAGCCACAGCCTGGACCGGCACATCTCCACCACGTGGCGGCTGAACAGCCTGCTGGGCAACTACGTGACGCCGGTCCCGGCGCAGCAGCGGCGCGGCCCGCACTGGCAGACCGGATCGGCCGACGCGATCTACCAGTCGCTGAACCTGATCGACGACGAACGACCAGACATCGTGGTCGTCTTCAGTGCCGACCATGTGTACCGGATGGACCCCCGGCAGCTGATCGAGGCGCACACCGCCTGGGGGGCCGGGGTCACGGTCGCGGCGATCCCGGTGCGCCGGACGGAGGCGGCGGCGTTCGGCGTGGTGCAGACGGCGCCCGATGGCCACCGGATCGAGGCGTTCCTGGAAAAACCGGCCGACCCGCCGGGACTCCCGGGCCGGCCCGACGAGGCTTTCGCGTCGATGGGCAACTACGTGTTCGACGCCGACGTGCTGGTGGACGCGCTGCGCAAGGACGCCGCCGACGACGCCAGCCAGCACAGCATCGGCGGCGAGATCATCCCGATGCTGGCCCGGCAGAACGCCGCGCACGTCTATGACTTCACCGAAAACACCGTGCCCGGCGCCGCTGAGCGGGACCGGGGCTACTGGCGGGACGTCGGCACGATCGATTCGTACTTCGACGCCCACATGGACCTGTGCGCCGTGCAGCCGGTGTTCAACCTTTACAACGGCGAATGGCCGATCCTGACCGGGGTGCCGCCGCAGCCGCCGGCCAAGTTCATCCACGACGAGGGTGACCGGGTGGGACGAGCGGTCGACAGCGTGATCAGTAACGGCGTCATCGTCTCGGGCGGGCTGGTGCGGAGCTCAGTGCTGTCGCCCGGGGTCCGGGTGGACAGCTGGGCACGGGTGGAACGGGCGGTCGTTCTGCATTCTTCGCGGGTGGGGCGGCGTGCGGTGGTGCGGAACGCGATCCTGGACAAGAACGTGGTCGTGACCGAGGGAGCCGCGGTGGGGGTGGATAAGGACCGGGACCGGGCGCGGGGGTTCGCGGTGTCGCCGGGCGGGATCACCGTGGTGGGCAAGGGGTGCGTGGTTAACCCGTGACGGTGACGGCAGTGCCGCTGGTGCCGTGTACGTGCGGCCGGCCCGGGTAGGGCGCACCGGGTCAGCCACCGATACCGATGTGAAGGAAGGCACGCGATATGGCCGTTTCCGCATTCCAGGATTACCCCCTCGCCGACCGGGATCGCGCGTGGGACGGCGGTGCCGCCGAGAAGCGGGTCCGGGAGTGGGCCGGCGCGCAGGACGAGCCGAACCAGAAGTACCGGGACGCGCATGTCTGGTACGACAGCGAGAACAAGGACAACTTCACCGCTTACAAGCTGCTCATCGCGGACGTTATCGACGGGAAGATCACGGCCGTGCCGCGCGGGGTGATGGCCGCGGGCAACGTCATGCAAGGCGGCCGGGGCGGAGCCGACCTCCCGGCCAAGGATGTCGACCGGGTCAAGAGCCACCTGGGTAAGTACTACGCCAAGCTGGGCGAACAGGCCCCCTGGGATCGCGACTGAGGATAGGACTGGTTGGCTTCGCATTTGTAGGGTCCGCACGCCGCGCGGGTATTACCTACCCTGCCGGCCGGCGCTTCCCGCGTCGCGGGACCGACCGGCAGGGCTGCCTACCGGAGGTGGTGCATGTCCTGGATGACCAGGACGACTCCCGAGACGATCAGGAAGAGCGCCGCGGCCGCCAGGACCTTGATGGCCACCCGCCAGAACGCCACGCAGGCGACGGCGAGCGCGATGAACAGAGAGAGCATTTGTTTCCTCACCGGCCCCGGGCGGCATGGCTTTCGAAGCACGACCGGGGGTGTTCTCTTCCCCGCCGGACGTGTACGATGACAGCCACCACTGGACCTTGAGGCTTATTCAGGCGATTCTGTAGAAATGCAGGCCAATTACCGCCGAGATCGTCGTGGCGAACGTGTCGATCGGGCGCCTGTAATCGGTGTGGACGATCCGCCAGTTCTTGAAGTGCGAGAT
>JALYVS010000543.1 GCA_030853115.1 Actinomycetota bacterium
CAGCCAACCCGGCTGACAGGCGCACCAGGGTCCCGAACAATCCCGAGCCGAACCACGCACCCGGCCATCAACACCGCCGGGCCTCCGCCATGCCATCCCACGGAATCACCGAATACTTACGGCGGCTCGATAGTTTCGGTGCGATATGTGCGCAATTGCTCCAGCGCTCGGCCAAACCAGGACATTTGTTTCCCCAGTCGAGCCAAAACGGCCGGATCTAGCTCTACCATTTTCCTTGTGACGGAGGATCTTCAGGCACGCGGTGCGGGACGGCACCACGGCCGGAGTAGCCGCCACGGCTCCTGGGGCCGGGGCCGCCGGGTGCTCGCGCGTATCGCGCTGCTGGTGGGCGTCCTGGGGCTGGCCGCCTCGGCGTTCGGCCTGGCGATCGCGCTGCTGCCCCGGCAGTTCACCGCCTCTGAGCAGCGCCAGATCGAGGCGTGGCAGGTCAGCAGCCGGTGGCAGGCGCTGGCCGCCGGGCGGATCTTCCCGGCCGCGGTCTCCTATCAGCTTCCCGCCACGGTCCTGGAGGACGTCGCCCCGCTCAACCTGAAGGCGCTGCGGGTCGGCATCGCGCCGCAGCAGGCCGACTGCGCCAAGGGCGTGACCAACGCGGCCGCCGGGGCGGTGCTGCGCCGGGACGGGTGCCAGACCGTGCTTCGGGCGACCTACGTTGACTCCACTCATAGTTATGCGATGACCGTGGGCGTCGCGGTGCTGCCCACCGGCACCGCGGCGGCCAGCGCCAATTCCGGACTTTCCCAGCCGCGGCTCGCCGCGGCCGGCGATGCCGACGGGGCCGGGCGGCTCGACGCGGGCGTCAGCGTGGTCCGGTTCGCCGGCCCGGCGGCGGAGTCGTACGACTACAACCGGCAGATTTCCGCCAGCTTTGCCGACGGCCCGTACCTCGTCATGTACGCGGCCGGCTATGCCGATGGCCGGCCGCGCGTTCCGGTGTCCCAGGATGCCTACGCCGACGCCGAGATGACCAGCATGGCCAGAGGCGTCGCCCAGTCCGTCGCGGCCACCCTCGGCACCAGCCCGGCCCCGCCCCGCTGCCCGGGAGCCCCCGGGTGCTAGGCCCGCAGCCGCAGTCGGCCCGGCCAGCCCGGCTGCCCTCACCGGCCCGGGCCTGGCTGGTTGGCTTGGGGGTACTCACGCTGGCGCTGCTGCCCGGTACGGCCCAGGCGGCCAGCCAGCAGCCAGGCGCACCGGCCTCGGCCGCGGTCGCCGCCGACGATATCCGCGCCAACCAGCAGTGGGTTCTCGGCATGCTGAACGTCGTGCCTGCGTGGCCGCGCAGTGAAGGCGCCGGGGTCACCGTCGCGGTGATCGACAGCGGGGTGGACCCTGACGTCAGCGACCTGAGCGGGTCGGTCACCACCGGCCCCGACTACACCGGCGTGAGCACCAGCCCGGCCAGCCAGGACTGGGGCGTGCACGGTACCTGGATGGCGTCGCTGATCGCCGGCCATGGTCATGACGGCGGCGGCAGCGGGGTCATCGGCGTCGCACCCCAAGCCAGGATCTTGTCGATCCGGGTGATCCCGGACCGCGCCGACCCGCACTACGGGAAGTACGAACGCGAGCAGGAGAACCGCATCCAGCAGTCGCTGGCGAACGGCATCAACTACGCGGTAGCGCACGGTGCGCAGGTCATCAGCATGTCGATCGGCTACGGCGCGCCCAGCGGCACGGTCAGGACGGCACTGCAGCATGCCTACGATCACGACGTGGTGGTCCTCGCCTCGGCGGGAAACTCAGGAGACCAGGCCGGTTCGGGCCGGAAGGGCCAGGCGCCCGAGTCCTTCCCCGCGGATTACCCGGGTGTGATCAGCGTGGGTGCCGTTAAGGCCAGCGGCGCGGTGGCCAGCTTTTCCAGCGACAACCTGTCCGTTCAGGTGGCCGCGCCCGGGGTGTCCATCCCCGCGCAGGGCCGGGACGGCCAGTACTGGTGGGTCAGTGGCACCAGCCCGGCCTGCGCGCTGGTGGCCGGGGTCGCCGCGCTGATCGAATCGAGGTACCCCGGCCTGGCGCCTGATCTGGTCGCGACCGCCCTGACCTCGACCACCACCTACCGGCCGCCCGGCGGCTACGACAGCCAGCTGGGTTTTGGCGTCGTCGACGCCACCGCCGCCCTGACCAAGGCGGGAACCCTCGCCCGCGCCCGGCCCACCCGGCCCAGCACCCCGGCGCCCATCGCCACCAGGACCGGCGCCGGATCCAGCGTCACCGGATCTGGCGCGCGTACCGCCGCCACGGCTAAATTCCACGGCACGATCCCGGCCGAGCCGGTGCCCCCCCGCGGACCCGGCCAGCTCGTCCTGTTCGCCTTGCTCGCGCTGGCCTCGCTCGTCCTGACCGCCGCCGCCGCCACCCGCCTGGCCTTCATCCGCCGGTCCCGTCGATGACCTCCCCCTCCAGCGACCCCGTCCCCTCCAGCGACAGTGCAGCACCGCCGGCCGGCGATTTCGCCAGCGCGGTGCTCGACGTGGTGGACTCGATCCCGCCCGGCCGGGTGATGTCCTACGGCGACATCGCCGAATACCTGGCCGCCGGGCCCGGCCCCCGGCAGGTCGGCCGGGTGCTGGCCGTCTACGGCGGCGCGGTGCCCTGGTGGCGGGTGATCCATGCCAATGGCACCCCCGCCCCCGGTCACGACAGCCGCGCGCTCGAGCACTACCTGGCCGAGGGCACTCCGCTCCGCTCTGCCCGCCCGCCCGTCCGGGTAGACATGCGCCGGGCCCGCTGGCCTAGCCACCCTTAGCCCGAGGACCGCCTGCCCGCCCACCCGCTCCGGCTCCCGTTCTCCGGCGCGGCCGCGACACGCTGCGTCTTCGCCAGATCAGCCGCGAAATGTCAGTGGCGTCTGCTGGAATTCGATCCTGATGGACTCACTTCACGCCCCCGCGTACCGCCTCGTCCGCCGGCCGTTGCCGGCGGCTTCGGCGCCGCGCCTGGACGGGGCGCAGCAGCAGGTGGTGGACCACGAGGGCGGCCCGCTGCTGGTGCTGGCCGGGCCCGGCACCGGCAAGACGACGACGATCGTGGCCGCCGTCGCGGACCGGATCGAGCGGCGCGGCATCGCCCCGGAGCGGGTGCTGGTGCTGACCTTCAGCCGGAAAGCGGCGGCCGAGCTGCGCGAGCGGATCACCGCGCGGCTGCGGCGGACCACCCGCGAGCCGCTGGCGGTGACCTTCCATAGCTATGCCTACGCGCTGGCCCGCCGGGAGTTCGTGCTCGCGGGCGACGAGCCGCCCCGGCTGCTGTCCGCGCCCGAGCAGCTGCTCGAGGTGCGCCGGATGCTGCGCGGGGAGGCGCAGGACGGCGGGGCCCGCTGGCCCGAATGGCTGAGGCCAGCGCTGGCCACCAGGGGTTTCGCCGAGGAGGTACGCGATCTGCTGCTGCGCGCGGCCGAGCGGGGCCTGGACGGCCGCGGATTGCGCCAGCTCGGCAAGCTGCGCGATCGCGACGACTGGGTCGCCGTCGCGGCGTTCCTCGACCGGTACGCGGCCCGGTTCGACCTGGCGCCGGTACCGGCCTACGACTACGCCGAGATCGTCCGGATCGCCGCCGCGCTGCTCAGCCGCGACGAGACCAGGCAGCGCGAGCGCGGAGCCTATGACGTGGTGCTGGTGGACGAGTACCAGGACAGCGACCCGGCCCAGGAGTCGCTGCTGCTCGCGCTGGCCGGGGACGGCCGTGAGCTCATCGCCGTCGGCGACCCGGACCAGTCCATCTACGCGTTCCGGGGCGCCGACGTGCGGGCGCTCACCGAGTTCCCCGAGCGGTTCCGTACCGCGGACGGCCAGAGCGCGCCCGTGGTGGCGCTGCGCACCTGCCGCCGGAGCGGCCCGGTCCTGCTG
>JALYVS010000544.1 GCA_030853115.1 Actinomycetota bacterium
GGGTGAGCCGCTGGCCGGCCGGGTGCAGCCGGGCCGCTGGGGGCAGCGGCATTTTCAGCGCAGCCAGGAGCGGGCTGCGACGATGGGGAGGGCGGCCCACTTGCGGCCGAGGTACCCGGCGCCCCAGGTGGCCAGGGCGGCGAGGACGATGAGCCCGAAGATGCCGATGATGTGCTCGTCCACGATGGGGTTGGTGGACCCGCTGGGCTGTCCGCCCGCGGTCTTGGCCGGTACCCATACCGCCGCCCACATCAGCAGCAGCATCAGGGCTCCGGAGAAGGCGGCCGGGCGGATGGCCACGCCGAGGATGAGGGCGACGCCGATGCCGAGCAGTCCGAGCATGAACAGCCAGTCGATCGCGGTGACGCCGGACAGGGACCGGAAGATGGCCTGGAACGGGCCCACGTTGGCGCCTGCCAGGAATCCCTTAGTCGGTGAGCCGCCGTGGATCCACGCGTTCTTGCTGGGAGTGGAGTAGCCCAGCCCGAAGGTCTTGTCCAGGAAGGCCCAGAGGAACTCGAATCCGAGGGCGAGCCGGAGGCCGATCAGCCCGATCAGGGCCAGCCTCGGGCGTTCGGGTGTGCTGGCTGGCGGGGCCGGGGCGACCCGGGCCGGTGCCTGGTGGTTGGCGGTGGCCGCGGACGGCGTTGACCTGTCGAGAATAGACACGTTTCCCACGTTCTTCCTGGTGATCCATATCGGTTGCACTACCTCGACGATATGGGCGGTTACTTAAGCCGAGCAGGGCCGAACGTCCCCCGCGTGACAGCAGAAGGACCCGGTTGAGCCCAGGTGGCGGGTGCGAAGAGCGGTCAGCGCGGGGCGGTCCAAAGGGGCCCGATCCGGGCCCACGCGGTCTCCCATCCGGCCAGCCGCCGCCGGTCGAGCACCTGCCGGCCCACCGCATAGGCGATGAGCAGCGCCACCCCGGCGATCGCGGCCACCGCGCCGCCCGTGACCAGCGCGTAAATGATCCTGACCGCCGCGCCGGCGATGGCGGGCACGGTCGCGGTGGACAGCACACCCGATCGCTCGCCGCCCGGGGCCGGCCAGCGTGCCCGCGCCTGCCCGATACGGGGCAGACTGCCGGCCGGCGGCCCGGGCTGGATCAGCACGGGTCGGGGGCGGCAAAGACCGGGTGGGAGCGCGTCGTGCGCGTGGTCAGGAGCCCGGCTGGCTGCCCATCATAAAGGCGCCCCGTTCATGCGAGGGCTGGTTCGGGACCTCTGGTTACGCCTGCTGTGAGTCCAGTGCCTCCAGCGTCTCGTCCGTCCGCGGCTCGCCGGCCGGGACCGACTCGGCGGGGGTCCACTTCTTGAGCTCGACCTGCGGGATCAGCCAGGTGAAACCGAAGGCCAGTGCGGCGATCGGGACGGCCACGATAAAGACCGTCTGGATCGACTCGGCGTATCCGGTCACGAAGCCCAGGTGGACCGCCGCGGGCAGGTGGGACAGCAGGGCCGGGGTGGCGTTCGCGCTGGAGAACCCGGCCGGCAGGTGCACGCCGTGCAGGTGCCTGGCCAGGTTGCCGACCAGCACGTTGGAGAAGATGGCCCCGAAGATCGCGGTGCCGAACGAGCCGCCGATGGACCGGAAGAAGGTCGCGCCCGAGGTGGCGACACCCAGCTCGTTATGCGGCACAGCGTTCTGCACGATGATCACGAGCACCTGCATGACGCCGCCAATGCCCATCCCGAGCACCAGCATGTACAGCGCGCCCAGCAGGGCGGAGGTGCCCACGCCCACCAGTGATAGCAGGTACAGGCCGAGCGTCATGAGCCCGGCGCCGGCGATCGGCCAGAACCGGTACTTGCCGGTCTTGCTGATGACCTGCCCGGACCCGATCGAGACGATGAGCAGGCCGGCCATCAGCGGCAGCAGCCGCACGCCCGACAGCGTCGGCGAGACACCCCGGACGACCTGGTAGAACGCCGGGAGGTAGGTGATCGCGCCGAACATCGCGAAGCCGACGATAAAGCCGACCACACTGGTCACCGTGAACGCGCGCAGCTTGAACAGGTGCAGTGGTAGCACCGGCTCGGCGGCCCGGCGCTCGACCACTACGAACACGCCGACTCCCACCACGCCGGCCGCCCCCAGGATCCAGATCGGGGCCGAGTCCCACTTGTAGGTGGTGCCGCCCAGGCTGGTGAGCAGGATGAACGAGGTCGCGGTCAGGGACAGCACGGCGGTGCCCAGGTAGTCGATGGTGTGGTGCACCCGGCTGAGCGTGCCCGGCACCTGGCTGGCTACCACGATCAGCGCGATGACGCCGATCGGGATATTGATGTAGAAGATCCAGCGCCAGGTCAGGTTGTCGACGAACACGCCGCCGAGCAGCGGCCCGACGATACTGGCCACCCCGAAGACGGCGCCGAACAGGCCGACGTACCGGCCGCGCTCGCGGGGCGAGACGATGTCGCCCACGATCGCCTGGGCGCCGACCATCAGGCCGCCGCTGCCCAGGCCCTGGATCGCGCGGAACGCGATCAGCTCGATCATCGAGTGGCTGAGCCCGGACAGCACCGAACCGATGAGGAAGATCACGATCGAGGCCTGGAAGAAGATCTTCCGGCCGTACTGGTCGCCGAGCTTGCCCCACAGGGGGGTCGAGACCGTGGTGGCCAGCAGGTACGCGGTGATGACCCAGGCGATGTGCGAGCCGCCCTTCAGGTCGCCGACGATGGTCGGCAGCGCGGTGGAGACAATCGTCTGGTCCAGCGCCGCCAGCGACATCCCGAGCATCAGCGCGCCGATGATGAGCAGGATCGCGCGGTGCGGCAAATCGGGTCGCGCGCCGTTGCCGGTTCCGTTGGCGCTCACCGCCGCACCGCCGCCGGAGCGCTCCGGCGAGGTGCCCCCGGCGGGGGAGCTAGAGGAGCTCATCTGTAGTCGTCCTTTCGGTTTCGCGGCTCTGGGTATCGGCTCGTGGTGCCTCGCCCGGCCGGGGTCCGGTCGCCAGGGCCAGGTCCCGCAGCGAGCGGTTCTCGGGGAAGCCGTCAGCGAGCGCCCGGAACGCGGCGTCCACCAGCTGTTCCAGGGGCACCCCACCGCCACTGGATGCCCAGAACGACATCGTCGCCCGGAGCACGCCGGTGGCCGCGCTGGCCAGCAGCATGGGGTAGGGATCGCGGTCGGGATCGGTGCCGAGCCGTTCGGCTAGGGCGCTGGCGAAGCTGGATTCCACCTGGGCCATGTGCGAGGCCTGCGCCGCCCGCAGCTGCGGATCGGCGTGTGCGGCCTTCATCTGAGCGGCCCAGCGGACCGGGTCGCCGCCAAGCTCGGCGAGCTCGGCGGCGAGCTGGCGGGCCCGCTCGGCGAGGACCACGCGCAGTACCTCCAGGGCGCTGTGACCTGGCATGTCATGGACCAGCTGGGCCCGTACCTCCTCGGCTCGTCCCGGATCGGCGCCGAACAGTACCGCTTCCTTGGACGGGAAGTAGTTGAAAAAAGTGCGCGGTGAGACGTCCGCGGCCGCTGCGATGTCCTCGATGGTGACGTGCGAGAAACCCCGCTCCGCGATCAGCTCGAGGGCGGCCCGGCGGATGCCGCGGCGGGTGGCCAGTTTCTTCCGCTCCCGCAGTGAGGAGTGCGGCTCCAGCCGTGAAGCGGTGTCAGGTGCCAGTATCATGATGCAGTCAGTATAACCTTGCAGTAAACGTAAGTTTGCGGTCAGATCATCGATGCACTGGCTGCAACAAAGGCCTCAGGTGCGTTTGTTCCCTGCCGAGCACCCGGTAGCAGTTATCCTCAGCGGCAGCACCCCGGAACCGGGTGCGGAGCGAGATAGGCGGGCAAGGACTAGTGCCAGGTCGTCACGAGGCCCACGGCCCGGACCCGGCCGGCCCGGACCCGGCCGGGCGG
>JALYVS010000123.1 GCA_030853115.1 Actinomycetota bacterium
TTCTTTGGCGAGACTTCTTCTACCGGGGGCTCCGCGCCTCCCGGGCGATCTCCGCCAATGTCCGCGTGTCTGCCTCGACGTCCCCTACGTCACGTTCGACCTACTCGCTGCTGCTGGGAAAACCTCACTGTCCACGAGTCGGCCGGGCATACCACCGGCCTCATCGAGCACGTTGTTAGCGATACTCGGAACTGTAGTTATTTCCGTTGATGACACGCCGATCACGCTATCTGCGGGCGACCGGATGACATTCCCGGCTGAGCGGTCGCACCGGTATGACACCACGGACGGGCCGGCGGCGATGCTGTCTTTGCTCGAGTATGTGCAATGACGCGGGCCGGCCTGTCCCCGGCGCAGCCAGCGACTGAGAGGAACTCGTGCCACCGATGACCGATTATCTGGACAACTCCGGCCGGGCCGACGCGCTGTCCGGAGGGGCGCGGATGATTCCGGTGACCACGCCGGCCGGAACTTATCGGGTATGGGTGAAGCGCACCGGCAACAATCCCGATCTCGCGGTGCTGCTGCTGCACGGCGGACCGGGCGCCACCCATGAGTACCTGGAGGCCTGCGACAGCTACCTGCCGGCCGCGGGGATCGAGTACTACTACTACGACCAGCTGGGCTCGGGCTTCAGCGACAGCCCCGGCGATCCGGCCCTCTGGGAGCCGGAGCGCTTCGTCGATGAGGTAGACCAGGTTCGCCGGGCACTCGGGCTCGGCCGGGACAACTTCGTCTTGTACGGGCATTCGTGGGGCGGGATCCTGGCCATCGAGTACGCCCTTCGCCACCAGGAACACCTGCGCGGGCTCGTCATCTCCAACATGATGGCCAGCGTTCCCGCCTACAACGCCTACGCCGAGGAAATCTTGATGCCCGAGATGGATCAAGCTGCGCTGGCCGAGGTCAAGGCGCTCGAGGTGGCCGACGACACCGGGAACCCGCGCTACATGGAGCTCCTGACCGACCTGCATTACATCCATCACGTGCTGCGCCTGCCCGCCGACGACTGGCCGGACCCGGTGCAGAGGGCCTTCGCGCACACCAACCAGGCGATCTACGTGAAGATGCAGGGGCCGAGCGAGCTTGGCATCAGCCCCGATGCCACGCTGGCCCGGTGGGACCGGACCCGTGAGCTCGCCTCGATCCAGCCGCCGACGCTGGTCATCGGCGCGGGCCACGACACCATGGACCCGGCCCACATGCGGATGATGGCCGACCGGCTGCCCGCTGGCCGGTTCCTGCTGTGTCCCGACGGCAGCCATCTGGCGATGTATGACGACCAGAAGACCTACTTCGCCGGGCTAATCGACTTCCTGCACCACTTGTGATGACGGTTATGTACCCACGCCCCGATCAGGCTGACCTGCACAAGGACCGGGCGGACGCTCAGCTGGTCCGCGGCTAACGGGGCGGCAGGAGTGGACGCCCGGTCCGGTCCCGCCAGCGCCCGCGATCCCCGCGGCGCGGATGTGCTGATCGCCGTCGATGTGGGAACGTCGGGTGCTCGCGCTTCCGCGTTCGAGGTATCGGGCGCGCCGCTGCAGGAGGTCCGACGTTGCTGCCGGCCGAGGGCTGGGCGGAGCAGGACGCCCGGCGCTGGCGATCCGCCGCCCTGTCCGCGCTGAGCGCGCTGGTCCGGGCGCTCGGGCCGCGATGCCAGGTCCGCGCGGTCGCCGTCACCGGGCACTGCCCGAGCGTAGTCCCGCTGGACGGCCGCGACATGCCGCTGCGCACGGGCATGATCTACCGCGACAACCGGGCCATCGCCGAAGCGCGCTGGATGCGCCAGCGGTTCGGCGACCAGGAGCTGCACGATCTGACCGGCCATGTGCCTGCCGCCTTTCACGTCGCGGCGAAAATCCTGTGGCTCCGCGTGCACCAGCCCGACGTGTTCGCCGCGACGCGGCGTTTCGTCCAGCCAACCGACTATGTCGTGCTCGGGCTGACCGGCAACGCCACCACCGACTGGTCAACGGGCGCCGCGACCGCCCTGCTGGATCTCCGCGCCCGCCGCTGGGCGTCAGATCTGCTGGCTGGCCTGGGCCTGGACGCGGCTCTGTTCCCGGCCATCGTTCCCCCCTGGAGCATCGTCGGGGAGATCCGCCCAAAGCTCGCGCGCCGCATCGGCCTTCCGGCCGGCGTCCCGGTGGTGGCGGGTGCGGGGGACAGCATCGCGTGCGCGCTCGGCGCCGGGGTGATCACGTCTGGTCCCGTCAGCGAGATGGCCGGCAGTTCAAGCTGCTTCAACTCGGTGGTCGCCGAGCCGCTGCCGGACCAGGACGTCACCCACTACCCGAGCATCGTGGCCGACCATGGCTACGTCACCGAGGTGGGGATCAATACCACGGGTGAGGCGCTCCACTGGCTCGCCCGGCTTTTCTACACTGGCTCGGCGCGGGCGCCGCGCCAGGATGACTACGCCCGCATCGAGCGGGCCGCCGCGGCATCTTCGCCGGGCGCGGGCGGCCTGGTGTTCGCGGCTGTGCTCGGCGATGGTGAGCGGGACGACCCGGCGCTCCGCGGTGCGGTGACCGGGCTGTCCTTGCGGCACGATCGCGGGGCGGTGGCCCGCGCCGCGATGGAAGGGATTGCCTTCGGCGTCCGGGCCCGGCTGGAAATCCTGGGCCGGGCAGCCGAGCCGCCAACGGAACTCCGGGTGTCCGGCGGGGGCGCGGGCATGGCGGTCTGGAACCAGATCAAGGCGGATGTCACCGGGATTCCGGTCGTGCGGGTGGGCAGGTGACTCCACCGCGGCGGGCGCCGCGATGCTCGCGGGCCTGGGTGCCGGGATCTACCGCGATCCGGCCGAGGCGGTATCGGCCGGCAACCGGCCAGCCGGACGGGCCGAGCCGGATCCGGCAAATCGCGCGCTGTACGACGACCTGTACGAGCGTTACAAGATCCTCATCGGATCGCCGGTCGTCCGGCCTGACCAGAAGGAGGCCTGAGATGATCGACAGCCCGGCCGGTGGTTTTGTACACGGGAACGGGATTGATATCCACTACCGGATCGCCGGGGCCGGTCCGCAGACCCTGGTGCTGATCAACGGCGTCGGCGACGACCTAGATGGCTGGGCCAACCAGGTGGACGATTTCGTGCGCGCGGGCCTGCGCGTGGTCAGCTTCGACAACCGGGGGGTCGGCCGGTCCAGCCAGCCGCCCGGTCCCTACACCAGCGGCGAGATGGCAGCGGACCTGAAAGCACTCGTCTCCGGGATCGGGCTGCCGCGATTCCACCTGGCGGGTGTGTCGATGGGCGGCGTCATCGCCCAGGAATACGCCGTGGCGCATGGTGGTGACCTACTCTCCCTGGTGCTCGCGAACACCTTTGCTGTGGCCGATACGTTCACTCGCGAAGCGTTCAAGACGTGGGCGACGGTCGCGAAGGCGGCGGGAATGCCGGTCATGATGCGGCAGCAGGCGCCATGGATCTTCAGCCCCGGGTTTTACGAAACTCACCCGGCCCGGGTGACTGAGCTGATCGTGGCGGCGGAGGCGAGCACGCAGCCGACCGCGGCGTTCGCGGCGCAGATAGCGGCGCTCACCGGCCACGACTGCGCGGGGAGGATCGGCGCCGTCAGGGTACCGACGCTTGTGCTTGCCGCCCGCGACGACATCATCATCCGGCCGGAATTGTCGCGTCGGCTGTTCGATATGGTCGGGGACGGCATGGGCAGGTGGGCGGTCGTCCCTGGCGGCCACGCCGCCTTCTGGGAGAACCCAGGGCCGTGGAATCAGGCCGTCATCGATTTCGTCCGCGGCAACAGCGCGTCCTGACCGGCGAACGCAGAGCGGTGCTTGAGCCTGCGGGTCGACTACGGCGAACGGGCCATCAGCCAGGCCACCGCGTTCCTTGATGACCCGCCGGGCATCCGCGCGGTGCTAGACGCGATCGACGAGCCGGCCGAGGATCCCGCCCGGACGGGTCCTTCCCCCACGGCTCGCCCGACCTGCAGCGGCTGCGGGCCGGAGGGGCCGGGTCACGGGTTGAGCGTGTTGAGTGACACTGACCAGAGCTTGCGGGCGGCGTCCGCGTCCAGCGCCCATGCCTTGACGCCGTGGGGATGGGCGGCCATGTCTGCGTCGTTGGGCACGGTGTACGCCTCACGGCAGTCGTCGAGGTAGTGGCCGCCGGTTCGCTCGAACTGCGGGGCGACCGCCGCCGCCAGGGTGGTCGCCGCGCCCTGCGCGACGGTCTTGTAGGTGAAGACGCCGGCGGCTTCCGCGGCGTCAAGCGACTCGCGCTGCCACGGCGTGAAGTTCCGCTGCAGCCCGGTCCTGATCCCGCCGGGGTTCACGGCGTTCGCCACGATGAGCTCACCGGCCCAGTGTCTGGTCGCTTCGACGGCGAACAGCGAGTTCGCGGTCTTGGACTGGGCGTAGGCGATCTGCGGGTCGTAGGGCCGGCGTTCGAAGTGGATGTCGCCGAAGTCGACCGGGGAGCGCATGTGGGCGGTGGAGCTCAAGGACACGATCCGGGCGGCGCCGCGGTCGCGGGCGCCTTGCGCCAGGGCGTCGTGGAGCGCCCAGGCCAGCGCGAAGTGGCCCAGGTGGTTGGTCGCGAATTGAAGCTCCCAGCCTGCCGCGGTCCGCTCCAGGCCGCCCGTCACCACTCCGGCGTTGTTGACCAGCAGGTGCAGCGGTCCGCTCCAGTCCCGCGCGAAACGGGCTACGCTCCCCGGGTCGGCCAGGTCGATGGCCGCCACGGCCGGCGGGGGCACCCCGGCCGATGCGGCGATGCCGGCGGCCACGCGCCCGCCGGCCACGGTATCGCGGACGGCGAGGGTGATATCGGCTCCCGCGGCCGCGAGTACCCGGGCCGTCTCCGCCCCGATCCCAGAGGAGGCGCCGGTCACCACCGCCCGCAGGCCGTGCAGGTCGATACCGGCGGCTACCTGCTCGGCGGTGCTCGAGCCGTCAAAGCGCGTGGTGATGAGCTGGTGCTGGGTCATGCTCGTCCTCCTGGACGGCTATCGGGCCGCGCGGCGGGTGCCGCCTGCGACGAACTATACAAAGAATATCTTTCTTGTAAAGTTAGTCCGCTAACGTGTACTGTGCGGGCATGAACGCCGCCAGTCCGGGCATGTCCAGCGCCGGCGCCGCCCGCGCCCCCGAAGGCGGCCGCCGTGAGCTCGTGCTCGCCGCAGCCCTCGACACGTTCGCGCGCTACGGCTACCGAAAAACGTCGATGGAGGATGTCGCCCGCGCCGCCGACATCTCACGGCCCGGCCTCTACCTGCTGTTCGGTTCCAAGCAGGAATTGTTCAGCGCTGCGGTCACGCAGGCCCTGGACCGGAGCCTGGCTGCGGTCAGCGAGGCGCTCGCCGACCCGGCCCGGCCGGTCCGCGACCGCCTCCTCGACGCGTTCGACCACTGGACCGGCCGCTACATCGGCGCGATGAGCCGTGAGGTGAACTCGATGGCCGGGGAATACGCGGACATGCTCGGGCCCGCCGCCGCCGAGTCCCCTTCGCGATTCGCCGTGCTGCTCAACGCCGCGCTGGCCGGATCACCGGATCCCGCCCAGGCAGCCAGGTCAGCCGCCATCGCCCAAACTTTGATCAGCACGTCCATCGGAATCAAGCACGAGGTCACCACCCGTGAGACTTTCCTCGAACGCCTGGCCATCGCTATCGACCTGATCGTTGGCTGAGCGCGATATCGGGCCTCCCCCGCGAGCCCTCAGCACTTGCCACTGACCTGAGCTTGCTGCCGTACGGACCCCACGGCATGGCTAGGATATGCGCGGATAGCTGCACTGGGAATTCATGACAGATTGCGCCCAGCCTCTGAGCCCGATTCGCCCCGCCATGGAGGCAGCGAGAACACCCTCATCTGCGCGTACTGGGCGCGTCGGATCGCTATGTTTGCCGACGGCTTGTCGACGTTTCCGCGGAAGCGTTTTGTGCACGATTTCACAAGCCGTCTCCGCGAAACGCACTCACATGCAGACAGGACACATCCCTCGAACAGGACGCGCCGGGTCCCCGCACCCCAATGCGGTACGGTGGTACGTATGAGCGATCATTCCGATAATGTGGCTGATCTTAATGCGTGTTCCGTCCGGGTGGTGGATCGGGAGCGGGTTGTCGCCGTGCAGGAGGCGATGCCGTCGGATGAGGACGTTGAGCAGGCGGCGGATGTCTTCGCGCTGCTGGGGGATGCGAACCGGCTGCGGCTGCTGGTGGCGCTGCTGGCGGGCGGTGAGATGTGCGTGTGTGACCTGGCGGCGGTGACCGGGATGAGCGAGTCGGCGGCCAGTCATGCGGTGCGGTGGCTGCGGGCGCACCGGATCGTGTCCCCGCCCCGGCGGCAGGGCCGGATGATGTATTACCGTCTGGAGGACGCGCACGTGCGGATGCTCCTGGATCTCGCGCTGACTCACTCTCAGCACACGCTGGCGCTGCATCCTGAGCGGGAGGACGGGTGACCGGCTGCGACGGCGACCATCCGGAGTCGGCGCCGCATGAGCATGACCGGGACGGCCATTTCGGCGGGACGGACGAGCACGGCCACGGTCATGGTGTGACCGCCAGTTCTGATGGCCGCCTGATCACGATCGCGCTCGCGCTGATCGTCGGCTTCCTGGTCTTCGAGGTCGTGCTGGCCTTCGTCGGCCACTCGCTGGCCCTGCTGGCCGATGCCGGGCACATGCTGACCGACGCGGGGGCGCTGGGTGCGAGCCTCGTGGCGATCCGCCTGGCCCGGCGGCCCGCATCCGGGGTGTGGACCTTCGGGTTGAAGCGCGCCGAGGTGCTGTCAGCGCAGGCGAACGGCATCACGCTGCTGGTCATCGGCGCCCTGGTCGCGTTCGAGTCCATCAGCCGCCTGCTCCACCCGCTGCCGGTGACCGGCGGGATCGTGGTCGCCGTCGCGGCGGTGGGCGTGGCCGTCAACGTGGCCGCCACCTGGGTCCTGGCCAAGGCCAACCGCGGCTCGATCAACGTCAAGGGCGCCTTCGCGCATATCATCACCGACCTGTACGGCTTTATCGGCACCCTGGCCGCCGGGATCGTGATCATCGTCACGGGCTTCGAGCGGGCCGACGCGATCGCGTCCCTGATCGTCGTCGGGCTCATGTTGCACGCCGCGTGGGGCCTGCTGCGCGAGACCGGCCAGATCCTGCTGGAAGCCGCCCCTGCGGGGTATGCCCCTGCCGAGATCACCTCGGCCATCACCAGCCAGCCCGGCGTGGCCTCGGTCCATGACGTGCATGTCTGGTTGATCACCAGCGGCTTCCCGGCCCTGTCCGCGCACGTGCTCGTCCGGCCCCCGGCGGACTGCCACCAGGTCCGCCGCGAGCTGGAGCAGGTGCTGTGCGCGCGCTTCGCGCTCGACCACACCACCCTGCAAGTCGATCACGCCCCCGATGAGCTGCTGACAGTAGGCCGCACGGGGTGACGGGAATCGCGAGCGGGCCGGACGCCGCGACCATGACTGGAACGCGGGACCTACTGCTGCGGAGGCACTTTCGAAGTGTCGCCGCATACTGCTGGATGCGGCCTGACGTGCCGCTCGTCCGTACTGGCAGTGGCTGGGCGTGGCCTGACGGAACCCGAGATCTACGGTCGCTGGCTCCCGTTTGACTCCCTGGAATCTCGTTAGCAACGCTAATGTCCGAAAGAGGATGCGGCGTTCCGCCCGGGGTTAGGGGTTCCGTCGCGACACGGGATGCCGCTAGCGGCGACATCGTCCCGGTGAGTCCGGAAAGCCCGCGAGAATAAATGTCAGCCCTTGCCGATCACCATCAGGAGGCAGCGGGATGACCGCCCAGCCAGAAGTTCCCGATCCGACACCGGCTCGTACGAGGTGATTCACCTAAGCGGCCAGGCAGCGGTCGTGGTCCCCGTGGCCGACTTCCTGCGCCTCCGGGCCCTGGAGCGGGCCGCCGCTCCGCAAGAATTCGAAGATAACGAGGGCACCGCAGCCATCCTGGACTGGAAGGGCCCGCGACGCCGCCGGGCACACGAGGTTTGTCCTCGCCGAGGAAGCACGGCGCCGGCTCGGCATGCTGCGGTGAGCCTGCGGGTCGACTACGACGAACGGGCTGTCAGCCAGGCCACCGCGTTCCTTGATGACCCGCCGGGCATCCGCGCGGTCCTAGACGCGATCGACGAGCCGGCCGATGATCCCCGCCCGGACGAGCCCTTCCCCCACGGCTCGCCCGACCTGCAGCGGCTGCGGGCCGGGCGGTACCGCGTCCTGTACGAGATCAGCGAAGACGCCATCGCAATTCGGCATATCGCCCGCGGGAGCTTACCGGCGGCATACAGGTATGCCTCGCATCTCTCTGGTCCCCGGGTTTAGCCGGCCATGGAATCGTCACAAGCCGTAGCCGTTCCGGGTAAGCCTTGTCCTAGGGACTGCGGCAGAAGATGCCTCGTGCGTCCCTGGCCAGCTAACGAGGCAGATTTGCGTTCGGGATGGCGACCGGGACCTCGTCCTCACTGACATCATGGGCTGCCGGGACCGCCTCTCACCAGGCGGTGGATGTCGCCGGCAGGCCCGCGGGCGGAGCTGGCAGCGCGGTGAGCTTACCCCCGCTGAACAGGCCGAACAACGAGTGGCCGGGGAGCTTCAGGCCGCCCAGGACCAGCGTCGCGTCCGAGTTCGCCCAGTCGAGCTGGATGTCCGCCGGGGTGTCCGCGGTGCACGGCCCGTAGACCGGGCCTCCGCCGCCCCCGCCGGACGGCAGCCAGTACTGCCGCAGGAACCCGAGGTTCACCTGCCCCGTCCCGGTCTTGGCCGGGCAATGCGCGGACCGCAGGCTCGCCGGGAGCTGCTCGCCGGGGGTGCCCCACTGGGTCGCGCAGGTGAGGGCCTCGCCGTTGGCGGAGATGCTCCACCCGTCCTGCGCCAGGCACTGCCCGGTGCCGTATGCGGGGGGGTAGAAGGGGCCGGGGCCGGTGAGCACCTTGCTGCCGGCGAGCAGGCTGCTCCCGGGCACGGTGGTGTTCAGGAGCCGGATGGACGCGGACTGCTGGTAGCCGTAGCCGTTCTTACCGGGCTTCGCGTTGGCGTAGAAGGCGAACGCGAGTTCCTTGCCGTCCGCCGTCCAGCGCAGGGCGGTGCCCGGCCCGGCGTCGCTGCCCCCCATCGGGTCGGTGCCGCTGATGATGCCGCTGGCCGTGGTCCACGTGTGGAGCACCGCACCCGTCTTCACGCTGTAGAGGATCAGCGGCTGCTGGGCCGGCGGGGAGGTGAGGCCCATGTAGGCGATGGCGATCTTGCTGGCGTCAGGGGACAGCGCCAGCGCCGACAGGCCAGGCCCCACCGCGTGCCCCGCGGGCACCGGCACCAGCGGGAGCGGCTTCCCCCCGGAGTTCAGCCGCAGCAGGGACAGGTGATCGCCGCCGGCGGCGTCGGCGGGTTCGGGTAGCCGTCGATGATGAACACACGGCCCGTGCCGGTCCCGTAGACCGCGTCGAACAGGAAGTGGGCCGGGGTGCTCACCGTCGCCGTGACCGCACCGGTGACGGTCCCGCGCACCAGGAGGCGGCTGGGATGCGCGTCGTCCAGGGTGACATAGTGGCCCGGCACGGACGCCGGGATCAGCCCCCGGGCTTCGGCCAGGCCGGCAGCGCGCGCAGCGTCGGCACGTGACAACGGGGAGGACGCCGGGTTGGACGAGCCGGAGCATCCCGTCGCCAGGCAGGCAGCGAAGGCCGCGATGACCGCGACGGTGAAGCGCGTGGAAAGGTGCACGCCCCCTAGACGTCACCTGGGCCGCCTAAGGTTCCATGCCTGCGGGACCGCGGCGCGCGGGGCGACCGACGGCGCTCACCCGGCGAACCTGCGGGCATGGGAACCTTCCCGGTGGACGACCCCGGCCTGGGGGAACGTCCCGGGACCGCTGCCGGGCGCCTGTCCTCGGCATCAGGCCGGGATGGCCGGCACGTGGTACTACGGTGGGTGTGAGGGGGCAGCGTGACCGAGCTGAGCTGGATCACCGGTGAGCGCATCGCGATCAGCGGTATCCCGTCGGCCGGGCTGACGGCACGCCTGGCCGGGCAGGGTGTGACGCATATCGTCAACTGCCGGTCACGGATGCAGGTCCACTGGTCCAGGGACCTGGCGGCGGAGCGGGCCGTCTTCGGGTCCGTCCAGGTCGCGCACGCCCCCATGCTCGACCACGGACGGCGGCAGCGGCCCGCGGCGTGGGCCGCCGGAGCGCGCTTCGCCGCCCAGGTGCTCGCCGAGCAGCCGCAGGCGGCCGTGCTCATCCACTGCACCGCGGGCAGGCACCGCTCGTTCATGGTTGCCTACGCTGTGCTCCGCCTGCGCGGCCACCCCTGCGAGGAGGCAGCGGCACTCGTGCTCACCTGCCGGACCGGAGCAGAACTCATCCCGGCATACGTACGCAGCGTCGAGCAATGGATCATCACGAGGACCACGTAGCACCAGACCGGACGTGTCCAGCCCCAGCCCATCACCCGCGCGCAGTCCCGCCTAATGCGCGGCTGCAAGCTCTAGGGTGCTTATCAGCGCAGGAGCGCGGATCTGTTTGATCTGGGCCGGCGGAGGATAGTCGGCTCGGCTGTGTCCGCTTGCGCGCGAGTAGATATCGCGGATTCTGCGAACTGGTCAGATTGTCAGGGCCTGGGCGATCGCGTCCAGGATCTGCTGCTGATCGGGCGCCGAGCAGGATCACGGATGATGTCGAGTGCATCGAAGAGGGCAGCACCGAGCCCTCCATCGCTCTGCTACGGCGCCTAGCCGCCGCTCTCGATTCGGACGTGCGGCTGACTCCGGGGCATAACCTCGGTTCCGTATGGTTCGAACCCCACGCCGCCTGAGGTGATCATTCCCAGCCGCCTGGGTTTAGGCGACATTCTTGCGGAGTCTCGACTCCGCCATTGTGTTCGGCTGCTGTGTCAGCTGACGCCGCGCGCTCATGCCGATGTGCGGTTGACCGGGCAGGATTCGGCTGCGCGGCGGCGTGGTTATGGGCACTACGGGGGACGAATCCCGCGGTCGCAACCGGCGGTCCACGTCCGCGGTCCTGATTGATCTACTTTGACCTTAGGGAAGTCTTGAGCAGGACATCTTGCGCGAATCGTTCGCTAAATCCCGCGATAAAGGCAAGAGCTGAATACGTGAGCACTTCTTTCCCGGTCGGCGGCAAGATCCTCACTGTAGGCATGAGACCAGCGACTAGAACAGCACAGACGGCCGCGCCGAGCACAGCTCCGACAATTGGTCGGATGGCGCCAAATACTGCGAGTCTAATGGCGCGCTCCTTATATGCTACGAGCGGCGTACCCCTGGTAAGTCGGCTGGCAACGCTGACAAAGGCTCCGGCGGCGCCCGACGCTACTACGGCAAGAGCTACTCTGCTGACAGAGGTAAGCAACGCTAGATTGCTGAGAATTATAGCCACTGCAGCTATTGTGAAGATCATGCCGTAGAAATAAAAGATCTGAGCAGATTTCGTGGCCAATCAACGTAAAATTTACGAGTGGCGTCCAATCGATCCGTCAAGTGACTGATGCTCTGCCTGAAGACATCAGTACTCGCCTGAGTTCCGGGAGACCCACCCCTATGTCGTTGCCATTCAGACGCTATCGTGGCGATGAGCTCTGTCGCTATCATAAATAGTTTCTGCAGCACGATTCGCCGCTGCTGAACAGAGTGAAGGTATTGTGTGGCCTCGTCGCGCAGGTCAATCATCTGCCCTAGCAGCACCTGCGCTGGAAGGCTGTCGAAAGCCAGGTAGTCAGGCCAGAACGCGACGAACAGCCTGTATTCCCGGCCTTTTTCCGTTAGATACGCGGAAGCAGGACACGGAGCGTGGAATTGTTCGATTATCCGGCCATTCGCCTCTACGAATTCCGGTAGCAGCCGCTTATAGTAGTAATGCCACGTTCTTGCTTCCTTCCGGTCAGAAGTAAAATAAGCGCAGTAGTGTGCGCTGAACAATTGGGTAAATGACGCCGAGCACGCATCAACCGCAGGCTGGAGCTGAATATATTGCAGGCTCTCCGGGTCGGGACTGAAGCCTCTTTCCCCAGCCTCAGTGAACTCTTGCATCTGCAGCCTTTTCATGAGGAGTCCTGGATCTTGAGTACCAAGGTACGGGAGGCTGAGCGGTTGCGGCCGTCACAATAGCCATTATTTCGTGGAGATCGCCGCGAGATGCGGACACGGCGGTGGCTTGCCAGGTCGGCAGATGGCTTGCGGCGAGAATCCCTGGCGGCCAGGGTGAGGAACGGAACTTGGGCGCGTGACGCCCGATCGCTAGGAGATGAGGAGGAAGGAGCAGGGTGATGATAAGCGGCCGCATCTGGCGTCAGTGGCCGCCACCAAGATGCCCGCATCTGCCGCGATCCAGGTTATATCGGACCGGCCGTTGCGGTCAGCATGCCTGGGGACGTCTCATTCCGTCCAATGCCGGTCAGGACTGGGTGCTCTATAGCGTGACCACTCAGGCTCCCGTCTGAGCCAGGACGGCCCAACGGAGTTAGCCGATGTCGATGGGGCGAAGGCGGGAGATGTCGATGGGGCCGAGCGCGAGCACGTGCGGGACGTGTACGAACCCCAGCGCTCGCTTGCCTGCGGCCTGGCATTCGGTGAGGTATTCCAGGTGCGCTGGTGGTATGTCGGTGGTCTCGCGATAGGTCTGCGGATCGGTCGGCTCGAACTCGTGTGCGGGTGGCTGAGTCGGGACGTCCTCACCAGGCGAGCTGTTGATCCACCGTGTGGCCCCGGAGTAGCGGACAAGGCGGTGCCCGGCTAGGTGCTCGACCGGGATCGGCAGCAGACGCCGCTGGAGCAGCTGAGATGACGCGATGCCCAGCCGCTCACGTGCGGCCACCAGCAGCCGCGGGTCCAAGGTCGAGAGGTTGACCGTGTCGGCCCACGGGGCGTCCAGGTATGGCACCCGGTAGGACATCACCGCCTCGCGCCCGGCGTACTTCGGGGCCTCGCGCGCGTGGATGTCCGGGTAGACCGTCGCGAGGTGGTTGAGCGGGTACAGCACCGTGCCCCGAAAATCGGGCGCGAGCTGGTGATAGACAAGCTGCCGCTGGGACGCCACCCGCCAAGAATAGGGGCCCCATAGGAAGGACACCAGATACGCCGTCGCCTACCGAAACGCCCTCATCTGCCGCGATCAGGGAGTGGACGCTCGACGTACTTCAGCGGGTCTGGGTTAATTAATGTTCAGACGTTCAAGAGGCTGGCCGGTAAGGCCGGCGATGATCTCGAAGTCTTTATCTAGGTGCAAGACAGTCAGGCCGGCTAGCTCGGCGGTCGCGGCGATGATCAGGTCAGGGATCGACGGGGCCCGGTGCTGGCCGCGGTCAGCGAGCAACGTGAGGACTTCGACCGCCCGGTCCTCAATAGCGGGCGTCTGGTATTCGACGGGCATCGCGGCCAGCGGCGGCTGCCGCAGCTCCGCGCGCAGGTCCGGTCCGGTCCGGGCCGAGTAACCGACCTCCAGCCGCGTGACGGTGGAGATCCGAATGAGTCCCCGCTCGATCCGCGCCGCCCACTGCGCGACGTCGGTGCTTGCCTCCAGGCGGACGAGCGCGGACTTGTCGATCAGCCAGCTGGTCACCGCCATGCCTGTGACATGACCTCAGGATCGGCGAGGTCACTGAAGACTCCGGCGAACCGGGCCAGGTCACCGGTGCTCACCGCGCAGCCGCCCGCGGCGGCATCCTGGGCCAGCCGACGGCGGACGTACTCGCTGCGGGACAAGCCCAGGCGCCCCGCCCGGGCATCGACCGCAGCAATGACATCATCGGGAACATCACGGATCAGCATGTCGGTCACGTGCGCCTCCTAGTGATATCCCATGATAGCGCGATCCTTTACGGAACCCGTCCGATGCTAAGCAAACATCCTCATCTGCCGCTGGCCGGATGCCGTTGGCTATCGTTATGACGCAGGGCGTCTGCAAAGTCCCTTCTTTCGTAGCTGGCTGATTCGATTGCCTGCTTTTGCGCTGGCCACGGGGTTGCGGTTCGGGATCCTGCCGCGGGCCGGGCTGTTCTGGTCTCGTCCCGGTCTCG
>JALYVS010000012.1 GCA_030853115.1 Actinomycetota bacterium
CCGCGGGTCCGTCCGCCTCCGCCAGCCCGTCCGGCATCGGCAACCTGGCCCAGGCCAACGGCGGCATCACCGCGGCCGCTGCCTGCACCAGCGACGGCTCGGCCTTCGCCGGCCCGCTCAGTCCCAGTCCCTGATCGTCCCAGTCCCTGATCGTCCCGGTTAGCTGGCTTACCGGGAGGCGATGGCGCTGACGTCCGCCACCGCCTCCGGCAGCCTGCGCATGCTGGTGACGCGCCGGTCCGCCAGCTTGGCGGGGTGCCCGGTCAGGTCGCGATCCACCCACACCGAACGCAGTCCCATCCGGGCCGCGGGCATCATGTCGTGCACCCAGCTGTTGCCTACGTGAATCCAGTTCGCTGTCCCGGCTCCCGCTTTCTCGGCGAATTTCCTGAAGTGCGCGAGGTCCGGCTTATAGCTGTGTACTTCCTCCGCCGTTACCCAGAGATCAAAGGGCACTGGTAGCCGCGTCCTGGTGCTCGCGAAAAGGTCCTCATCGCAGTTGGTCAGAAAGGCCAGCCGCCAGCCCTGTTCCCGCAGCGCGGCCAGCGCCGGGCCGGCGTCCGGAAAGACCTCCATGTCCGGCCAGGCCTGGACGAAGGCGTCCTCGCGGCCGGGCGGCAGCACGATCCGCTCCCGCTCGGCTGCGCGCGCGAGTCCGGCGCCAAGTATCTCCCGGTACGGCCGCCAGCCCGGCCCGGCCTCGAGTTCGAGCTCCGTCTGGTGGTAAGCGGTGAGCAGCCGGCGGCCATCCGGGCCCGCCACCTTGTCCAGGGCCCCGCCCATGCAGGCGTTCCAGTCCGCGACCGTGCCGTAGCAGTCGAACGTCAGCCATTTATCCGTCACCGGTAACCTCCCGCTCCAGCCAACGCCAGCATCCCACTTCGCGCCCATCGCGGCGCGGTCATGATCAACTCCGGTCCCGCAGAGGTTATCCACCCGGACCGGCCGGCCGCGGCCCCGCCGCGTACCGCCGCAGCTCGTTCCTGCTCGCAGCGCGATTCCGGGAGTGCGCCGTGATTTCATGGGAGTGATCAGGACTTAGGAGGCAGTCATCATGGTGGAGGCTGACGTCCGCCCGCACCCGTCCCGCGAAAGCGGTGCGGGCCCGTACACCTACCAGGCCGGGTTCGGCAACGAGTTCGCCACCGAGGCGGTGGCCGGAGCGCTCCCTGCGGGCCGCAACTCGCCACAGCGCGCGCCGCTCGGCTTGTTCGCGGAACAACTCAGCGGGACCGCGTTCACTCAGCCGCGAGCGGTCAGCCGACGGACCTGGGTATACCGGATCATGCCGTCGGCGGCGCACCCGGCGTTCTCGCGTATCGGTAACGGGACGCTTCGCGGCACCCCCTTCGATGAGATCGAGCCCGACCCGAACCGGCTCCGCTGGGACCCGCTGCCGATGCCGGCCGCCGGCACCGACTTCGTCGACGGGCTGTACACCGTCGCGGGAAACGGAGACGTCAGGACCCGCAACGGCATGGCCGCGCACCTGTACGCCGCGAACCGGTCCATGACCGACAGGTACTTCGTCGACGCCGACGGCGAGCTGCTGTTCGTGCCCGAGCAGGGCACGGTCCTGCTGCGCACCGAGCTCGGGCCGCTGGCGGTGGCTCCCGGTGAGATCGCGGTGATCCCGCGCGGCATCCGGTTCGCCGTCGAGCTGCCGTCGGGGCCGGTCCGCGGCTATCTGTGCGAGAACTTCGGTGCCGCGTTCACGCTGCCGGAACGCGGTCCGATCGGGGCCAACGGACTGGCTAACGAGCGCGATTTCCTGGCTCCGGCCGCGGCTTACCAGGACCGGGCCGGTACTGTGCAGGTGGTACAGAAGTTCGGCGGGAACCTGTGGGCCGCCGACTACGACCACTCGCCGCTGGATGTGGTCGGCTGGCACGGGAATTACGTGCCCTATAAGTACGACACGGCCCGCTTCATGACGATCGGCACGATCAGCTTTGATCACCCGGACCCGTCCATCTTCACCGTGCTCACCTCGCCGGGTGAGCTCCCCGGGCTCGCCAACGTGGATTTCGTGATCTTTCCCCCGCGCTGGCTGGTTGGCGAAGACACCTTCCGGCCGCCCTGGTATCACCGGAACATCATGTCCGAGTTCATGGGCTTGATCCATGGCGTCTACGACGCCAAAGCCGAGGGGTTCCTGCCCGGCGGGGCCAGCTTGCACAACACCTTCACCTCGCACGGCCCGGACGCGGAGACGTTCGCCCGGGCCAGCGCCGCCGAGCTGCGCCCGCAGAAGATCGACGGCACGCTGGCGTTCATGTTCGAGAGCCGCTGGATGATCATTCCCGCCCGGCAGGCGATGGAGGCGGGGCACCGCCAGGACAACTATGACGCCGTCTGGAGCAGCCTGACCCGTTCCTTCCGGGCGTTAGCCTGACCGCGTTAGCCTGACAGGGGAGGCACCCATGTACATTCCCGCCCATTTCGCCGCTGACGACGCCACCACCCGCGACCTGCTGGCCAAGCACGGCGCGGCCGACCTGATCACGCTGACCGCGGACGGCCTGCTGGCCACGATGCTGCCGTTCGCGTACGAGCCCGCGGCGGGCGAGCAGGGTGCTCTGTACGGTCATGTGGCCCGTAACAACGATCAGTGGCGTCAGCCGGCCATCGGCGAGTCACTGGCCATCGTCCGCGGCCCGGACGCGTACATCTCGCCGTCCTGGTACCCCACCAAGGCCGAGCATGGCCGGGTGGTCCCGACCTGGAATTACGTCACGGCGCACGTGTACGGCCTGCTTGTCGTGCACGACGACCCGCACTGGGTGGAAGACATCGTCCGGCGGCTGACCGCCAAGCACGAAGCCGCCCGGCTGACCTCACCCGGCCAGCCGGCCGCCTGGTCGGTCGACGACGCGCCGCGCGCGTTCATCGAGGGACAGCTGCGTGCCATCGTCGGCCTGGAGCTGCAGATCACCCGGATCGAGGCCAAGGCCAAGCTCAGCCAGAACCGCCCGGCAGGCGACGTCGCAGGCGTGCTGACGGGCTTGACCGCGCGCGGCGATGACCGCAACGCGGCGGCCGTCGCGAACGCGAACGAAGATCGCGTCCACCACGCGCAGGCCCGCTAAAGGCTGGCGACGGCCGGGATGACCTCAGCCGCGATCACCTCAAGCGGAGTGACCTGCCAGACGTTGGCCACCCCTCCTATCGCGGCGTCGAAGCCCAGCTCAGCCAGCTGGCCGAGCTGGTCGACGATCTGGCCGGCCTTCTCGCCCTTCTCGCCGACGTCGAAGACGAAGTAGCACGTCTTGGTGATCTGGTCGTAGTCGCGGCCTTCGGCGTCGCAGTGCCCGCGCAGCACGTCCAGCTTGCGGGCCAGGTCCGGGCCGGGGAATAGGTTGCAGGCGTCGGCGTACTTAGCCACGAAGCGAAGTGTCTTCTTCTCTCCGCTGCCCCCGATCATGATCGGGGGATGGGGCCTGGTCAGCGACTGCGGTGAGTTCAGCGGCCGGCCGAGTGAATAATGCTTGCCCTGGTACGGGCTTTCGTCTCCGCGCCACATCTGCAGGCAGATCTGCAGGGTTTCCTCGAGTCGCTCGAACCGCTCGGCGACCGGCGGGAACGGGATGCCCAGACCGCGGGACTCCTCCTCGTTCCACGCGGCACCGATGCCAAGCCAGGCCCGGCCGCCCGACAGCACGTCCAGCGTGGTCACGATCTTCGCGAGCATACCTGGGTGCCGGTATATGGCCCCGGTGACCAGCGTAATGAGCTTGGCCCGTGACGTGCTGGCCGCGAGATAGCCCAACGTCGTATAGGCCTCGAGCATTTCGCGTTCCGGTGGCCCGACCGGGCCGATCTGAAAAAAGTGATCCATGACGGCGATGAACTCGAAGCCGCCCTCATCCGCGGTCCGGGCGACGGTGGCCAGGTCCGCGCCAAGGCGCGGCGGCCCCCCCGGCGTGGTGAAGTCGGGGATCTGCAAACCAATCTTCACGTGTTACCTCCCGCAGCTACCCTCTCACAACGCCCGGTGCTGTTCGTAAAGCGCCTTCAGCGATCGCAGGAATACCTCGCGGTCGGCGGCGGGCAGCGTCGCGAGTACTTCTTCTTCCCGGCCGCGGATCGCTGATTCCACCGATCGCCGTAGCCGGTCACCCGCCAGGGTCAGCGAGAGCAGGTGGACCCGCCGGTCGGCGGTATCCGGCCGGCGCTGGATCAGCCCGCGCTCCTGCAGTGCGTCCAGGACGCCGATGATCCGGCTCTTGTCCGCGTTGATCGTCTGGGCCAGCACGGCCTGAGTCCGTACGGGCTGCTCGACGAGGCCGGTCAGCACGATGTATCCCCACATCGAGAGGTCGTGCGCACGCAGCACCGGGTCCTCGCGCGCGATCAGCGCCCTGGTCAGGGGCGCGAACATCGCGGCTAGATCGCGTCGGTCGTCCGGGAACGCACTCATCGTGCGGGAAGGATAACAGCCCTGCTCATAATATGCTTATGAAGATAATATGTAAACGCATACAAGTTTGTCGTGCCGTTCACCGCAGGCCCGGCGAGCTAGCAGGGCTAGCGGTGGCCGCGCGCGCCATCCCGCCGGAATCGCTTCGGAACGTCTAAAGATGTATCAACAGGCGGCACTTCGCCTCTAATGTTCTTGACGGTGGGATGTCCCGCGAGGTGGAGCCGCATGCAGCCTTTTCGCTTTACTCAACGGTGCCGCCCGGGTTTCCCGCTCGGCCTGTCCGCACCGACGTCGGTCCAGGTGGCGACCGGGCGTCTGGGACGGTGGCTGGGTATCTGCCTGATCGCCATCGTCGCGGGCTGGCCTGCCGTGCTGGCCGCCAGCGGCGCGGCCGGCCCGTCCGCATCCGGGGCGGCTTATGTCCTGACGGCGTTCGGGGCCTCGCAGGCCAGGGTGCTCAACCGGGCCCGCCCACCGGCCTGACCGCGACCGGAGGAGATGCCCAGGTGGCCCTGTCGTGGACCCCGCCTGCCTCCGATGGCGGCGCGGCGATCATCGACTACGACGTCTACCTGGGTACTAGTTCCGGGGGCGAGTCCGCCGCCCCGGTCCAAACCGTTACCGGGACGAGCGCCGCGGTGACCGGGCTGACCAACGGCACGACCTACTACTTCACGGTGGACGCGGTCAACGATGCCGATCTGCACAGCGCTGCCTCAGCCCAGGCGACGGCCACCCCGGTTCTCCCGGTCACCGCACCCGGGGTGCCCGGCGGGCTGACGGCGACCGCGGGCGACGCTCAGGTGAGCTTGTCCTGGACGGCGCCCGGCTCGGACGGCGGCGCGCAGATCACCAGCTACGACGTCTACGAGGGAACCACGGCTAGCGTGAAGCTCGGCACCCCAGTCACTGGTGTCAAGGGCACCAGCGTGACCGTTAAGAACCTCGCCAACGGCACCACTTACTACTTCAAGGTGACCGCGGTCAACCAGGCCGGGCCGGGCTCCGCATCCGGCGCCGCTTCCGCTACCCCGGCGCTCGCGATCACCCAGCCCGGGCCGCCTACCGGGCTGGCCGCGACTCCGGGTCACGGCCAGGTGATCTTGTCCTGGACCGCGCCCGCCTCCGATGGGGGCGCCGCGATCAGCGGCTACCTGATCTACCGGGGGACCAGCCCGGGCGCCGAGTCCGCGACCCCGGTCAACGGCTCGCCGGTCAGCGCCACGAGCTACCCGGTGACCGGCCTGGCCAACGGCACCACGTACTACTTCAAGGTGGCCGCGATCAACGCCGCCAAGCACCAGGGCGACGATTCCGGTGAGGTCTCGGCCGCGCCGGTGTCGGCCACCACCTCGCCGTCCGCCTCGGCCTCCGCGTCGGCCGGGGTCCGAGCACGGCCGCCGGGGCCTCCGCGGCTGCGGCCGGACCGACGGTCTCGGCCAACGCCCAGGTGAGCCCGTCGCCGACGGGCATCCTGATCGCGAAGAAGGTACCGAAACCAGTCATCATCTCGCTGGCCGCCGTCGCTGTCGGGGCCACGGCCGGAGCCCTGACGCTGGGTGTGTGGCGGCTGCGCCCGCAGCGGCCGGCCCCGCGCTCGCATCCGTCGCCCGCACCCCCGTCGGACGTGCGGGCCGTGCCTGAAATGGGTCCGCCCGGCTCGGTCACCCTTCATGAGATCGGCATGGACGACAGCTACACGGTCCGCCTGGAGCCCCTTCCCGGGACCGTCATCACGACTCTGCAGGAGGTTCCCTCGTGACGCCCGATGAGCTGGACCGGCCGCTCACCGCCGCGGATCTGCTGTTCGGCTCAGCCGTGGATACTCCCAAGGCGCTGACCAGTCACATCATGTCGGCCGGTGCCACCAAGAGCCTGGGTGGCGCGCTGGCTCACCTGCCGAGGGTGACCCGGGAAGCGGCCGTCCGGGAGGCAGCGGACGCCGCAGCCGGACTGCTGAGGATCGACCTGATGGAGATGCTCGTGACCGGCTGGCGCGAGCACCGGGAAATCATCGGCGCCGCACGGCGCACACTGGCCACCCCGGCCAGCAAAGAACTGGTCGGGCTGGGCGCGCACCGGATCACCACGATCCAGCAGCCCGCGGTGGGCATCCTCCTGGACGGGCGCCGGGTCCATACCCTGCAACTCGGCGTGTCCATCATCTTCGACGTCACCGCCCTGGTGGCCGGGGTCAGCGTCGGCCGGCTGGCCGGCGTTCACTCCGGGCGCTGCGATGTCGGCGTCGCCCTGACCGTCCATGAGGTCGAGGTCCTCACCAAGCGGGCGCACCTCGAATTGCCCGGGGTCAAGGCCCTCAGCTCCGGAATCCGGCTGCTGTCCCCAGCGAGTACCCCGCCGACGATTACCCCCGCAGCGGGCACCCCGCGAGCATGCACCCGGACGGCGGATACCCGGCTGGCATCCACCCGGAGAGCCAGTTCCCGGTCGTCGAACTCGCCGAGACGATGCACCCCGGAGCAGGGCATCCGAGCAGCGGGGACACCGGTGGCGAGCACCCCGAGGGGGGTCACGGTGGCGAGCATCTGAGTACCGGGTCCTCCCCGCCGCTGGGCCGGAAGGAATAAGCCAATATTCCGCACGTGTCCCGCCCTGCGGATATCGGGCGCATACGGCGAGCCTGCTTGCCGGCGGTTGGCCCAGGCCATAGAGTCCAAGCCAGGTTCCGTGGGCATCGTCGCGGCCTGAGCACGGAGGTTCAGCACTGGTGGCAGCATCCCGCATGACAGAGCACCAGGCAGGAGATCTTGGCCCGACCGGGCGGCCGCTGTCCGCCTTTCCGGATCCTGAGCCGCTGATGGCCCACGGACCGGCGCGCATCATCGCGGTCTGTAACCAAAAGGGTGGCGTAGGTAAGACTACTACCACAATTAATCTGGGCGCGGCGCTGGCCGAGCAGGGCCGGCGTGTCCTGCTCGTCGACTTCGACCCGCAAGGCGCGCTCTCGGTCGGGCTCGGCATCCAGCCGCACGACATCGACTACACGGTCTACAACCTGCTCATGGAGCGCGACGTCACTCCGCAGGACGTTATGCACAAGACCGGCGTCGACGGCCTGGACCTGCTGCCGAGCAACATCGACCTGTCTGGCGCCGAGGTCCAGCTGGTGCACGAGGTCGGCCGCGAGTACGTGCTCGGCGGAGTGCTGCAGCCGGTCATGCCGGACTACGACATGATCATGATCGACTGCCAGCCTTCCCTGGGCCTGCTCACGATCAACGCGCTCGCGTGCGCCGACAGTGTGCTCATCCCGATGGAGTGTGAGTACTTCGCGATGCGCGGCGTGGCCCTGCTGATGGAGACCATCGATAAGGTGTCCCGCCGGCTGAACCCCAAGCTCGCCATCGACGGCCTGCTGGCCACTATGTACGACTCCCGCACGCTTCATACCCGTGAGGTCCTGGCCAGCATGGTCAATGGTTTCGGCGACAAGGTTTTTCATACTGTAATCAACCGCACGGTGAGGTTCCCGGACGCTACGGTGGCCGGAGAGCCTATTACCAGCTTCGATTCCGGGTCGATGGGGGCGAACGCCTACCGGGAGCTGGCCAAGGAGGTACTGGAGCGGTGGCGGCAGGCCGGGGACGATCACGGAGGGTAAGCCTTCCAGGTATCGCTGAGCTCTTGCGTCCCGCTGCTATCGGCCCGGACGGAGGCGACCAGCGCCTGGCCAGCGGCCGGCAGAAGCACACCCAGAAAATCACCGTCTACCTGTCCGCCGAGGAACTCCTTGACTTGGAACGCGCCCGGCTCGCGCTGCTGCGCTACGGGGCGGCTGCCGACCGCGGCCGGATCGTTCGTGAGGCGATCGCCGTCCTGCTCGCCGACCTGGACGCGCAGGGCCAGGAAAGCCTGCTGGCCCGCCGCATCGCCACGAACCGGGCCGGCGACTATCCCCTCAGCGCGGCCGGTGACCGCCTGGGCCATGACCACCGGGCTCATGCCAACGGGGCTCATGACGATAGGACCCAGGCCAGCGACGACCGCCGGCCCGGCACGGGGAGCGCTCACGGCGGGGCGGATGGAACCGGGCGCTAGCAGGCTGCGGATACCGTCATGACCGTGAGCGTGCATGACCCGGATCTGGCGGGCGACCCCGAAGGTGCGGCCCGGCCTAGTACCTTCGAGGTGCACCTGGATGTGTTCGAGGGCCCGTTCGACCTGCTGCTCGCGCTGATCTCCAAGCACAAGCTGGACATCACCGAAGTGGCTCTGTCGCAGGTCACCGACGAGTTCATCGGCTATCTCTCGGACCGCGCCGACGGCTGGGACCTAGACCAGGTCAGCTATTTCCTGGTGGTGGCAGCCACCCTGCTGGACCTGAAGGCCGCCCGGCTGCTGCCCTCCGGTGAGGTGGAGGACGAGGAGGATCTCGCCCTGCTCGAAGCCAGGGACCTGCTCTTCGCCCGCTTGCTGCAGTACCGTGCCTACAAGGAAGTGGCGGCCATCTTCGCGGCCCGGATGACCGCCTCGGCCCGCCGCTTCCCGCGGCGGGTCCCGCTCGAGCCGCGGTTCGCGCAGCTGCTGCCCGAGGTCTTGCTCGGCCTGGGCCCCGCGGAGTTCGCCCGGCTCGCGGCGCTGGTGCTCGCGCCTAAGGTGCCGCCGACGGTGTCGACCGAGCACATTCACTCGCCGGTGATCAGCATCAGGGAACAGGTCCAGGTCATCGCGGCCCTGCTAGCCAAACTCGGCCGGGCTAGCTTCCGGCAGCTGACCGCGCGTGCGGCCGGCAGCTACGAGGTGGTGGCGTCATTTCTCGCGTTGCTCGAGCTGTACCGGGATGCGATGGTGTCCTTCGAGCAGGTGGCCCCGCTCGGTGACCTGTACGTGACCTGGACGGGCCCCGCTGAGGCGCGCCCTCCTGAGGCGGGCCCCGGCACTGCTAGCGTCAGTGAGCTAACCGAAAGCGACGACGAACCATGAGCATCGAATCTCCGCCCCAGGGCCGCGAGCGCCAGCCGGGTCCTGGCGCCCCCGACGACGCCGAGGCCATCACGCCGGGACCAGGACTCAGGGCCAGCCTGGAGGCGATCCTGCTGGTAGCCGACGAGCCGGTGCCGGTAGTCGTGCTGGCCCAGGTTCTCGAGCGCCCGCGGAACGAGGTGGCGGCGGAGCTGCGCGAGCTGGCCGCGGCCTACGCCGCGCAGGGCCGCGGTTTCGAGCTGCGCGAGATCGCCGGCGGCTGGCGGTATTACACCCGCGAGGATTGCGCGCCGCTGGTCGAGCGGTTCGTGAGTGACGGGCAGGAGGTCCGGCTGACCCAGGCGGCGCTGGAGACCCTGGCCGTAGTCGCCTACCGCCAGCCGGTGAGCCGGACTCGGGTGTCAGCCGTTCGCGGGGTCAACTGCGACGGGGTCATGCGCACGCTGGTGCTGCGCGGCCTCACCGAGGAGGCGGGCACTGATTCGGAGACCGGTGCCATCCTGTACCGGACCACCAGGTACTTCCTGGAACGTTTGGGGCTGGCGAGCCTGGAGGACCTCCCGGACCTCGTACCCTTCCTGCCGGAGAACATTGAGGACATCGAAGATGAGAACGCCCGACCGTAACCCCAGGGGCCGCGACTTCGACGATGAGGACGACGAGGGTGAGCGGGACTCGCTGACCGACGTCCCGGGCGGGGTCCGGCTGCAGAAGGTCCTGGCCGAGGCGGGGATCGGCAGCCGCAGGTACTGCGAGGGGCTGATCGGCGAGGGCCGGATCGAGGTGGACGGCGAGACCGTTCGCCGGTTCGGCGCCCGGGTCGACCCTGAGCACCAGGTGATCAGGGTGGACGGCAAGCGCATCCCGGCCAAGGCAGGCCAGGTCTACCTGGCCTTCAACAAGCCGCCCAAGGTGCTGACCGCGATGTCGGACGATCGGGGCCGCAAGACGGTAGCCGACTATCTGGGCGACCGGGCTGAGCGGCTCTTCCACATCGGCAGGCTGGACTACGACACCGAGGGCCTGATGCTGCTCACCAACGATGGTGAGCTCGCGCACCGGCTCGCCCACCCCAGCTTCGAGGTGGCCAAGACGTACCTGGCTGACGTGACCGGCCCGACGCCGAGAGATCTCGGCCGCCGTCTGACCGCCGGGATCGAGCTCGACGACGGGGTGGTCACCGCGGACAAGTTCCGGGTGATCGACCGGTCCGGGCACCGGGCGCTGGTGGAGATCACCCTGCACGAGGGACGCAAGCACGTGGTGCGGCGGATGCTGGCCGCGACGGGGCATCCGGTCAGCCGCCTGGTCCGCACCGACGTCGGCCCGATCAGGCTCGGCAACCTCAAGCCGGGGACCTCGCGGCGGCTGACCACCGCCGAAATCGGCGAGCTGTTCGCGGCGGTCGGCCTGTAAAGGTCGGTAGCCTGTGGCCATGGGAGGTCCGATGAACGTCAGGGCGGTTCGCGGTGCGGTGCAGGTCGACTCCGCCGGCCGGGACGCGATACTCGAGGCGACGGCCGAGCTGGTCACCGAGGTCATGACCCGTAACGAGCTCACCACCGACGCCGTGATCAGCGTGCTGTTCACGGCGACCCCTGACCTGACCGCCGAATTTCCCGCGCTGGCCGCGCGCAAGATCGGTTTCCATGACGTGCCGCTGATCTGCGCGTCGGAGATCGCCGTACCCGGCGCCATGCCCCGCGTGGTCAGGCTGATGGCTCACGTCGAGACGGACCGCCCGCGGTCGGCGATCCAGCACGTGTACCTGCGGGGCGCCGCCGCGCTCCGGCTGGACATCGCTCAGTAAGGGATGGCCCAGTGCGGGTTGCGATCATCGGGACGGGTCTGATCGGGACCTCGATCGCGCTCGCGCTGCGTGAGCGCGGCTCCAGCGTCTGGCTCGCCGACCAGGACCCGGCTGCGGCCCGGCTCGCGGCCGACCTGGGCGCGGGCGAGTTGCTGCCCGAAACGCCCGGACACCCCTGCCATATCGCGGTGATCGCCGTCCCGCCGGACGCGATCGCGGCGACGCTGGCGGCCGCTCAGGTGCGCGGCACGACCGGGCTAGCTCGCTACTACACCGACGTGGCCAGCGTGAAGCAGCTTCCGGTCGCGCAGGCCCGGGCGCGCGGCTGCGATCTGACCAGTTACGTGCCCGGGCACCCGCTGGCCGGACGGGAGAAGCACGGTCCCGCGGCGGCCCGCGCCGACCTGTTCCTCGGCCGGACCTGGGCCCTGTGCCCGGTGCCCGAGACGTCGGAGGAGGCTACCGCCGCGGTGACGGCCCTGATCCGCGAGTGCGGAGCGGTCCCGATGCGCGCCGAGGCGGCCTCGCACGACCGCTGGGTAGCGCTCAGCTCGCACGCCCCGCACCTGGTGGCCGCGGCGATGGCGGCCCGCCTTGAGAGCGCCCCGCCCGAGGCGCTCGACCTGGCCGGGCAGGGGCTGCGCGACGTGACCAGGATCGCGGCCGGGGATACCGGGCTATGGACCCAGATCCTGTCCGCCAATGCCGTGCCGGTGGCCGAGGTGCTGACTGAGGTGGCCGCGGACCTGGTCCAGGCCGCCCGCGTGCTGACCGGGCTGGACCCGGGTGAGAAGTCGGTCGCGGCGCTGCTCGATCGTGGCCGGGCGGGTGTGGCCAAGATCCCGGGTAAGCATGTAGGGGTTCCCGGCGGTCATGACACCCAGCTGGATGTGTCATCCGTGCAGATCGTCATCCGCGACCAGCCGGGGGAGCTGGCCCGGCTGATCAACGCGGCGGGAGCGGCCGGGATCAATATCGAAGACATTCGCATCGAGCACTCACCCGGCCTTCCTGTCGGCGTCGCGGAGCTTTCCGTACGTCCAGCCGAGGTCGGCACCCTCCTTGACGCCCTGGAGCGGGGCGGCTGGCCGGTTCGCCGATCCGGTAAGCATTTATCCCGAACGGACCGGGGTGGCAGCGGCCGTCGGCTGCGTCTTCCGGGACGGACTCGTCCCTCAGGTCCTGCCGCCGGTAGCATCGCACGGGTGAAGACTTCAGCGAGCCTGAAGAACGGGACGGGCGAGGTGATCGATACGGGCCCCGGGCTTGTCGTCGCGGTGGACGGGCCCTCGGGGGCGGGTAAATCGAGCGCGTCCCGCGGCGCGGCGGCCGCGCTCGGTCTGCACTACCTGGACACCGGGGCGATGTACCGGGCCCTGACCTGGTGGCTGCTCGACCGGGGCGCGGACGTCAGCGATCCGAGCGAAGTCGCCGGGCGGGCCGCCGACCCGGTCATCGAGGTGAGCACCGACCCGCTGGCTCCGTGGACCAGGGTCGACGGGACGGACGTGTCCGCGGCCATCAGGTCCCGTGAGGTCACCGCCGCGGTCAGCGCCGTCGCGGCCGTCCCGGCCGTCCGCGCGCATCTGATCGCGATGCAGCGGGGCATCATCGCGGCGGCGCCGGGGATCGTGGCCGAAGGCCGTGATATCGGCACGGTGGTCGCGCCAGACGCACCCGTCAAGGTGTTCCTGACCGCCGACGGCGCCGCCCGCGCTACCCGCCGGGCCGAGCAGGCCAGCTGGTCAGCTGCCGCGACCCGGGCCGACCAGGACCGGCGTGATCACCTCGACGCGGCGCAGAGCGAGAAGGCCACTGACGCGGTCGTGATAGATTCCACCGGGCTGGGCTTGGACGAGGTGGTCGATACCATCGTCAGGCTGGCCCGTGAGCACGCGGATATCCCTTTCCCGCGGCAGAAGAGCAGATCATGATGCCGGACGAGGCAGAATTCAACTCCCATTCCAGCCCCAACCCTGTACCGGTAGTCGCTGTCGTCGGCCGCCCGAACGTGGGCAAGTCCACGCTGGTGAACCGGATCCTGGGCAGCAGGCAGGCGGTCGTGGAGGACGTCCCCGGGGTGACCAGGGACCGGGTTACCTACGACGCCCTGTGGAGCGGCCGGGAATTCACCCTGGTGGACACCGGCGGGTGGGAGCCCGCGATCGAAGGCACAGAAAGCCTGGCCGCCCGGGTGGCCGGCCAGGCCAGGGTGGCGGTCGATGCCGCCGATGCGGTGCTCTTCGTGGTGGACGCCACGGTCGGGGTGACCGACGCGGACGCCGCGGTGGCCAACGTGCTGCGCCGGTCGGGCAAGCCGGTCGTGGTCGCGGCCAACAAGGTCGACGACACCAAGGCCGAATCCGAGGTCGCCGCGCTCTGGTCGCTGGGTCTCGGCGAGCCCGCGCCGGTCAGCGCCCTGCACGGGCGCGGCAGCGGCGACCTGCTCGACTTGGTGCTTCAAGCGCTACCGGACGCCCCTCAGAATGCGGAGGAGACCGAGGGCGGCCCGCGCCGGGTAGCCCTGATCGGCCGTCCGAACGTCGGTAAGTCCAGCCTGCTGAACAAGCTGGCTGGTCACCAGCGCGCACTAGTCGATTCGGTGGCGGGGACCACCAGAGACCCGGTCGACGAGCTCATCGAGCTCGGCGGCATCACCTGGCGGTTCGTCGACACGGCGGGCATCAGGCGGCGGTTCAGGGAGAGCCAGGGCGCGGACTACTACGCGGCGGTGCGCACCGCCGGCGCGCTGGACCGGGCCGAGGTCGCCGTGGTGCTCGTCGACGCGAGCGATCCGCTCACCGAGCAGGACCTGCGGATCATCTCCATGGTCATCGAGGCGGGCCGGGCCCTGGTCATCGCCTACAACAAGTGGGACATGGTCGATGAGGAGCGGCAGCACTTCCTGGAGCGCGAAATCGAGCGGCAGCTCTACACGGCTCGCTGGGCCCCCCGGGTGAACATCTCCGCGGCCACCGGACGGCACACCGACCGGCTGGTGCCCGCGATCGAGAAGGCACTGGAAGGCTGGGAGACCCGGGTGCCGACCGGCCGGCTCAACGCATGGCTGACCGCGCTGGTGGCGGCGACCCCGCCGCCGGTGCGCGGCGGCAAGCAGCCGAAGATCTTGTTCGCGACCCAGGCCGGCGTCCGGCCGCCGCACTTCGTGCTGTTCACCTCGGGCTTCCTCGAGGCGGCTTACCGCCGGTTCATCGAGCGGAAGCTGCGTGAGGAGTTCGGCTTCGACGGTACCCCGGTTCAGGTTTCCGTGCGGGTCAGGGCCAAGCGCGAGTCCCGGGGCGGCGGACGCAGGACCACCAGCCCGTCCGCGCGGGCGGAGCGCAGGCACTGAGCCTTCCTCCGGATTTTCTCGACGCGGACCGCAGGTACGTCTGGCATCCGTACGGGCCGATGCCCGGGCGGATGGAGCCGCTGGTGGTGGAGTCGGCAGCGGGAGTGCGGCTGCGCCTGGCGAGGCCGGCCGGCGGGGTGAGCGAGCTGATCGACGGCATGTCGTCGTGGTGGGCGGCCATCCACGGCTACCGGCACCCGGTCCTTGATGAAGCGGCGGCCCGCCAGCTGGCGCGGATGAGCCACGTGATGTTCGGCGGGCTCACCCACGAGCCCGCGGTCCGGTTGTGCGAGCGGCTGGTCGCGCTGGCTCCGGACGGGCTCGAGCATGTCTTCCTGTGCGACTCAGGGTCGGTCTGCGTCGAGGTCGCGGTCAAGATGTGCCTGCAGTACTGGCGGTCGGCCGGACGGCCGGCCAAGCGTCGGCTGCTGACCTGGCGCGGCGGTTATCACGGTGACACGTTCATGGCGATGTCGGTGTGCGATCCCGAGGGCGGCATGCACGCGCTGTGGGACGGCGTAGTCGCGGACCAGGTGTTCGCCGCCGCGCCCCCGGCTGGTTTCGCGGCCGGCATCGATCCCGCGTACGCGGCGGCGCTGACGGCTCTGATCGAGGAACACGCGGACACGCTGGCCGCGGTGATCGTGGAGCCCGTGATCCAGGGCGCGGGCGGGATGCGCTTCCACGACCCCGGTTACCTGCGGGTGCTGCGTGAGGCCTGCACCGCGCACGGCGTGTTGCTGATTTTCGACGAGATCGCGACCGGGTTCGGCCGGAGCGGCTCGCTGTTCGCCGCTGGCCACGCCGGCGTCAGCCCCGACGTGATGTGCGTGGGCAAGGCGCTGACCGGCGGGTACGTCTCGCTGGCCGCCGCCTTGTGTACTCCGGCGGTGGCGTCGGGGATCTCCCGCGGCTCGGTTCCCGTGCTCGCGCACGGACCGACGTTCATGGCCAACCCGCTCGCCTGCGCGCTGGCGCTCGCGTCCCTGTCGGTGCTGTTCGATCCCCACTGGTATCCCGGCGGGTGGCAGGCTTCGGTGGCCCGGCTCGCCGCCGGACTGCGGGCCGGCCTGACCCCGGCCCAGGACCTGCCCGGGGTCGCGGACGTCCGGGTGCTCGGCGCGGTCGGCGTCGTCCAGCTGGACCACGAGGTCGACGTGGCGGCGGCGACGGCGGCCGCGGTGCGAGCCGGCGTATGGCTGCGGCCGTTCCGCGACCTGATCTACACGATGCCGCCCTACCTGACCTGCGACGACGACCTCGCCCTGATCTGCCAGGGGGTGCTGGCCGCGGTCCAGGCCTAAGAACGCGAACGCGCCCGGTGGCGGGGCGGGGGAGGGTACGGCCGTTGCGTCGGTAACCGGTTTCGCACTGGCTGCGAAGCGTGCCAGGTCACGGCCGTGCACGACGCGCCCGGGCATCGGATCCGAGGCCGCCCGCCGGGTGAGCGGGGCCACCGGAAGCTCGCGGGCGCTTGCCGCCAGCACTAGGTTGCCGAACCTGCGGCCGCGCAGGACCGCGGGATCCGCGAGCAGGCAGGCGTGCGGGAAGGCCGTCAGGACCGTTGCTACCTGCGCGCGGACGTGCGCGAGCGGCGGGCCGTCGGCTACGTTGGCGGCGAAGATCCCGGGTTCGCGCAGCGCGCGGCGGGCCGCGGCCGCGAACTCAGCCGAGGTCAGGTGGGCCGGGGTGCGACCGCCGGCGAAGACGTCCGCGATGACCACGTCGAAGGAACCCGCCGGCACCCGCTCCAGGACGGCCCGGGCATCGCCGATGTGCATCCGGAACCGGCCGCCGGAGATGCGCGGCGGCAGCTTGGCCCTGACGAGTCCCCACAGGGCCGCGTCTAGCTCGACGGCCGCCTGCCGGGAGGCCGGCCGGGTCGCCGCCACGTAGCGGGCCAGCGTGAGGGCCCCGGCGCCCAGGTGCAGCACCTGCAGCGGCTGACCGGCGGGCGCCGCCAGGTCGATGACGTGTCCGAGCCGCCTGATGTACTCGAAGTCGAGGTAAACGGGGTCGTCCAGGTCGACGTGCGACTGCGGGACGCCGTCGATCAGCAGCATCCAGGCCGCCCGCCGGTCGGCGTCGCGCAGCAGCTCAGCCCGCCCGGTATCGGTGGCCTCCTCCTCGGTTTCGTACCTCTTGCGAGTCATACCTGCCATTATTAGCGGTCCGCTCACGGCGCCAGGCCGGATACCGGCTCGAAGAATCCGGTCCGGGTGTGCAAGGCTGTCTAGGTACGTCCCACGCCGCAGGAGGCCCGCATGGCTGTCGACCAAACCAAGCCCGCCGGTGAGCATGCCGGCGGCGAGCAAGGGCCCGCCGCTGAGCACCAGGCACCCGCGCCGCCCGATCAGGGCGCCAAGCCCGAGCTCGATGACATGAAGCGCAAGTTCCGGGAGGCGCTGGACCGTAAGCGCGGGACGCACGCCACCGCAAACGCCGAGGGATCCCAGGAGACGAGCAAGGTGCACGGCTCTCACGGCCCGGCGGCCAGCCGCCGTTCCTTCCGCCGCAAGAGCGGTAGCTAGACCGGGACCGCGCGGAGCCACCCGTGGTCGGCGGTCAGGTACCGGTCCAGCCGCAATCCGGCTCCGGCCAGCGCGTCCGCCATCTCATTCTCTCCGAGTCGCGTCGCGCTGAGCGTCTGAGTCCAGCGCTGGTCGCCGTCCACGTACTCCACTGTGGCCGACACCACGTCCGGAGCAGGGCGTGAGACGTCCCGCAGCCGGAAAATGATCCCGTCCCTGGTGCTCTGCGCGTCGGCCACGGACGAGAACCACTGCGGCGGGTGCTGCTCGATAAGGACGCATCCGTCGGCGGCGACGTGCCGGGCGCAGGCCGCCAGCAACGCCGCCCGGTCTGGCGGGTCCGCGTTGATCAGATGGGACGCGAGCAGCACCGCGTCGAAACGCCGCCCGAGCGCGAGCTCTTCGATCCGGGTACACACCGTGTCCGCGCCGCGGACATACGCCAGCATCTCGGGTGACTCGTCCACGGCCACGACCGGATGGCCCAGCGCGACCAGCGGATGCGTGACCCGCCCCGCTCCGCAGCCAAGCTCGAGAATCCGGGCGCCGGATCTGACCGCGTCATGCACGATGGCGGGTTCGCCCGCCGCCGTCATCCGCGCGTAGACCTCGACGGAACAGCCGTCCGGCGTGATCACCCCGGGGCCGCTCCCGTAAGACGGTGCTGAGTGGGTCATGCGCTTATCCTGCCGGACGACCGGATCAGCGACCTGACCGCTGCGGGAATCCGTCCTTCCGCGGTCGGGCGCTAGGCCGACGCGGTACGTACCGCCGCGGCCCACAGCTGCGGCGGCCGGTCCTGCTGGTGGTGGCCGCTCTGCTGCGGCAGCTTTTGCGGCTCAGCCTGCTCGGCCTGCCGTGGTTCGTCCGCCGCCAGATGGAACCAGACCGTGGTACCGGCCGGGTCCCTGAGGTACCCCCACTGGGCCGCGAGGTTCTGGACGAGGAACAGCCCGTGTCCCTCGGCCGCGTACAGGTCGCCCTTGACGATCGGCGTACCCGCGGAGCCGTCGTCGATAATCTCGACCAGGACGCCATGCGGGATGCCGATCACCACGATCGTCACGGTCCCGCCCTCGGTGCCGGACTTGGTGTGGGCGATGGCGTTGGTGACGATCTCCGACGTCAGTAATGTCGCCGTGTCGTTATCCGTGCCGGCCTGATGGGCGCTGAGCGTCCGCGAGACGAAGGCCCTCGCCGCCGAGACCTGTTCTGGTCGTCCGGGGATGGTCAGCGAGCCGAGGACAGTAGCAGGTGAGCCACCCGTCGCCCCCCGTAGTGCGGGTCTGCGCGCCGGCCCGGACCACGATCGTCGGGAATTACCTTCGGGCGTTGCCATTTTCCAGACCCTCCCACTTGCCGAGACCGGGCTCACCTTTTCGCCACCCATGGCCGCCGACCGCTTAAACAACACTGAGCATTCGAGTAACATGAGGCACCAATACCACATCAGGTGCCATATAGCACCTGACCATCAGCACCGAATACGACCAAATGCATGAACTGCGCGAAAAGTGACGGTTGTCCCATTTACTGATATGCCTGGTGTGCATTCGTGATGAACCGCCAGGACTACCACTCAGAACGATGATGGGGTGGATACCCGTCCGCACGCAAGTGCGTGGAGCAAATTTCCCAAATGAAATCCCGGATGGGATTTCATAGTCAGCGTTAGTGCTGTATCGTACTGGTTGTCAGGGACGTTGTGGAGTGTTCCGGTTACACTCTGATGTTCAAGCTCGTGTCTCGTGACGCTAGGGTCCCGGTTCTCCATATCGTTCCCAGCGTTAACCTCTCTGCTCCACCAGGAGGCGGGTTTCGTGCCCCTTGGACCAACGGTTCGTAGGCGCAGGCTCGGCGTTGAGCTCCGGCGTCTGCGGGAGGCGCATTCGCTCAAGCTCGAGGAAGTGGCCGAGAAACTCGGCCTGGCCGCTTCAACGCTCTCGCGCATCGAGACGGGTAAGGCGCCGACCAAGTCGGCCTACCTGACCGCCATGCTGGCGATGTACGAGGTCGAAGATCCAGGTGCGCGGAAGGTCCTTGTCGACATGGCCCGCGAGGGGCACCGTAAGGGCTGGTGGTCAATCTATGACGATGTGCTGCCGAGCGGATTCGACATCTACGTAGGGCTGGAGGCGGAAGCTTCCGGCCTGCGCAGTTACGAGTCTGACGTAGTGCACGGGCTGCTGCAGACCACCGACTACGCCCTGGTGGTGCTCCGCGAGCTGCGGCCCAGGGACAGCGAGGAGCAGGTCGAGCGGGTGGTCGACCTGCGCATGCAACGGCAGCGGCTGCTCGACCAGGATCCGCCGCTCGAGGCCTGGATCATCCTCGACGAGGGGGCGATCCGGCGGAAGATCGGCGGCGCCGCGATCATGCGGCGTCAGCTTGAGCATTTGATCGAGACGAGCAGGTGGCCCAATGTGACGCTGCAGATTCTTTCTTTCGAATCGGGCGCGCACGCAGGGCTGATCGGGCCGTTCGCCATCTTGGAGTTTCCCGAACGGACAGATTCCGACGTCGCCTACACCGAGTCCCTGGGCGGCATGATCTACCTGGAAAAGGACCGGGAGGTCCGGGCCTGTGCCGAGGCATTCGACCGGATGCGGGCCGCGGCGCTTTCCCCGGCCGCATCGGTCGAACTGATCCAGCAGGTGGAGCGAGAGCTCACTTGACAACGACAATGACTTACCGCCGAGACTGATCAACCATCAAGGGAAAAGGAAAGGAGAGTCGGATGAACACCGACCTCACCGGCCTGCGCTGGTTTAAGAGCAGCGCGAGCAGCGCCGCGGGATGCGTCGAAATAGCGCACCTGCCTGAAGGAGGAGTCGCAGTCCGGGACTCGAAGGACCGCGCTAAGACGCCTCACATTTTCAACCATCACGAGTGGGAATGCTTCCTCACCGGCGCGAAGAACGGGGAATTCGACCTCCCAGTCGCCTAAGCCTTACCGTCCCCGCAGCGTCTGGGGGAGGGGTGGAGGGCGGTGGGCCTCAGCGGTCCACCGTCCTCCGCATGCCTGCGCCACAGCACGTTCGGGCAGGTCGCAAGTGGGCCTTCCATCACGGCTGCTCGTCGAGTTCTTTTTCGAGCTCGTTGATAATCGTGGTGAGAATATGCGGTGTCTCGGTTGGCCTGGCACTGACGATGCTGAGCCGTTCCATGGCCAGCAGGTAGCGGTCAACGTCCGATTTCTTGTCGAAGTAGAGGGCGCTGGTGAGGTGCTCCAGGTACGCCATGTCCGGCAGGTCCGCGTCGCCGAACCGCAAGATGGTGAACCCGCTGGGTACGGCGTGACCGCCCAGGCCGGCCGGAATGATCTGCAGGGTGAGGTTTCGCCTGCTGCTAAGGCTGAGCAGATAGCGGAGCTGGTCGCGCATGACTGCGGGACCGCCGACCGGCCGCCGCAGCGCGGTTTCCTCGATGACCGCCCAGAGCTTGAGCCGTCCCTCGGTGAACCGGCGCTGCCGTTCCTTGCGCAAGATCACGTGCCGCTCCGCCTCGCTGATCGGGATGTCGCAGAACGCGAGCACGGCGGCGGTGTACTGCTGCGTCTGCAGCAGGCCGGGTACCAACTGCGGTTCATACACGCGGATCGAGGTGGCGGCCTCTTCCATCCCGACGTAAGACTGAAACCAGTCGGGCAAGATGTCGTTGTACCTGTGCCACCAGCCAGGCCGGTTGGCCTGCTCGGCCAGGTTCAGCAGTTGCTCCCGCTCGACCGCGCCGACGCCGTAGAAGGTGAGCAGGTCGAGTACGTCGATCTCGCGGATCGCGTTCCGGCCGAGCTCGATGCGACTGATCTTGGATTCCGATCCCCGGATGGCGCGGGCCGCGGCCTGCGCGGTGATGCCCCGGTTTTCCCTGAGCCGCCGCAACTGGGTACCGAGCAGGATGCGCAGTACCGTGGGCCCCTCTGTCGCCTCAGGCATGAACCCTCCGGGGTATTCGGCCTGTCACGGAATTGTCTCTTGCAATTGCGTGACAGGCCGTCGTCAACTATTTTTCGTAATCAACATGGTATCCCATATGGGATTGCACGCCACCCCCCAACATTGGCGTCCAGGGCGCGTCGCATCAGACACTTCTGTCTCGGACACTTGTGTCTAGCAGAAATCATTAATGACCCTCTAAACTTGTGTGGGGCTGATGTCGTTGCTGGTGTCCGCGGGTCCGGGAGCCAGGCCTGCACGGATCCGCGGTCGGCCAGGGGCCACGCGCGCCACGAAAGGAAACCCGGCGTTGATAAGCGGTGAGGGTTCGGCGGGTCTCGACGACTGGCGTACGACATTCCGGCCAGATATTCCAAGCCCCGCCCGCATTTATGACTATCTTCTCGGCGGAAAGGACAATTACCCCGCAGACCGGCTGGCCGGCGAAGAAATTGCCGGCCACCTGCCGAACATTCGGCAGGCTTTCGGGTGGAACCGTGTTTTTTTGCGCCGGGCGGTGCGCTTCCTCGTGACCGAAGCAGGAATTCGCCAGTTTGTCGATATCGGCACCGGGCTGCCGGCCGCGGGAAACGTGCACGAGGTGGCGACCCGAGCCAGCCCGGCGACGCGGATCGTCTACGTGGATAACGACCCGGTCGTGCTCGCGCACGGCCGGGACATGCTGCACAGCGTCCCCAACACCGTCATCATCGGGCATGACCTGCGCGCTCCTGCCGCGCTCCTGGCCGACCCCGAACTGCGGCGGCTGGTAGATCTCGCCGAACCGGTCGCCATCTTGCTTGTCGCGGTCTTGCACTTCATCTCCGACGCTGACGACCCCGCGGCCATCATCACCGAACTGCTGGCACCATTTCCTTCCGGCAGCTATCTCGCCCTTTCGCACGCCACCGCGGACGGGACGCCCGCGATTAACGACGCGGCTAAGGTGTACGACGACGCCACCGCTCAGGCTTATGTCCGCCGGCATGACGACGTGCTCGCCCTGGTGCACGGCCTGGACCTCGTCGAGCCCGGTATGGTGTGGACACCTCAGTGGCATCCCGAACCGGACGCGGAAATGCCGCCGCGCCCGGAGGAATTCCACTATTACGCCCTGGTCGCGCGTAAGCCGTAGCTGTGGCGCCCGGCCCGGCCCGGCCGGTCCGTAGGATGTCAGCATGCGCTATAGGTCGCTCGGAAAATCCGGCCTGCAGGTATCGGTGGTCGGGCTCGGCTGCAATAACTTCGGCAGCCGCCTCGACGCGGAAGCAACGCGTGCGGTGGTGGACGCGGCCATCGACGCCGGCGTCACGCTGTTCGACACCTCGGATACATATGGCGGCGGCGGGGGATCTGAGCGCGTCCTAGGCGAGGTCCTAGGCGCGCGCCGCGACCAGATCGTGCTGGCCACCAAGTTCGGCGGCCGGGGCGTCGACATGGGCTACGGGCCGACGGCCGGTGCCAAGGGGGGCCGGGCCTACATCCGGCGTGCGGTCACCGAGTCACTGCGTCGGCTGCGCACCGATTACATCGACCTGTACCAGCTGCATGTCCCGGACCCGGTGACCCCGGTCGAGGAAACTATCGCCGCGCTGCACGAGCTGGTGGCCGAGGGCAAGGTCCGCTATCTGGGCCATTCGAACTTCTCCGGCTGGCAGCTGGCCGACGCGGCGCACCTGGCGGCGAGGAACGGGCGCACTCCGTTCGTTTCCGCCCAGAATCACTGGTCGCTGCTCGAGCGCGCGGCTGAGTCGGACGTCGTCCCAGCGGCCAGGCACTTCGGCTTGGGTGTGCTGCCGTTCTTTCCGCTCGCCAACGGCTTGCTGACCGGCAAGGTCAGGTCAGGCCAGGCGATACCGGCCGGGAGCAGGCTGGCCGGGCGCGACGGCTACGTCACCCAGGAGAAGCTGGCCCGAGTGGAGGCGCTGATCGCCTGGGCGCAAGCCAACGGCGTCACCGTCCTGGACGTGGCGATCGGCGCCCTGGCGGAACAGCCAGGCTGCTCCTCGGTGATCGCGGGAGCTACCAGCGCCGAGCAGGTCAAGGCGAACGCGGCCGCGGCCGAATGGATCCCGTCCGCCGGGGAGCTCGCCCAGATCGACGGCATCGTCCCGCCGCCCGCAGCCGGCGGGTAGTCTCCGGCCCAGTTACCGCCTGCTAGTCGCAGCCGGCCGCCCCCGCCGGTTAGCCGCCGGCCGCGGCCGTCTTGAACAGGGCCGCCGCGTTCGCGCCGAGCACGGCCGAATACGAGACCTGGGGGGTATCGCCGCCCTGCTGGTAGCCGCCGATGACCCCGATTACCGTGCCTTGCCCGGTCCTCGCGTCGACGTCAGCGAGGAACGGGCCGCCGCTGGTCCCGTCGGTGTAGCTGCCGCAGTCGAACTCGAGCTGGTCGGTCATCGGCTCCTTGATCCAGTTCTGGCAGGTGATCGGCTGGTTGGAGGAGTTCGGGTAGCCGATGACCTGAACTAGCTGGCGGGTGGCGGGCGCGCCGGTCGCCAGCTTGTCCGCCCCGGTCACGTCCTCGACTGGCACGCTCTCGCCCGGCTGGCCGACAACCAGGATGGCGACGTCGTCGTCGGGGCTGGCCGATGACTTCCACGCCTGGTCCACGTAGACCTTGGTCACGGTCCAGACCTGGTCCGGGGTGGTGCCGTTGTCGTAGCCGGGGACGAAAGCAATGGTGCCTGATGTGCCCGTGACGCAGTGCGCGGCCGTGATCACTAGGTCGCCTTGCGGGCTGTCGATCACGCTGGCCGTACAGAAGTGCTGCTTCAGCTTGCCTCTGGATGTGGTAAACAGGGCCCCGACCGCCGGGATGCCCCCGAATGCCTGACCGTTCCGCGAATTCGAGCCGAGGTGCCGGATGGTCCGGACGAAGCCGGTGGCGATGTTCCCGGCCGCGCCGCTGGCCGGCGCGACCGTGGCGGCCACCCCGACCGCGAGGGCCATGATGAGAGCTGCTCCGGTAGACCTCCGTGTGACCCAGAGCCAGCGTGCCCGCCCTGGCCGGCCGCACTGGCTCGCAGCCACGGGCTCGCCGGCGCCGTCAGCGCCCGAGCGCGCCCTGCTTGGCCGTCCCGGTCGAAACAGCACCTGCTTGACTCACCCGCTTCGCTATGTCTGGGTTGTGGATGTTTGAGGGAGCTTTGATACCCAATTGTGATACACAAGGTGCAACTTCTCTAGGGGAACGGCTCTAAAGATCATCAGAGGTCACCTGAGTAAGCTGGGGGTATCCTGTGAAGCGGCTGTGCGCCTACCGCCGCTGCGGGTTACGACCGCGAGAGTCGTGCCCAGGTCGCGATCGTGGCTCGGGTACCCCAGTTCACCAGCGATCGTGCAGCCGGGCGCGGAAATACGTGTCGTACAGGCCCTCGATGGCGTCGAGCTCGGCCTGCGACAGCGGCGGCAGGCTCGCGGCCTCGGAGTTCTGCCGGGCCTGGCCCGTAGTGCGCGCGCCAGGAATAACGGTGGTCACTCCCGGCTGCTGGACGACCCAGCGCAGTGCCCATTGAGAGGGGGCCCATTGAGAGGGGGCCCATGGAGAGGGGGCTCCTTCAGCCGGTGACCCCGAGCCGCCGGTGATGGCCGCGAACTCCCCGGCGGCCTCGACTCCGGCCTCGAAGCCGACGCCGGAGAACGTCTCGCCGACGTCGAAGGCCTCGCCGCGGGCGTTGTAGTTCCGGTGATCGTCGGCGGCAAACGTCGTTTCCTTGGTGTACCGGCCGGACAGTAGCCCGGAGGCGAGCGGGACGCGGGCGATGATGCCGACTCCCGCCGCGGCCGCGGCGGGTAGCACCTGGTCCAGCGGCTTGCGCCGGAAGGCGTTCAGGATGATCTGTACGCTGGCCACGCCCGGGCGGGCAATCGCCGCGAGCGCCTCGTCGCACGTTTCCACGCTCACCCCGTAGGCGGCGATCCGGTCCTCGGCGACCAGCGTGTCGAGCGCGTCGTAGACGGCGCCGGAGGAGAAGACCGGCGTCGGCGGGCAGTGCAGCTGCACCAGGTCGAGCCGGTCGGTGCCGAGGTTGACCCGCGACCTGTCGGTCCAGGCGCGGAAGTTCTCCAGCGTGAAGTTCGCTTCCTTCTGGTCCGCCCGGCGGCCCATCTTGGTCGCGACCGTGACGCCTTGCCCGGCGTTACCGGACATGAACCGCCCGATGATCCGCTCGCTGCGCCCGTCACCGTAGACGTCGGCCGTGTCGAAAAACGTGACTCCCGACTCGACCGCCGCCCGCAGTACCTCCATCGCGTCGGCCTCAGATACGTTCCCCCAGTCCGCGCCGAGCTGCCATGTGCCCAGCCCGATGACCGAAACCGGCTTGCCTGTCCTGCCCAGAATCCGTTGTTCCATGATGGGCGATCCTACTAAGGAGCCGTCCCGGCCCAGCGTAGGCACGGCCGCACGGTAGGCCCCAGGCGTGACCCCGTAGTAGCGCCGGAACCAGCGGGTCAAGTGCGCCTGATCGGCGAACCCGGCCTCGACCGCGGCCCGGGCCGGCGAGCTACCCTGCGCGAGCAGCCGGCGCGCCGCGCGTACCCGCAGCTGACGCTGGTAGTCGCTGGGGGCGAGCCCGTAGGCCTGGGTGAACGCCCGGTAGGCCGAGAACCTGCTGCATCCAGCGGCCGCGGCCAGGTGGCCAGCGGTCAGGTCGGTACCGGCGTAGCCGTCGTGCAGGAGCTCGCGGATCCGGGCGGCGATATGACGATCCGGGGGGCGTGGGTTCCCTGCCGGTATGCGGCCGGCCGCGTGCCGGGCGAGCAGGCGCGCTGTCGCGGTGAGTCGTTCGTACCGTTCCAGCTGGGTGATGTTCCGGCCCGGCCCGGTCAGCGCACCATGCAGGATCCGCAACGACCTGGCCACCGCCGGGTCGTCGGTCACCGGTGATCGGAACAGCGGGTATGCGTCCGCAGCGTCGATGAGAGAGGTGAAGAACTCCGGCCAGATGTGCACCATCCGGTAGGTGAACCCGCCGCCGCCCGCGGCGTGCCCGTCGTGCGGGTCATCGGGGTTGAAGGTCATCACCATGCCGGGCCCGCTGACGTGGCGGCCCCGGCGGCAGCTGAACGCCTGCGCGCCGGCTTCGGTCACGCCGAAGGAGTAGCTCTCGTGAGAGTGCCGGTGGTACACGTGCGAAGCGAAATGGGCGTGCATCGCTTCCACCGGCACGCCGTCCACCCGCCAGTACCTGACCCAGTCGGGGGCCGAAGGACCGGGGCTGACGGGCATGGCTCTATTATCGTGGGCGCCGCTGACCGCTCCAGCGTTCAAGACCCCGCGGCCCGGGCCGGCCACGATGGCAGTTCGAACCCGTAGTGGCGGCCAGAGAAGGACCCATGACCATTCGTTTCGACACCAAGATCGCTATTGCCGTGCGGGCCGGCCTGGAGCCGTGGCAGAAGCTGAACGTCACGGCGTTCCTGGCCAGCGGGATCGCCGCTAGCTCAGGGGAGCTCATCGGCAAGCCGTACGAGGATGCGTCGGGGCATACTTACCTGAAGCTGTTCCGGCAGCCCGTGGTGGTGTACGCGGCGGACGAGCAGACGCTGGCCCAGGCGCATCAGCGCGCGCTGGCCCGGGCGATACCGATGGCTATTTACACGATGGAGATGTTCCAGACCGGCGGTGACGACGACAACCGGGCTGTTGTCCGCGCGGTCACTGCCGGGGCGCTGCGGTTCGCCGGGCTCGCGCTGCACGGGCCGCGCAACGCCGTGGACAAGGTGTTCAAGGGAGCTACGCTGCATCCATGAAGGCATGCTTGTACCGGAGCACGGGCGCGGCGGCTGACGTGCTGCGCGTCGAGGAGATTGACCGGCCCGAGCCTGGACCTGGCGAGGTCCTGGTCCGGGTGCACGCCTCGGGGGTCAACCCCACCGATTACAAGGCCCGGGCGGGGCTGACGCCCCGGCCTATCGACGGCTTCCAGATCCCGCATCACGATGGTGCGGGCGTCATCGAGGCGGTTGGTGCCGGGGTGGATCCCGGACGCTCCGGCGAGCGGGTCTGGCTGTGGCTCGCGGCGGCCGGGCGGCGCTGGGGCACCGCCGCCGAGTGGAGCGTGGTACCGGCGCGGCAGGCAACGCCGCTGCCTGAGCGAGCCTCGTACGACCTCGGGGCCTCCCTCGGCGTCCCGGCCATGACCGCTCACTACTGCCTGTTCGCGGACGGGCCGATAGCTGGGCAGACGGTGCTGGTGGCCGGCGGTGCGGGGGCCGTCGGGCATTTCGCCATTGAACTAGCCAAACGGGCCGGGGCTCGTGTGGTCACCACCGTGAGCAGCCCGCAGAAGGCGGCCCTGGCCGAAAAGGCGGGCGCGGACTTGGTGGTCAACTACCGCTCACCCGATGCGGTCCAGCAGATCCAGGCGTTTGCCCCTGCCGTGGACCGGGTGATCGAGCTGGCGCTGGGCGCTAACCTCGCGCTGGACCTGGCCGTGGCCCGGCCGCTCACCACGATCGTGACCTACGCCGCCGAGCCTGCCGACCCCGAGCTTCCGGTACGGGCCGCCATGTCGGCTAACGTCAACCTGAAGTTCGTCCTCATCTACGGCGTGGCGTCGGCTGCGCTTGACCTGGCCGCCGCCGGCATCACGGCCGCGCTGGCCGCGGGCGACCTGACCGGCCTGCCCGTGCATAAATTCGAGCTGACCGACACCGCGGCCGCTCACCAGGCCGCCGAGGCCGGCGTGGTCGGCAAGGTCCTCGTGGCCCCCTAGCGCCACGTCCCGCACGCTACTTTTTCGGGAAGATCCCGGTGTGGTTGGTTCCGCCCCAGAAGACCTTGGTCCCGACCCGGTCGCGTCGGCCCGAGCCGTCGCACCGGCGGCAGCGCCGGTATGAGCCCTTATAGACGGCCCCGAAATGCCGCCCTGACATGTTGCAGGTCGAGCACTTCCTGAGCGGGTGAATGCGCGTCGACACCAGGTAACCGACGCCAATGATGACAACAACAACTACCGCGACCATGCCGGGGACTCCTAGTGCTGACTTACTAGCGCAGAGTAAACCACCCTGACGTATTATTGATGAATTTTGCCATGGCAGTTCGCATCACGAGCACTATTACGTTATTTTGACCGCCGCATCAGGTGACGTCAGCGGTATGCGCTAATGCCGAGCTTCACCGCGAGCCCGATGCCGCACAGGCTGACGAAGATACGAAACGCTCCGGCGGGCACCTTGCGGGCAATCTTCGGCCCGATCCAGCCGCCAATGAGGAAACCCGCGGCCAGCGGAGCCACAAACGTCCACCTGACATCACCGAACAACGCGAAGCAAACGGCGGCCAGGGCATTCGCCATGCCGGAGAGGGCGTTCTTGATCGCATTGACCTTGACCAGCGATTCCTCAATCATCACGCCGAGCACCACGAGCAGCATGACGCCTGCGGCAGCACCGAAATAACCGACGTACATCGCCACGGCGAACAGGGCGATGCCGTGGGCCAGGCGATGTCCTTCGCCCGGCGCCGGCGCCAGCTTCCTGATCTTGGGCTGAACCAGGAGCACCACCGAGGCGGCTCCGATCAGCACCGGTACCACCACGGTGAAGGTATCGGCCGGAGTGACCAGCAGCACCACCGCCCCGGCCGCACCGCCGACCGCGGTGACGGCCCCGAGACGGAGCACCCGACGCCCCTGCCCGGCGAGTTCCGGCCTGGAACTTGCTACCGATCCAGCGCCGGCGAGCACCAGCGATACGGTGTTGGTCATGTTCGCGCTGAGCGGCGGCACCCCAAGCGCCAGCAGCACCGGGTAGCTGACCAACGATGCGATGCTTACCACCGTGCTGAAGATGCCGCCCAGCGTTCCGGCCGCGAGCAACACCAGCACCTCAGAGAATTTCATCCGATGCCAGCTTCGCGCAGTCACATCCGTCCCGCATCCCGCCATGCCCGCCAGCCGGTGTGATTCCCATCGCATCGCAAACCTCGGTCGTCGCTTAACAACGCGGCATTCTTCACCGGTCGCGGAGCGCGGGAATACCGTGAGCTCAAAATGATTTGACACGGATAGGTTGTCAACATAGGTTGACGTCATGACCGCCGCTGCCGGGCTCGCGATTCGCACCGAGGACTTGCGCAAGACCTATAAGTCATCACGCGGCGACGTCCCTGCGGTCCGCGGCATCGACCTGGGCGTCAGCTCCGGCCAGTTCTTCGGCCTGCTCGGGCCGAACGGCGCGGGTAAGTCCACCACTATCGGCATGCTCACCACACTGGTCCTGCCTACGGGCGGGCAAGCCTGGGTGGCAGGCATGAACGTCGTCGCCGATCCGGTCGGGGTCAAGCGCAGGATCGGGGTGGTGACCCAGAACAACACGCTCGACATGCAGCTGACCGTGGCGGAGAACCTGGAGTTCCGCAGCAGGTTCTTCGGCCTGGGGCTACGCGAGGCTTCGCGCCGGGCGACTCAGCTTCTGGAAGTGTTCGGGCTGGCGGACCGGCGCAGGGCGATGTCCACCGACCTGTCCGGCGGGCAGGCCAAGCGGCTGCTGATCGCGCGGGCTCTGGTTCACCGTCCGGACGTGCTGTTCCTCGACGAACCGACCGCCGGGCTGGACCCGCAGACCCGGGCGAACCTGTGGGACATCCTGCGCGTGCTGCACGCCGAGGGGCAGACCATCTTGCTGACCACGCACTACATGGAAGAAGCCGAGGCGCTGTGCGAGCAGGTCGCCGTGGTCGATCACGGCGAGATCCTGGCGGCTGGCACCGTGAACGAGCTAAAGCACAGCACGGGCGCGGAGACGGTCATCACGGTCAGGTACGAAGAGACCGTCCCTGACGGCATGGCCGACCAGACCGGACTGGCCGCACGGCCCGGTGTCAGCAAGGTCGAAACCGACCGGGACTACATTAGGGTCTTCACCCGCGATCCCGAGGGCGTGCTCGGCGAGCTGGTGACCGCGGGTTCGGCCGCCGGGCTGACCGTGCGCGACGCTTCCCAGCTCAAGCCGAGCCTGGAGACAGTGTTCCTTACCCTGACCGGACGGGAGTACCGCGAGTGACCGCCACCCAGGCCCCGCCCGCAGCGGCGGAGCACCCCGGAGTTCCCTCGGCGGCTCAGGTGGCCGCCCTGATCGCGGAGGCACCCGAGCCGCAGCCCACCCTGGTCAAGACGTTCAATGCCATGATGGCCCGGGAATTCCGGGTGCTGCGGCGCAACGCTGTCGGTACCTTCACCCGGGCGGTCATGCAGCCGTTGCTCTTCGTTTTCGTCTTCGCTTACGTGTTCCCGAAGATCGGCGGCGGCTTTAATCTCGGCGGGGGAGCGGCCGGCTCCCGGGCGACGGGCAGCATCAACTTCGCTACCATCCTGGTGCCGGGCCTGATGGCCTCCATGCTGCTCATGCAGGGCATCATGGCGGTGACGTTCCCGCTGGTGATGGAGTTCTCCTGGCAGCGCACGATCGAAGACCGGGCGCTCGCTCCGGTGCCGATCCAGGTGCTGGCGATCCAGAAAATCGTCGCGGGCGCGGTCCAGTCGTTTATCGGCGCGGTCATCGTGTTCCCGATCGTGCTGCTCGTGCACGCGGCCGGTCAGGCACCGCACGTGCGCGTGACCAACTGGGCGCTGCTCGTGCTCATCCTGGTCTTCGCGTCGCTGCTCACGTCCTCGCTCGGATTGCTGCTCGGCACGATCATGGACCCGCGCAAGATGCAGATGCTATTCGCCGTGATCCTGCTGCCTGCGACCATGCTCGGCTGCGTCTACTATCCCTGGTCTGCGCTGCATCACATCCGCTGGCTGCAGATCGCGGTCCTGGTCAATCCCATGGTGTACATGTCCGAGGGACTGCGCGCCGTGCTGACTCCGGTTCTCGGGCATATGCCGGTATGGGGTGTCTTGCTCGCGCTCGTCGGCGGCACGGCGATCTTCGGCTACCTGGGTACCCGCACCTTTACCAAGCGAGTCCTCAACTAGGCTCGTGAGCCCGGGACACCGTCCGGGCGGGAATAGCGCGGGAATACCGCTTAACGGCTCACTGCTGTTACGCTTAGCGGTCAATAGCCCGGTGGTTCGCTGCCGGGTGCGCAAAGCGGAGGACCACCTCCCACCCAGTCGGCCCGGTAGCAACCGGGGCAGGCGGGTCTGGCTAGCTGGCTTGGCATGTCCGCGCGAGAGCGCGCATGGCGCCGGGTTCCGGCTGGCACGTCGCATTCTCGCGGTCGCCCGCGGGACGGCGCCGTAGTTGTGGTTACCCCGCCGAGCGCATCGCTCGCGGGGTTTTCCGTCTGCGGCCTCCATCGGGCCGCCGGAGGAACGCTTCCGGGCATAATGGCGTACGCCGCCGCCGGAAGCGCCGGCGGCGGAGATGAGGCTCAGGAGGTCACATCAGCACCGAAGCACGTATCAACGAGCGCATCCGTTCTCCGGAAGTCCGCCTGGTCGGGGCGAAAGGTGAACAGATCGGGATTGTCTCGGTCAACGACGCACTCAAGCTGGCCCAGGAGGCCGACCTCGACCTAGTCGAGGTCGCACCTACCGCGCGGCCCCCGGTTTGCAAGCTCATGGACTACGGAAAGTTCAAGTACGAGTCCGCGGTCAAGGCCCGGGAGTCACGCAAGAACCAGACGCAGACGATCGTCAAGGAGATCAAGCTCCGCCCGAAGATCGACCCGCACGACTACGGCACCAAGAAGGGCCACGTCGAGCGGTTCCTCAAGGCGGGCGACAAGGTCAAGGTGACGATCATGTTCAGGGGACGTGAACAGTCGCGGCCTGAGCTAGGCTTCCGTCTGCTGCAGCGTCTGGCCGGGGACGTCGAAGAGCTCGGTTTCGTTGAGGCGCAGCCCAAGCAAGACGGGCGCAACATGATCATGGTGATCGGCCCGCACCGGAAGAAGAGCGAAGCGACCAGGCCCCATCCGACCCCAGCTTCGCCGAACACCCGGTCCGTGCCGAGCCCGCGCGCCGCGGACGCGGCACCTCAGGAAGCTTCGGAGTCTGCGGAGCTCGAGCCCGCTGCAGTAGCAGAGAGCTCGGTAGTAGCAGAGAGTTCTGCAGCAGAAGAGAGTTCTGCAGCAGCAGAGAGCTCTGCAGCAGAAGAAGTGGTCGACAGCGCTGCGGTAGAAGAAAGCGCCGTGGTAGCAGATGGCGCTGCGGTACCGGGTCCGGCCTAGCCGCTAGCAGCACCCGGTGACGGTAAGCCCCGGCGCTAAAGCGCCGGGGGTGGTGGTCACTGTGCGCCGTGGGACCCTCCCGGGGCCAGCGCCGTGGGGAAGCGTCGTGGCAAGGTGTCATGGCGCAGATGAGGAATGGAGACGACGGCCACCATGCCGAAGATGAAGCCACACAGCGGGACCGCCAAGCGGTTCCGGCTGACCGGCACGGGCAAGATCATGCGCCGCCGGGCTGGCATGAACCATATGTTCGAGCACAAGTCGTCCCGGGTGACACGGCGGCTCTACGGAGAAGTGACGCTCGCGCCTAGCGACGTCAAGGAGATCAAGAAGCTGCTGGGCAAGTAGCCCGGCTCGCGAGGGAGACAAAACAATGGCACGCGTGAAGCGGGCGACTAACGCCCACAAGAAGCGCAAGGTTACCCTCGAGCGGGCTAGCGGTTACCGGGGCCAGCGGTCACGGCTGTACCGCAAGGCCAAGGAGCAGGTCCTCCACTCGATGACCTACGCCTACCGGGACCGCAAGGACCGCAAGGGCAACTTCCGGCGGCTCTGGATTCAGCGGATCAACGCTGCGGCCCGGGCCAACGGCATGACCTACAACCGGTTCGTTCAGGGCCTGCGGCTGGCCGGCGTCGAAGTCGACCGGCGGATGCTGGCCGACCTTGCCGTGGCCGACGAGTCCGCCTTCTCGGCTCTGGTCGAAGTGGCGAAGAACGCTCTGCCTGACGCCCCAGGGTCAGCGGCTGCCTAGGAGCCAGGCGGGGTGACGGCATCGCCTGAGGTCAGTTATGCCGGCGCCCACTCGGCCCGGCTCAAGGCTGCGCGGCGCCTGCTGAAACGAGCCTTCCGCCAGCGTGAGCGGGCCTTCCTCGCCGAGGGCCCGCAAGCGGTGGCGGAAGCTTATCGCTGCGGGGCCCACCTCACAGACCTGTTCGTGACCGTGCCCGCGCGGAGCCGGCACGGCGATCTCGTCACCGAGATCGCCGAAGCCGGCATCCCGGTGCACGTGGTCAGCGGCGAGATCATGAACGAGCTAGCACAGACGGTGACCCCGCAGGGATTGCTGGCGGTCTGCGGCTTCATCGACGTCCCGCTCGCCGAACTGAACCCGAAGACCCGTCAGGCCGGGCTCACCGACCCGGCGCTGTCCCTGGTCGCGCTGCTTGCGAACGTCCGCGATCCCGGCAACGCGGGCACCGTGCTGCGGACCGCGGACGCCGCTGGTGCCCACGCCGTCGTGTTCGCGGACGCATCCGTGGACCCGTACAACGGCAAGTGCGTGCGCGCATCGGCGGGCAGCCTGTTTCATCTGCCGGTGGTGGCCGGCGCCCGGCTCGAGGATGCCGTCATGTTCATGCGCGAGGCCGGTCTGCGGATCGTAGCTGCGGACGGCCGGGCGGGCCGCCCCCTAGACGATCCCGGCGTGCAGGCCCGGCTGGCGGGACCCACGGCGTGGATGTTCGGCAACGAGGCCTGGGGACTGCCGCCGGAACTTGTCGCGCTAGCCGACGAGCCCGTCGCGGTGCCGATCTATGGCCGCGCCGAAAGTCTTAACCTGGCCGCTGCGGCGGCGGTATGCCTCTACGCGTCAGCGCGTGCGCAACGAGTACGCGCGGTAACGGGGCATCTTAATACGTGAGTCATTCTTAACGTCATAGAGTGCCTGAGCTGCAACATAGAGAATTTATGTCTCAGGACTATCACAATGGCGGTATACGCGCTAGAGTCTGATCACAATCCGTCACCCATACCGTGACCACTTCCGGCCGCCGGACGCTCGCAGTGCGGCCTCGCCGGACGGAGGCTTCGCTGCAGTGGACAAGCTCATGACGAGCGGAGCGCCAGCTGATCCTGGGGCTGGGAGCCTGGTCTTCGCCGACGAGCTGCCAGATGGCATAGTGGTGGCCGATGAAGCCGGCCGTATCGTCGTGTTCAACCGGGTCGCCGCCCGCTTGACGGGGCTGGACGCATCCGAGGTCATCGGCAAGTTCGTGTTCGACGTACTGCCGCTTCGTGACGCCGACGGCCGCGACTGGTGGGTATACGCCGATCCGTACCACGGCCTGCCCACCCGCACCCGTCACCCCGAGCGCTCCCTGTACCTGTCCACCGGCACTGAGGTTCTTGTCTCCGTAGGCTACGTCCGGACCCCCCGGGGAAAACCATCTCCCCCTGGGCTGTCACTGCAAAGGCTCGTGATCAGCCTGCGCGGCGCAGAGCAGCGGGAACGCCTTGAGCGCAGCCGCGCCGAGCTCGTCTCGACCGTCGCCCATGAGCTGCGATCCCCGCTCACCAGCGTCAAGGGTTTCACCGCCACGCTGCTGAATAAGTGGGGCAGGTTCAACGACGACCAGAAGCGCATGATGCTGGAGACGGTCAACGCCGACGCTGACCGGGTAACGAGGCTTATTACCGAGCTGCTCGACGTGTCCCGGATCGAGTCCGGCCGGATGGAGGTCCACCGTCAGCTGGTGGACCTGCCGGACCGGGCCAGGAAGATCGTTGCGGGCCGGGTGGCCGCGGGCGACGCCGAGGACCGGTTCCGGCTGGAGGTCCGCAACGGCCTGCCGGAGACCTGGCTGGACGCCGATAAGATCGACCAGATCCTCGGCAACCTGGTGGAAAATGCGGTCAGGCACGGAGCTGGTATCGTGACCATCGTGGTGGAACCAGCGCACGTGGGCGACGAGGCGGGGAAAACACCGCCCGGCGCGCCCGACGCGGCCGCCGTCTCGGTGCGCGACCAGGGTGAGGGTATTTCGCCTGACGTGGCGCCTCGCGTGTTCCGCCAGTTCTGGCGGGGTAAGCGCCGCGGCGGTACCGGCCTCGGTCTCTACATCGTCAAGGGCCTGGTCGAGGCCCACGGCGGCACGATTGGCGTATCCCGCGCGCCTGGCGGCGGCGCCGAGTTCCGATTTATCGTGCCCGCAGGGGCTGCTGCCGCCTAAGGGCGCGTCTGGGACCGCATCGCCTCACCGGCGGAACCGTCTCACGGCACCGCGCACAGCCTCGGTACGGTAATCTCCCTTCGGGCTATCCAGCGATCGGCGAGCGCTGACGTGTTCGGCAGCATTGACCCGCCGGAACTCCAGTGACCTGAACGTAATGTACGGCCCGCAGGAAGCAGGACCAAATGTCCGCACCAAACAAGAGTTACGACCCACGGACGGTGGCCGCGCTGGCCCCGGACGAGGTGGCGCGCGTGCTTGACGAGGCACTCGCCGCCGTCGCCGCCGCCGGGACACTCGATGAGCTGAAGGCGGCGCGGATCGCGCACGACGGCGACCGGGCGCCGCTTTCGATGGCTAGCGGCGAGATCGGCGCGCTGCCCCCCGAGGCCCGGGCCGAAGCGGGGCGCCGGGTGGGTGCGGCTCGCGGCCGGCTCCGCGGATCACTGCAGGAGCGCCAGGCCCAGCTGGAGACCGAGCGTGACCGGCAGGTGCTGATCACCGAGGCGGTCGACGTCACGCTGCCCGGCGGCCGGATCCCGGCGGGTGCCCGGCATCCTGTCACGATGCTCGCCGACCGGCTGTCCGATGTATTCGTCGCGATGGGTTACGAGATCGCGGAGGGTCCCGAAGTTGAGGCCGAGTGGTATAACTTCGACGCGCTGAACATCCCGCCCGACCATCCGGCCAGGGAGATGCAGGACACCATCTTTATCGCCAGTCCGGACGGGCCCCGGGCCAAGTCCGGCCTGGCGCTGCGGACGCACACCTCGCCGGTGCAGATCAGGTCCATGCTCACCCGCCCGCTGCCGCTCTACGTGGTCAGCCCAGGCCGTTGCTACCGGTACGAGACAGCGGACGCTACGCACAGCTCGGTGTTCCACCAGATCGAAGGGCTCGCGGTCGATGAGGGCCTGACCATGGCCGACCTGCGTGGCGCCGTCCAGTCGTTCGTGGACGCCATGTTCGGCGTGGGACTGCGTACCCGCTTGCGGCCCGACTACTTCCCGTTCACCGAGCCGTCAGGCGATGTGTCGATGGAATGCCACATCTGCCGCGGTGCTTCGGCGAAACCTGGCGGCGAGCCGTGCCGGGTGTGCCGGTCGCAAGGCTGGATCGAGATCGCGGGCTGCGGCATGGTGAACCCGCGGGTGCTGGTCGCGTGCGGCATCGACCCGGACCGGTACAGCGGATTCGCGTTCGGGCTGGGCATTGAGCGCAGCCTGATGATCGGGCACGGCCTAGCCGGGATCAGGGACACAACCGAAGGCGACGTGCGGTTCAGCCGGGCGTTCGGGATGGAGATCTGAGATGCGAGTGCCGCTTTCCTGGCTGCGGAAGTACGCGCCGCTGCCTGAGCCGGTCGACGCGACCGAAGTGGGCAGGCGACTGACCGCCGCCGGGCTCGAGGTCGAGGCGCTGGAGTCGGTGGGACACGACATCCGCGGCGTGGTGGTCGCCCAGGTGCTGTGGGTAGAGGAGCTGACCGGGCTGAAGAAGCCGATCAGGTACTGCCGGGTCGCCGTCTCCGAGGGGCAGCTGGCCGGGCCGCCCGACGAGGCGTCGGGGGTGATCTGCGGCGCGGTCAACTTCGCCGTCGGTGACCGGGTCCCGCTCGCGCTGCCCGGCGCGGTGCTGCCCGGCGGGTTCGAGATCGGCGCCCGCAAGACCTACGGCCGTATATCCGAGGGGATGATCTGCTCGGCCCGCGAGCTGGCCATCGGCGAGGATCAGGCCGGCATCATCGTGCTGCCCGCCGATGCGCCGCTCGGTGCCGATTTCGTGGCGTACGCGGGACTGCGCGACGAGGTCTTCGAGATCGCGGTGACGCCCGACCGGGGCTACGCCGTCTCGGTGCGGGGGATCGCCCGCGAGCTCGCCAGCGCGTTCGGCGTATCCTTCACCGACCCCGCGTCAACCGGACTGCCCGGTCCTGACCTGCTCGGGGGAGAACTCGAGGACGTCGGCGCGGAGGTCTACCCGGCCCGCATCGCCGATCCGGCCGGCTGCGACAGGTTCGTGCTGCGCGAGCTGCGCGGCTTCTCTCCGGCCGCCGCGACTCCGCTGTGGATGTGGGTGCGACTGGCCCGGTCCGGGGTCAGGTCCGTGTCGCTCGCGGTCGACGTGACCAACTACTTGATGCTGGAGCTCGGCCAGCCGCTGCACGCGTTCGACCGGTCCAAGCTGACCGGCGAGGTGGTGGTCCGGCGGGCTCAGCCGGGGGAGAAGATCGAGACGCTGGATCACGTGGTCCGCGCCCTGGACCCGGCCGACATCATGATCACCGACGCGTCCGGACCGATTTCCCTGGCCGGGACTATGGGCGGCTTGTCGACCGAGATCGACTCGGGCTCAGTTGACCTGGTGATCGAGGCCGCGCACTTCGACGCCGACGTCGTCGCCAAGATGAGCAGGCGGCACAAGCTGCACAGCGAGGCGTCCTACCGGTTCGAGCGCGGCGTAGACCGCGAGCTGCCGCTGCGCGCTAGCGCGAAGGCGGTGGCCCTGCTGTCCGGGCTGGGCGGCGGCCGGGTGATTCCGGGCTGCACCCACGCGACGGCCGACGTGCCGCCGGTGGAGATCGCGATGGCGGCGGACTACCCGGACCGGGTGGCCGGGGTGGTGTACGGCCGGGACATCGTGGTCCGGCGGCTGCGCGAGGTGGGGTGCACGGTGCGGGAGAGTCGGATGGCCGCGGTGCCGACCGTGGCCCCGTGGCGGGCGGACCGGCGCGAGGAGCCGCAGACCCCGGCCTCGGCCCTGGCTCCGGCACCGATGGGCGCGCTCGAGGTGAACCCGCCGTCCTGGCGGCCTGACCTGACCGACCCGGCCGACCTGGCCGAAGAGGTGATCCGGCTGGAAGGCTACGAGAACGTGCCGGCCCGGATGCCCCGCGCGCTGGCCGGGCGTGGCCTGACGCCGCGGCAGCGGCTGCGCCGTTCGGTGGGCCGGACCCTGGGGGAATCCGGGTACGTCGAGGTGCTGTCGTCGCCGTTCGCGTCCCGGTCCGACGCCGAGCAGCTCGGACTTCCGCCCGAGGACATGCGCCGTCTGGCGGTGGTGGTGGCGAACCCGCTGAGCGAGGACGAGCCCCTGCTGCGCACTACTTTGCTACCCGGGTTGCTCCGGGTCCTGGCCAGGAACATCGGCCGGGGCTTCGCCGACACGGCGCTGTTCGAGATCGGGCCGGTCTT
>JALYVS010000124.1 GCA_030853115.1 Actinomycetota bacterium
GTAATCTCGCACTTCAAGAACTGGCGGATCGTCCACACCGATTACAGGCGCCCGATCGACACGTTCGCCACGACGATCTCGGCGGTAATTGGCCTGCATTTCTACAGAATCGCCTGAATAAGCCTCCCTGAATAACCCTCCATATCCGACGCGGGCTACTCGTGGTCGAAGACGGACGGCTTTACCGGGTCAACCAGGTACGCCTGCCTAGGCCCGTCGGCACCGGACAGCACACAGCCTTACCCGCAGTTCGTCTCGGACATGTGCGCCGTGACGCCCTCCCGGCCTGGACCGCCGAGGGCAAGCGGCGCCGGGCCCGCGGCGCCCTGGCGGACAGACCCAGCAACACCCCAATCCCCCGAATTAGACTTTGATACTTGTTGACAAGCTTAACCAAGTCATCCATACTTATTAACAAGTTACATAGTATGCTTACCCGAGGGAGTCCCACATGCTGCAGATCCAGCTCGGTCCAGACCGGGCCGTCGACCCCGCGACTGACTGGCTGGGTCGCTCACGCGTCGGCAGCTTGCCAGGCATCAGCGAGCAAGACGCCTGGGAGGCCGGGCGAGGAGTGTGGAAGTTCAACGCCGACCGGGCTCTGGCTGAGGATCAGGTGCAGATCGTCGACACCCAGGGCCTGATCATGGCCGTCGCCCAAATCAAGGGCATCACCAAGTGCGGTGACCGCTACGCCCTGGAAGGCGAACTACTCCTCGGCGACCCACGCATCGGCCAGGTCACCATCACCCCGCACCCATCGCGCAACCCCGTCGCTTACATCTGACCCCCGCGCCGGTGGGTGCCCGCGCCAATGAGCCGGCACCCACCGGATAGCGCCATAGAGCGCCGAAGAAATCAACGTCACTCAGCTCTGAAAGTCACAAACAGCGGCTAGCGAGCGACTGTCCGCAGATCGCCGTTTACGGACGGCCGTCCTATGCGACACGTACAGCTAGCTGACCTCTGCGGCCCGGCGCATAACCCCCTCGACCAAGCCCCCGAGAGGCATGAAAGGGCGGCCGTTGCGGTCGGTGGCGGCCTGGAAGAGATCCCCGGCCAGGGCGGTGAGTACGCCGGCCTGGGCGATCGGCGCCCAGCGTGCCAGCAGGTCCAGCCCATCGGGGAGCCGGGCCGCGTACACCGCTCGGGTGCGCCCCCCGGCGCCCTCGATGTCGATCAGGCATTCCGGGTGCTCACGGCGGACGAACAAGGTGAACTGCGCGGCGGGCCGGGCCTCCCCGCTGTTGAGCCCGAGGACCAGGAACGGGTCAGCCGCGGTGCGGGAGAACTCCGAGTACCCCGCCTCGGCGTACTTCGCGCTCACGTCCTCCCCGGCCTTCCCGCTCCAGGGGACCGGGTCGTCGGCGAGTTCCCATCCGCCGTCCTGGTACAGCCAGACTCCCGCGGGCGTGTCATCGCTCATGCTGCGTCTCCTCCTTGGTTCAGGCCTGAAGCGCGACCCAGCCGCACAGCATGCGCCCCTCGCGCATCGCGCTGCTGATCTGGCGGGCTAGCCCGTCGTCGGCAGCGGGATCGACGACGTGGGTGACGGCCAGCATGATGCCGCCCTGGCCGGTGATCGCGCGGCGGAATGGGTCGCCGCCGGCGTTCTCCGCGTCGAGCTCGGATTCGTACACGTCGCCGGGCCGGTCGGCCAGCGTGATCCGGGCGGTGACCGGCGTCAGTGTGGCGGTTGCCCCGGAGATCGGCCGGTGGATGCGGAGCTTGCGGCCCGGCGGGACCATTCCGGCGGCGGTGAAGACGCTGTGGAACTGGGGCCGCCACCGGCCGTGGTCCCGGCGCAGCGTCACGCTTTCCATGCCGGGATTGACGACCATCATCGGCATCGCATCGTCCGGCTCGGCCGCACGCGGGGACTTCTGCGTGGGCATCATCACCAGCCGGGACCGGTGGGAGACTCCGGCGTTTGTCTGGGTGATGACCGGGCCGCTGTTCCATCCAGGCGCCCGGCACTGCTTGTGGTGCAGGGATGCCCAGGCGAACACGGTCACGTCGTCGACGGCCAGGGCCGCCGGCTGCGAGCCCAGCGGCCGTCCGCAGGTCTGGCAGTCGACTGGCCACAAGCTGGCCTTCAGCTCGGCTACACCTGCAGGGCCAAGGTTGGCTTGGGTGTCCGGGGAGATGAGCACATTGCCCAGAACCATCAGAGATCACCTCAGATCAGTAATTAGTCCGATTCTGAGAGTAACTGGCGGGTCCGACAAACAGCGTTAACCGCCTCCGGCGGCCGCCCGCCGGTCCGGGCCGGGCTGAATGTCGGCGGGGCCGATTATCGTATCCCGGAAGGGCCCAGCTGGCCCGGAGGTGGCATGAAATCCGAGATCATCCTCGCTGACGGCCGCTGCGTCGACCTGGCGGCCTCAGTCGGCCCGGCACTTTACGCTGAGCTTGAGAAGACGCGCTCGCCGCGGCTGCACCCGGCCCTGCGCTGCGGCGGCTGCGGCGGGGGTATCTACCTTCAGCACGGCCGGGTCCGCAAAGACGAGCTGTTCGGATACCACCACGACACCGGGCCCTGCACCGAGACGCTGGTCATCCGCAAGTCGACGATGAGCGATGAGCACAAGCGGGAAGCCGAGTATCACGCCCGGGCCGCCGAGCGGGCCGGGCACGTCGCCGACTTCGAGGTCGTCACAACCGGGCACACCAGGGTCGACGTGGTGGTCGACGGCCGTGTGGGCTTCGAGATCCAGCGCTCGGCGCTCGGCAGGAGCGCCGCAGTCGACCGCACGGCGCGGTCGGTGAAAGCGGGGCTCGGGACGGTCGCGTGGTTCACTGACCGGTCCACGTCACCTGCGTGGACCGGTCACGTTCCCGCCTATCGCACGCTGGTCCCGGTGTCGGCGTGGCAGGCGCTCCCGCTGCCCGGTACGGTCATCGCGGCGGGGCTCCAGGTTGTCGAGGCCGTGCGGTGCGGAACCCGGGGGGCCTGCCTGCACCGCCAGCGTGATTGCGGCCGACTCGTCCCGGCGGTCGGGGCCTGGGGCGGCCTGCACGTCGACGACGTCGTGACCGGCCTGGCCGAGGACGCGATCAAGCCGGTCCGGATCGGCAAGTACGTGCGGCTCATGAGCGCCGGCAGCGTGGCGCTGTACGAGGAGCTGACCGGATGTCGCCTTCAGTACGACGTGCGGAGGCCCCGGGGCCAGGCGCTGGCGCCTTCGACCCGGCAGGAATGCGGTCGGCCGCCGCAGCCCGAGATGATCACGCCGACCTCGCTGGCACGGGCCCCGGAGCCCATCTCGGAGCTAGGGCTGCGAAGCGAAACCGAGCCGCGGAAGCCGTGCATCCGCTGCCGGAACTCATCGCGCCTGCCGGGCGCCGCGCTCTGCGCTCGGTGCGATGAGCAGGTCAACGAGATGGTCGCCGCGCTGCGCAGGTGATCACCCCGGCTTGACTTAAAGGTGAACGACGGGCCCGGGCGAGCTTCTGGCGTAGCCGCGAAAACGGCGCGGTCGCCGCGGTGGACGAGAGATTTAACGCCTGGGTTGTCGCGGCGGCAGTGGACCGTATTGGCAGGTGGTTCGCGGGGGAATGGCCGGCGTGGGAGTGCGTCCACAAGAAGATCGCGAGGGCCACGATGAGGATCGTGAGTATTCCGCCGAGCGCGTTTGACAGGACACCCGCGAAGAACGCAGCGAGCCATCGCAGCGTGCGTTTCTTGCTGTTGGGCTGACCCGTGGCGGGGTCGGGTACGGACACGTCATCGCGTTCGTCCTGGCCGTGTCCGGTGGCGGCGTCCAGTGCCTCGCGCAGCTCGCTGCGCCGGAAGGGTCGGGTCATGAGCTCGCGCCGCTGCGTTCGGCGATGGGCCGCTGCCATCGACCACTGGCGAGGAACGGAGGAATGACCAGCTCAGGCGCTCGTTATTTCCGGGTGCCTGTTGTACCGGCTCACGGCGTCCTTGCCGGAGCGTGTGCTCGCACACAGTCGCTACAGGCTGGATCTAAGCAGCTGTCGAGGTGGGCCGTGGGCTGGCCTACCGGCAGGTACCGGAGAACGGCAACGTCACCGACAGGCCCGAACGGCCTAGAAAACTATCTGTCGACGGCCAGGCCCGGCTCCTTGCGGGCAGTGATGAGCAGGAACAGCGGGCGCGGGAAGTTCTCGCGCCACCATTCGCTAGCGGCCAGCTGGTCATCAGACGGGTGCGGTTCGGTCAAGCCCGTGATACACAGGCCGCTCCCGGTTATCGCCTTGGTGTAGGCCTCGAGCGGGCGAACCCAGGTGACGGTGGGATCCGGCGAGACGATGCCGTCTACCTCGAAACGTTGCTCTATGACCCGCTGAGCGAAGTAGTCGGCTACCGGCAGCGTCCTGCGAATCTCCTGCCGCTCGGCGCGGTGGCCATAAAAACAGGGATGCAACATCAAGATGACCAGCCGGCTGCCTGGTCGCAGGACACGGGCCAGCTCGCCGACCGGGCCCACGATGTCAGGCAGATCGTTAAACACGTGATTGACGACGGCCAGGTCAAAGGAGTCGTCGCCGAACGGCAAGGCCGCCAGGTCGCCCTCGCGGAAACGCACGGCGGGCTGGCCGGCCGAGGCCACCCCGGCCGCGGCGATGAGCGCGCGGGACTTGTCGACCCCCGCCACCTGGCGCGACCCGAGGTCGGCGATCTCCCGGGTTAGGTAGCCTTCGCCGCATCCTGCGTCCAGCACGTCCAGGCCGGGACAGGGGCCGATCGCGGCCAGCATGGCTTTGTCGGTTAGCTCAGTCCGGTAACGGTCCCGGTGCTCGCGGATGATGCGAACCCAGAACTCTGCATTGCCTTCCCAGTGCGAGGACGCAGCGGGTGCGGGGATGGCCGGGGCCTCAGTCATTGGACCTCCTAAGGTCGCGAAGCGTGTGCTCGCACACAGTGCGCAGTGCCGGATCAACGTCGTGGTCGAGGCGCTGGCGGATAGCTGGCGCCAGGGCGTCGAGCGCCAGGCCGAACGTTGGATCGCGGGCCAGCGCAAGCGGCAGGTAAACGGATAGCAGGTAGTGCACGTATGCGTCGCTGTAGGACCCGATTTCACGGATTACCTCGGCTGCGGTGTTACGCAGCAGTAGGGACCGCGCCAGCGTGAATCCGGGTTCGGGCCGCGCATCGCGGGTGTAGGTGGGGAACGCCCATTCCTCAACCATGGTGAGCACAGGCGATTTAGCGACCGCTCGCCCGTAGCGCAGGGCTAGGTCCAGGTCATTGTGCCCGATAAGAACGCCCATGACGCTGCTGCGAAGGCTCATGGCCTCCTGCCGGTCACGGACTGGCGCCAGGTCCAGGACGGCGGGGCCGGCCCGCCCGGCATGGTGGACAAGAGCCGCCTCGGCCAGGATCGAGTGGAACGAGTACGCAGGGCGGCGCAGCCGGGGCGCCATCTCGGCCGAGGCATTGAGCAGTCTCTCAGGATCGGTCAGCAAGCGGCCTTTCCGGTCTCAATGGACGTAGCCAGGGCTCAGTCGTTGGGCCGGTGATCTGTCCTTGTCTCAGTGATTGTGGCCTGTGAAGGCGGGCGGCCCGGCTCAGTCGTTCGTGCCGTAGGTGAACATCTTGTCTGCGTCGATGCGCGCTGCGACCGGGTCGGCCTGGTCCAGCCAGGTCTCGAACGCCGGTCCCTGCCTGGGCAGGTAGTGGTCGAGCATCGCCTGTCGCAGTTCAATGCGGGCGGGGTCGGAGACGTCGAACAGCTCGGCGCGGCCGTGCACGGTCACGGCGAGTTCCTCGCCTGCGAGATGGGTAGCGCTGACGGCGGGACGGGCGGCCAGGTGTCGCATCCGCACCGAGCCCCTGCCCGAGCTGAAGTAGAAGGACCCGTGCAGGAAGTAGCCGTCAACCGGACCGGCCAGCGGGCGGCCGTCGGCCGTCACTGTGGCAACCACGAGCAGCCGCATACCCTGCAGTCTTTCGGATACCCGCACCGCGCTAAGGCGGTGGTCGTCGCTGATGATGCCCTTCAGGTGAGCACCCGCCCCGGCGGCGCTGCGGTTGAGCAACTCCTGCAGGCGATCGATTTCCTCTGGCGTCTCTAGCACGTGCCGATTAGACCACGGCCCCGCCATGGGCGTCGGCGTCGGCGTCGGCAGAGCTGACCGGCGAAGGCGGCTCGGGCCAGGCAGAGACGATCTCGATGGATGTCTCATTCGGAAAAGACGGATAGTAGATGGAGACACGGGCGTTGGGACCTGCTGGTGGAGTTCGGGTAGGACCTACATCGGAACCGTTTCGTACGCGGAACGGGTTCGGGGAGGTCAGTGCTGGTGCTGAACGGGGCTGTCTGTGGGTGTTCGGCGTACGTTCTGGTTCGGTTGGAGCCCGGATGTGATCATGGTCTGGGTGCGGGTTCGGCTGGTGGGTGACGGATCGTGGTTGTGATCTTGGTGTCCGGAAGTCCTCAGTACCGGACAAGATCAAATACGTCGGCTGGGAAGCTCAATTGTGACCGTCAGCGGTAAATGGCGGTGTCCTGTCAGCGCTATCTGGCGCGGGCGCACCGCAAACGATCCCCAATCGGCGACGGCAACGCGCTGGCCCGGCCATTCGGGGCTGCCCGATGGGGGAAGATGACGCCATGATCATTGAAGCGGAGTACTGATGCCGACCATTTCGACGCCATCCGCGCAGGCCAGGGCCGTGCGCTTCGACCGTTACGGCGGGCGCGAGGTGTTGTCGGTACGCGACGTACCTACGCCCCGGCCCGGGCCCGGCGAGGTGCTCGTCGAAGTCCAGGCCGCGGGCATCAACCCGGGTGAAGCGCTCATCCGTTCCGGCGCGCTGCATGAACTGCTGCCGGCCACCTTTCCCTCGGGTGAGGGCACCGACCTCGCCGGGATCGTGCTCGAAACCGGGACCGATGTCAAAGATCTCGATGTCGGCGACGCGGTCCTGGGCTACTCCTGGACCCGCTCCAGTCACGCCACCCACACCGTCGTCCCGGCGACCCAGCTCATCGGTAAGCCGGAAGCGCTGCCCTGGGAGGTCGCCGGGGCGCTGGATGTCGCCGGCACCACCGCCTACGCCGCGGTCCGCGCCGCAGCGCCGGGGCCGGGCGACGTCGTGGCCGTCTCGGCAGCGACGGGCGGGGTCGGCACGCTGGTCGTCCAGTTGCTGGTGCAGCGCGGGGCGACGGTACTTGGGATCGCATCAGCGTCAAACGCCGGGTGGCTCACCGACCACGGCGTGATCGCGGTCAAATACGGCGACGGCATCAGCGATCGGCTGCGCTCAGCCGCCCCGAACGGGATCGACGCGTTCATCGACCTATTCGGACCCGGGTACGTCCGCCTGGCCGCTGACCTGGGCGTAGAGATCCACCGGATCAAGACCATCGTCTTCTCTCCCGCCGCGGCCGAACTCGGCGTACAAGTGGCCGGCGCTGCAGCCCTGTCCGACTCGGAGGTACCGGCCGTGCTCAGCGAACTGGCAGACCTGCTTGCCTCGCGGGCCATCGAACTTCCCATCGCAGCGACCTACCCGCTCGACCGCGTCGCCGATGCGTTCGAACAACTCGAACGGCGACACACTCTCGGCAAGATCGTGCTCCTGCCCTGACCGGAGTCCAGCATGCCGAACGGCCGGCGGGGATAGTCACCCGACAGCCGATCCTCTACGGCGCCGGGCGCCGGGCGCCGGGCGGCGGCGGCGAATCCGAGACACGGAAGTTCCGCCCGATAGACCAACAATGATCGGAACGGTTGTCCGATAGCCGACCCTGATGCGGCAGACCGCCCTGGGATTCCGGGGTCGAGGAACATCTCTGCCTTACCGGGCCACGATCGCAACCTGAACCCGGACGCTATGCCCCGCTCAGCAATCCTGCACAGTCCTCGTCACAGGCCCCTATCGCCCGTGGCCGTTCCGTTGTGGGCCAAGCCCCGATCCGTCACCCACCAGCCGAACCCGCACCCGCACCCGCACCATGATCACATCCGGGCTCCGGCCGAACCAGAACGTACGCCGAACACCCGCAGAAAGCCCCGTTCAGCACCCGCACTGACCTCCCCGAACCCGTTCCGCGTACGAAACGGTTCCGATGTAGGTCCTACCCCGCTATCAGAGGTAACGACCCATTACCTCTGATAACAGGTCGGCTGTCCTGCGGGAACATTGTGACTGTCAGCGGTAAGTGGCGTGGTCCTGACAGCGCTATCTGGCGCGGTGGCCGTCCCGCAGGGGATCCCTTGCCGGTTCGAAGGGGACGGGCGAACCTGGGCGTATGCGACGACGGTCAAAGGTGCGGTGGCGGGGTCCGAAACGAGGGTGGCGGTGGTCGGTGTCCGTGCCCGGGCGAGGTGCCTACGGTCACGCCGATTCGCTGCACGAGGCACGAGTGGCCATCCGGCTGGCCCGCGCAGACTTGCGCCGGTAGCCGATTCCCTTGCGGACGCGGCGGTTAGCTGACCAGCGCGGTCCGAACCTTGCGGCGGGATCGCCGGCAGGGTGGCCGGAACGGTGCCAGACTGGCGGTATGCGCAGGCGCAACGCTCCGCTGCCGCGATGGTCCGATCGTGGCGAGCAGGCGATGTGTCATGCCGTGCAGGCCGTCGGTTCCGCCGGGACGCTCAGGCCGGTACACCTGCTGGTCGGCGCCAGCGAGGTGGCCGGGCCCGTCGCCGACGCGCTGCGCGATCGGGGCTCCGGCACGCTGAGCCTGCGGGAGCTGCTCGGGCTGCCCGCACCGAGCGGCGAGTCGTACTCGGCAACCTTCGCGCCCGGGGCCGGTCAGGCGGAGGCGTCAGCGCGGGCCTGGGCAAACCAGCGAGGCGAAGGCGCGGGTCCGGAACATCTGCTCGTCGTACTCCTCGACCAAGGAGATGCCAGCGTGCGCGCCGCACTCACCCGGGCCGGGGCGGACGCAGACGAGCTGCGCCAGGTGGCGTTACGCGCGCTCGGGGCGCCCCCCGGCCTGGCTCCGGTCCCGCTCATCCCGCCGCCGCACTGGCCGGCCGGGACCGGATCCAACCCGCCGCTGCCGCTGTCCGAGCTGCCCGCCGAGGCGTGGGCAGCACTGCGGGCACGCCAGGACCGTCTTCCGCTGTCACATCTGCACCGCACGTCGGACTGGTACGCGATCATGTCGAATGAGTCCCGGGCGGCCCGCCGACTCGCGGGGCGATTGGGCCTGGACGAGGACCGGACCTATTCACTGCTGTACCACCACGACGATGCGATGACCCGGCGCGCGCACGAGGTCGCGCCTCGGATCGTCGGGGTACCGCGCGATGCCGCCGAGCCCCCGAGGGTCGATGCCGGCTTCATCGCCGGACCGGTGCCGTGGCACTTCCGGCATCCCCTCTGGGCCGGCTGGGGCTGCTGGTTCGGCAACCGGCGCGTCGACGCCCGCGCCGCGTGGCTGCGCCTGACCGTCCAGCACTGATGCCGGGTCACAGGTTCACCGCTGATGTGCGGCCCGGTCCTCGAAACGGCCCCGATGGACCTGCCTTAGGAACCTGCGCGGCATGCCCTTGAGTCGTCCGCTCCGGTAAGTACCCGATGATCAAGGTCGTCCCGCAGGACACCCCTTCACCCGGCGGGTGCCCGCAGACGATCGCCTACCGGCGCAAGTCTGCGCGGGCCAGCCGGATGGCCACTCGTGCCTCGTGCAGCGAATCGGCGTGACCGTAGGCACCTCGCCCGGGCACGGACACCGACCACCGCCACCCTCGTTTCGGACCCCGGGTGCGGGCATTTCCAGGATGTGCTGGCGGATCGCGGGGGCCCGGCCGGCGACGGTGGGGATGCCGAGGTCATTGACCAGCGCGGCGAGCGCGTCGGGGTGCATCGGCTGCCCGGCCCGGCGCCCGGGGAACAGCCAGCGCGAGTCGCGGTTCGTCGCTGTGTTCATGTTGTCCCGGTTCTCGATCCAGCTGAGCAGGAGATCGGCGACCGGGCCGGAGACCGGGGACGGGGGCTGCCGAGCCGCAGGAGGATCCGGCCGCCGTCGTGGACCACGTCGTCGATGGTGAGGCGGACGACGCGGCTGAGCGGTTGCGCTGGTAATAAGTAAGAACCACGCCATGAACACCGCCAAAGTGTCCACTTTGCTGGACGTTCTGCTGTGTCACAGAGGACCCGCAAGGGAACAAGACCGGGCGGGATGATGAGGCGAGGAGATGAGTGATGCGGGTGCTGATGATCGCGCCCCCGGGCGCGGGCAAGGGGACTCAGGGCGCGCTGATCGCCGCGCATTTCGGGATTCCCCACATCTCCACTGGTGAACTGCTGCGCGATCACGTCGCGCGGCGGACCGGTCTGGGCCTGGCCGTTCAGGGGTATCTGGACCGCGGCGAACTCGTTCCCGATCAGGTCGTCCTCGACATGCTGCGTGAGGCGATGGTCGTGGCCAAGGCGGCCGGAGGCGGGTTTGTCCTGGACGGAATCCCGCGGAACATGCACCAGGCCCGCGCGGCCTACCTGATCTTCCGCGATCTCCACATGATCGCGGATGTGGCCCTGCACCTGCAGGCTGACGATGCCGAGCTGATGCGCCGGCTGCTCGCGCGGGCCGCGCTGGAGCATCGCTCCGATGACACGGCAGAGGTCATTGCCCAGCGCATTGCTGTTTACCATGACGTGACATCGCCCATCATCGCGTGGTACCGGGACCGCGGGATCCTGGTTTCCGTGGATGCCATGCGTTCGGCGCAGCAGGTCGGGCGCGAAATCCTCGCCGCTCTCGAAGCGATGCGCCCGTTCCTGGGCCTTGTGCCCGAGCAGGCACGGCTTCCCGTCGACCTCACCGGCCTCGGGGGCGCCTTCGGCGCCGCCGGCGCATCGGGCTGAGCCCTGCGGCCGGCCACCAGGGCTGGCCGCGGCCTGGCAGAGTGGCTGCCGGTATCAGCCGCCACGATGACGTGCTTGCCGGGTGAGGATCCCGGCAGACCTCGCCCACATATCCGTTGGGTTTTCGGTGCCTGGACCCGGTACCTCACCAAGTGCGGCTGCCGGTCCCGCGGACCGCAAGGCGAGCCTCAGCCTGCTGCCCGCATTGCCTGTATTCGGGCCTCGGTGGATACTTGGGCATGGCTGTTCAACCGCGATCCGGGGTGACTGTCCTTGAGGTGCATGCGTGCTGGGCGCTGCTGAGGTCCGCGGAAGTCGGGCGGATTGCCGTGTCTGTGGCCGGGCATCCCGACATCTTCCCGGTCAACTATCTGGTCGATCACGGAACGGTCGTGTTCCGCACGGGGGAGGGCACGAAGCTTGCCGCGGTGGCCGCGTGGCCGCAGGTCGCATTTGAGGTAGACGGGTACGAACCGGATTCCGGAGAGGCATGGAGTGTCGTCGTCAAGGGCCCGGCGGAAGAGATCGAGGGCGTCGATGAGGTTTTCGATGCGCTGACGCTTCCGTTGTTCCCGTGGAATGCCGGGCCCAAGCATCGCTTCGTGCGCATTGTTCCCGTCGAGGTCACCGGCCGCCGGTTCCGCATCCTCGACTCTTCAGCCTGGCGCACGCCTATGACTGACGTGCGCCGCTCGCCACCGGAATAGGCCCAGCACCCGGGAACGCCCGGCGAGATGCGAGGTAGCTGAGCCTGGATCCACCGCATGGGTAAGGCTGTCCTTGGCGTGTTGACAATGAAGGGTGCCCCTGGCCTGGGAGAATGGGAGTTGCAGAGCTTCCATCAGCCGGGCGGAAGGGGCACCTGTCAAGTGCTCTTGAAGCACAGCGCCGTGAAGATCCGCGCGGCGTCCGATGACCTGGATCTGGTGTCGCGGGCCGGCCTGGTCCCGGTCATGACCCTGGCCCTGGCCCTGGCCCGTGACCTGCCCGTCCTTGCGCATGAGCAGGTGGGGATAGGCCGGAGAGCGGGACAAAGCGGGGGAGGCTACGCTGCGAGCGTCACGGGGTCCGGTGGCCTGGACCGGGGCACCTGGCGTGTCGTGCTGGGGTGTACCCCAGCCAGGCAGGACCAGGCAGTCAGCCTCCCCCGGAATGTGTCGCTCTCCAAGTCCTGGCTGCGGCTATGACCCGTGAGTGCATAGGTCGCCAGCAGCACCGCGATCGACAGCACACCGAGCAGCAGCGACAGGGACCGGGCCGAGCGGTAGTCGCCGTAGTCCAGCATCTCGGCCACGATCTTGGTCGTGAGAGTGCTGCGCCCGAGTTGCACCATGGTGCCGTACTTGGCCAGCACGTGCAGGGCGACGATGAGAACCCCCGCCGCGATCGCCGGGCGCAGCGCCGGTAGGACGACACGCCACAAGGCTGCGCTGTGCCGTGGGGGTCCACGTTGCGCAGCGCGATCACGCTGGGCAAGAAGACGTACGGGTAGAGGGTGAGCGCCAAGATGAGCGAAGCGCCGGCGAAGCTGGTGGTGAACCCGAGACGCGGCGCGTAGGTGAGCTCGGTGGAGTAATCGGCGTACGCACTGACGAACCCCGGCACGGCGAGTGGCAGCGCGAACAGGACGGTGAACAGCCGCGGGAGGGCAGGGTGGTGCGGACGATGAGAAGCGCGCACCCGACACCCAGGACGATCGTGAGCACGCTGACCGCGAGCGTCAACCCGATGCTCTGCCATACCGCGGCTGCGGTGGCCGGGGTAGCGGAACTGCTGGCGGACGTCGTGCAGCGAGATGCCGGTGAGGAACAGGTAGCCGATCGGGACGAGCGAGATGACGGCGACGGCGACGGCGCAGAGCGCGATCGGTGCGTCCGGCAAGGTGGCCGCGCACGGCTCACACCCTGAGCATCGGGCGAGCTGGCGCGTAGATCATCCCTGGGACATCCCGAGGCGCTTGAGCAGATCCTCGGCCTGCCCGGACTTGGCGAGTTGGTCCATGCCGGGTACCGCCAGGCTTACGTCCTCTACCGCGACCGTCGCCGCAGCGCCGTGACGCAGCGAAGGGAACGCCGTGCGCAATCCCCGCACCGTCAGCGCAACATGCCACGATACCGACCGCGTTCGGGCGTGCTCGCTGGTCGGCAGCGCGCCACGTGGCACTAACGTGGGCAGCGTGAGTACGAGGCCTCGCTGGTTCACCGACCATGACGCCAAACACTCGGCCTGGTACATCGACCGGTTTCGCAAGATGGCGGCCGACGGCGCCGACCTGGCCGGTGAGGCGCGCCTGGTGGATGCGATGGTGCCGCGCGGGTCCCGCCTGCTCGACGCGGGATGCGGGCCGGGAAGGGTCGGCGGCGAACTCGCCGCCCGCGGCCACCAGGTCGTCGGTGTGGACGTCGATCCTGAGCTGATCGCGGCCGCTGAGGCCGATCATCCGGGTCCGCACTGGCTGGTCGGGGATCTGGCCGGACTCGACCTCGCTGCCCTCGGGGAACCTGAGCCATTCGACGCGGCAGTGATCGCCGGCAACGTCCTGGCGTTCGTGGCACCGGACACCGAACCGGCCGTGCTCGCCCGCGTCACGGCGCACCTTCGTCCGGACGGGTTCGTCGTGATCGGATTCGGCTTGGACCGCGGCTATCAGCTGGACGACTTTGACGCCCACGCCACGGCCGCCGGCCTGGTGCGAGAGCACCGCTTCGCCACCTGGGACTTGCGGCCGTTCGATGCCCGCGCAGGCTTCGCGGTCACCGTTCTGCGACGCCCCCGGCGAAGGAGCCACGAGCGCATGACGCGGACGCGGCCGAATCCAGCCGCGGTCGACCGGTCGCCGTGAGCTGACTCGTCCGGCTCAATAAGGGGGGTCAGCCGAGATACGGCCGAAAGGGATAGCAGGTCTTCTTGACCGGGTCGGTGTCGTGTGAATGTCCGAAGTCATCTGCACTAGCGACGTGGGCTATCACGCCTGAGTGCAGGCGACTTCGGGTTTCCCGTGTGTCCCGGAGTCACCTGCGCTACGGTCGCTTTTGTTCCGTACTCATGTGCACGACGGGCGCTGGGGAGCTCCGGAATGGCCGATGACCCGGTGGTGGCCGTGGCCACGGCGGCCCGCGCGGCCGCTTCGGCATGCCGGCCGCAGGACGGACCTCCGGGACCATACGGCTAGGTAACGCCCGGTCGATCAGAGCTACTGCGGTCC
>JALYVS010000545.1 GCA_030853115.1 Actinomycetota bacterium
GATGGGCACCGGGCAAGCCTTCCTCTTGCTGGAAACCACCGCCACCATCTTTGTGACCGGCGTGCTGTGGACCATGCAACTGCTCAACTACCCGCTCCTGGCGCTCGTGGGAACGGACGCATTTCCTCGTTATGAGGCTGCGCACAACCGCCGTTTCGCGCTGGTGGTCGTCCTGGGGGTGCTGGCCGCGACCGCGGGCGGCTTCGACCAGCGGACACTCAGCCTGCTTGTCCGATCCAACTGGATACGGGTGGCCGCATGGTCGGCCGCGGCCGTTATCGCTGTGTGGATGTGCCAACAGGTATTCGTGTCGTGAGATGACGATCAACGAACGGCATCCGGCTAGATGAGCACTGCGGTGCAAAGCTTAGGAAAGAGGGATCATCATGACCACGACCGGCCAGGGCCCGGCCAGCGGGACCGCCGACGTCTACAGGGGGTTCATCGACGCTGTGAACCGCCAGGACCTTGAGGGAGCAGGACGATTCGTGGACGCCGCCCGTTACCGCGAGAACTGCGTCGGGTTCACCCACGGGTTCGTGGGCTGGGATGAGGCGAAGGAATCGGTCCGCCGGGTCTGGAAGGGCCTTCCCGACCTCCGCGTGGAGCTGGCCCAGGTCCTCGCGGACGGCGATGTCGGCCTCGCGCATGGCACCGTCCGCGGGACGGCGACCGGGCGGCTGTACGGGGCGCCAGCCACCAAGCGCCCGTTCGAAGCCAGCTTCTTCGACTACGTCCGGGTCGAAGACGGCCAGATCATCGAGCGAGTCCAGCAAGCCGACGTGCTCGCTCAGATGCGCCAGCTCTACGGCAAGGCAGTGGGCCTGATAGGTCTCGACGCCATGTTCTTGCGGCTCTGACACCCCACGCCCGCCAGAGACCGAGCTGAACGCGATCCTGCCGTAGCCGCCGTAGCGGATGTGTGGCTTCGTGCCTGGCGTGGCATAGGGGAGGATAGCTAGAATTATGGCTATGGAGACCCTGTCGATTACCGAGGCCAAGAACCGGTTCACGGAGATCGCCGACCGTGCTGCCGCCGAACATGACCATTTCACCGTGACCAGGAACGGGCGCCCGCATGTCATGGTGGTCTCCGTCGCGGAGTGGGACGAACTGCAGGAAACGATCGCAGTTCTGACCGACCCAGAAGCCCGCGCCGACCTGGCCGAGGCCGCGGAGGCCGTGCAGCGCGGCGACTTCACCGCTGAGGAGGAGATGCAGGCGATACTGGATGCCCGGCTGAGCCCTCAGAAGGGGCAGTGACCGGACGGTATGCCGTCCTGTTGACGCCGCCGGCGAGGAGGGCGCTGGCGGAGCTGTTGCCCCCGGGTGTCGCTGCCGCCGCATGGGAACTGATCACTGGTGCGCTGGCAGCTGATCCGTGGCGGATCGGCAAACCGTTGCATGGACCCTACGAGGGACTTCACGCGGCCAGGCGCGGCACCTACCGGATCCTGTACAAGATCGACGAGTCCAAGCACGCCATCGAGATCCGCTCTATCCGGCACCGGGCAGACGCCTATCGCACGTAAGCAACTGCATAGCGCTCTGCGCCTCCCGGCTGTTACAACCGGTCGTCTCGCGCCGCCTGCAGATCCAGCCACGTCCCGGTTTCCCGGCCGGCGCCGACCCGCCCGGACGGCTGGCTGACCGGCCGGTCGTGTCGGAAAACCGCGAGGCGACCGACCGCGCGATGGTCGCCGACCTGCGCCGTGCCTCGGGCCGCTGTCCCCGTGATCAGCGGCTCGCCGCGCTGATCCGGGGCAGGCTGGCCGGCAACGCGCACTTCGTGGCGCTGTGGCACCACGGGGCGGTCGGCGGTCACGCCGATGACCGCAAGACGATCAAGCACCCGAGATCTGCGACGTCACCGTGAACTGCGACGTCCTGACTTGTTCCCGGCGAGCTGGCACTGCTCGGTGATCCCGGGCGGAAAGTGGCCAGCAGGAGCCGTCCGACGTCGCTCACCGGCGGCCAGATCCCCTAGCCGGTAACGGGGCGCACAAGCAGGCTCCGGGCCTGCCCGGTGCCGCGCAACAGCTCCTCCAGGCGGTTACCGAACGGTGCGGCCCCTGGCAGGTGGCTGCCCAGCGCCGGCACGCCAGTGTCGTGGACCCAGTAAAGGCAGCCGTGACCTTATTCGGTCTCCTGCTGGGATGATTTCAGGCCGGGGCATGCGTCTGTCCTAATGACCGTCGTCAGGACATCGTGCGCTGCCCGGCACGAGACACCAAGGGAGAACACCATGCCAACTACGCCCGAGGATCAGGCCACCGCGCTGCGTGGCCGTCCGCCCGTCGCTGACCTGGCCACCTGGCAGGTCGCCCGTGACGAGCTCCTGATCCGCGAGAAGGCCCACACCCGCGAAGGCGACGCCATCGCTGCGGCCCGCCGTAGGCTGCCAATGGTGGAGTTCGACCCGACGGTCGAGGTCACTGGCCCCGACGGCCCGGTCCCGTTCCTGGACCTGTTCCAGGGCCGCGACGAGCTCGTGGTCTACAAGCACATGTGGTGGGACGGCGCGCCGCACCAGGGGCAGTGCGAAGGCTGCACCACCACGGCATGGGTCCTGAAGGACTCCGTCTACCTCAACGCCCGCGGTGTCTCGTTGGCCATCTTGACCACGGGCCGCTGGGAGGAGGTGGCGCCCTACGTCAAGTTCATGGGCTACACCCAGCCCTGGTACTCGGTGCGCGACCTGGCCGAACCGGTCGGCGGCGACATGGGATACATCACCTGCTTCCTGCGCGTCGGCGATCGCGCGTTTCTCACCTACTCCACGACGGGCCGCGGCAACGAGCCGGCCATGGGGGCCTTCAGCCTGCTCGACATGACGCCCTATGGCCGCGGTGAGGCCTGGCAGTACAACCCCGAGGGCTGGCCCGAGGGGCGCGACCCGTGCTGGTACTGGCGCTCGGACTCAGACGGGAACGCCGTCTGGGGCCCAACCAGCCGCCCCGTGCCGCAGTGGACCCGTCCCGGCGCGACCGCCGTGGAGACCCTCGGCCGGTAAGGCGGCATTTCTCAGGTAGTGGCGTGGGACCGGAAGGTCCGCTGATAGGCGGAGCCGAAGCCGCACAGGCTGGCGATGCGCTCGACGGTCTCGTCGGTGTCCTCGAGCAGGTCCTGCGCGCGGCGGACCCGCTCGGCGCACAGCCATTGCAGCGGCGTGGTCCCGGTCGTCTCGCGGAACACCGTGCCTCGCCGCCGCCAGCACCCGGGTCCTCGACACGTACGAGTTCGGCCCGGCCCGCTCCTACCTGCTGGTGGTGGACGGCAAGAGCTAGGATTCACAGGCGATCTTGGGTGCGTGCGGCCTTTGACTTCAGGCCGACGTACGGAGACCGAGGCCAGGGCCTCAGCGAATGCCACCACGTGAAGCCGCTGCACTAACCCGGGGAACGCGCTAACAGCGTCCGGGACCTAGTCCTGCTGTCCAGCACCTGCCATCCACCTAGCCGAGCTGATAGCCCCGCGGACGTCGCCGGTCACGCCCAAGCCTTCACCCTGCTGAGGTCTTCTACGCTCAGTCCGACGGCTACCGCCCAACTGCTCGAGATATGGCCGCCCGCTGACAACTCGGCTTTCGCTGTTTTAGGCGGCGAGGGGCGTAGGGTCTTCCCAGGCCAGCCGTAGGAGGCTGATTTCCTGGGGTGTTGGCTGGTCAGGGCGAGATGCCTTAAATCTGGCGGCGATGATGACGCGTCGGAGCTTGGCGGCCATGTCGGCGGTGGAAGGTTCGGCCTTGGAGGTGTACCAGGGGGCGGACGCGCGGCGTTCGTGCAGGTCGGCGGGGTCGTGGCCGGCGGTGGCGTACCAGGTGACGGCGGCGGCCTGGCAGGCGATCTGGAACGGGAC